>JBKQUY010000069.1:0-27398 GCA_052325425.1 Bacteroidia bacterium | reverse complement strand
TTTCACTTATGTATAAGAATGCTAAAAGTGAAAGCAGTAACGGCTATGAAAACACTACTTTTTACATAACGCATTGGAAACCAACAAAAGAAAAACAGGAAGTTACTTTCACTTTTTATAGTTAGTGTAAGCAGGCCCGGAAAGGGCTATATTCAAGGCAGAACCAATAATAACCAAGATGAGCACTAAAGGAACAAAAACTACATGTAGTGGCATGGAATGGAATACAATGATGGGGCTCTTAGCACGTCTGAAGAATGATAGCAAACTACGAGAGTATTTATTAATCGCAACCGGCTGTTACTTCGGTTTGAGGATAGGCGATTTGCTAAACTTAAAATGGGAAAATGTACTGGATAAGGATGAGTTTTATATTACGGAGAGCAAGACTGGTAAACAACGTAAAATTACCATCAACCGGTTTGTGAAGGAATCAATAAAGTACGGAGCAGATATTTTAACACAGAGAGGTATATTCAACCCGCAGGGATATATCTTCTGCAACAAGTATGGCAATAAGTTATCGAGGCAGTTTATTAACCTATTGCTACAAGATATGGCGCGGGACTATAATATTAAACTACAGAATCCATCTACCCATACTTTAAGGAAGACATTCGGAAAGCGAGTATGGGAAAGCGATAACAAAAGCGAGCGGGCTTTAGTTTACTTATCAGAGATATTTTCTCACAGTAGCTTGGCGGTAACTAAACGTTACATAGGTATAACAGATAAGGTTATTGCAGATGTATATTTGAAGCTATGAGTGTTTAATTAAGGTGTAATCCAAAAAACACTAATTTACTGCTCTAAAATTCAGAGATATGGCAGATAATAAAGCAAATTTAAAATTAACTAAAGTTGAGTTAGAAAATACAGAAGTCTTTTTTGAGATTAGTAGGAATGATAAAAAGATTGGAACATTAACTATCTCTAAGTATTATGACATCAGGCCGATTCTTCTGAATTTTAGGGAATTGGGATATAAAGTAAAAAAAATATATGAAGGGGAAACCCCTCAAATTGCTGAAAAGGTTAGGAAAGTGAATAATTTTGAAAGGGACTTTTCCAGAATTATGTTTCATGGTAAATATTTTCCTAAAGGGAGAATTCCATTGGAAATAATCAAGCAAGATCAGGTGACCAATAACTATAGTTCGGCTGAGCTGAAGAAAAAATGGAATAATTACCCAGGAATATCCCAGAATTTTATTGTTTTAACTGAAAAAAATGAGGCGCTTGCAATAAATATAAAAGATGGAAAGAAACGTTACTTTACACGCGATGAACAAATCATCAAATGTGGTAGCCGGCTTCTTTGCATTACAAACCAATGGTCTTCTAAAAGGCTAACCCCTTTCCTTGAATATGCAAAAACGCAAGGTTATGTTGTGGGTACAAAAAAATAAAGAAAATAATTAATTTACACGGGCATTTTTAGAAATGTTACCCTATCATTACTGGTTTCCCAAGCAATAATATCAAGTAATTGGTTGCGAACTTTATCGTAAATGACATCAATTTTCAAATCATTAAGCTTGTAGAAGAATCCTTTCTGTACTGTATGTTCTTGAGAAATACCAATAAGTTTTCCCTGACTAAATACAAGTTTGGTTCTTTCGGCAAGTGATAGTGCGTTAAATTCTTTGGTCAGCATGATTTTTAAAGTTGCAATTCAAATGTAGCTTTTATTATGCTAATTATGTTGAAAAATGCAAAATAATAAAGTAGATAAAATAACCAATGAGCAGGGAACATTTACCTGCCCTGCCGTTAAGCAGATACAGCAACTTCGCGGTGAAATTGCTGAGTTGAAAAATATGCTTGGTAAGATGCCACCTAATAGGGTAGCAATGCTTGACAATTCTGAGCTAATGATTCAATATCATATTTCACGCACAACAGCTTCTGAGTGGAGAGCGAATGGGTTAGGCTATATTAAAATTGGCCGGAAATTGTTTTTTGAACGCGAATCAATAGATGCGTTCTTGCAAAAACATAAACACAGTGCGTTTTAACTGGTAACATTGGGTCAACCTTTGATAATATTATCTAAGGTTAAATGTCCTTTTGTAACACATTATATAATGTATGGTGTATGATTGAATTGGCTTTAATACTCTTAAAACCTATTAGTTTAAATTTAGAATGATTTACCGGAGGTTAGTATCTTTGTAAAAACAAATTTACATGTTATCGCAGGTACTTGAAACTCGATTAACTAATTATCTTTTAGGTCAACTGAATAAATCACCTAAAGGTGCAAACTTCAATGCCCTTATAGAAAAGAAACTCAACCTGGCACTTAACGCAAAGGAGAAGAAGGAAATTTTAATTACTGCCGGAGATAAACTAAGAAAAGAAATTGAAGGGTATGGTGAATGGGAATCATTTAGGCCAGTAAAATTGGGGCATACTGTTACCCTAATGGTGCAGGAAGAGTTAAATAAGTATGACTTGAATACCACTAAACATATTGGAAAATATGGGGATGATAGAACCATAACTAAATCCTCTTCAATTTTACAATCAGTGCAATTTTGCTCTAAGTTACATGCCTTCTTATTAAATACCGAAAAGGAACTAAAGCCTATTAATTTATATCTCAGAGGGAAAATCCTTAAGCATGAAGATATTTCGCAAGACATTGTGCATTTTGTAAAAGTGTTTAAAGTAATGCTTCCAGAAATTAGTGATAAAAGTAAGATGCTTGATTCTGAATATCTTAATTCTGAGTACCTACTAACTTCCGGTTATACAGCTTTTGAAGTCGATTTGCGTGATAGTAACGATTCTGATAAGATTGAGTTTATCATTGAGGAGCCTGGTAACTGTTGCAAGGCAATTATAAGCGACCTTGTAAGACTGGCGGGAGCTAAAGATTATAGTGGCTATTATGTTTTCCCTGAGATGGATAAATTAACAACCGCTATTAATGAAATAACCAAAATTGAAGAGTTATTGATTAAAGACTGGATACCGTATTTAGCGCAAACCATGTTTAACGCGAAAGAGATTGGACGGATAAAGGAAATCACCTATAGTGTGAACGCTTTTGAACATATAAAGAACCTTACGAATAAAAAGAAGCCTATAGAGAAGGCTAATACTCATTCAGGCAGTAGTAGTATAGGTAAGGCCAAAGTCAAGAATATAGACCATTCTTTTAAATTCAATAGGTTAAATAATACAACGAGTGAAACTAATCAGTTGGCCGACTTGAAGTTATTTCACCTCTCTTTGGTTGAAAATGGTTTTATCGCCCCGAAAACTACGTTGCCAAACTTTCAAAGAGTATTCTCAGGCCGTAAAGTATATCCTAATAAACGCGTCAGATGGATTGGCGCAGTGCCTGAGCTTAAATACTTAATCAATACTCTGTATCCAATATTAGATAGCGGTAGAGAAAAATGGCAAATTGCCGTAAAATGTTTTATTGATGAGGATGGCAGCAACTTTGATGCAACCCAATTGGATAAAAGAAAAGTGAATGAAATCCGTAAAGAGCGAAAAAATAGAATTGACCTTTACATTGCTACGATGTTAGAAGACAATAATAATTTCGAGGTCAAAAATTTCGAGGCCTTAATCGCTATATTGAATAAAAAGAAAAGTGAGCGAAATTCGGAAAGAGCAAAAAAATAGAATTGACCCTTATATTTAAACCATAATAAAAAGCAATCATTTTTCACGGGGTTGGTCACGGTATTGAAAAAATGATTTAAAGTATTTTTCTCTCTTTGGTATCTCACAAGCGCCTCTATTGGCGCTTTTTTTATTCCCAGACATCACGGCATTCATCACGTGCTACATGTCTGAGAAGCCTATGCTTGGCTGGTGGCAGAGCTACCTTTAAACTCAAATTTAAAAACTTAATTATTATGAACACAGAAAAAAACAGCTTAAAAAAGCAAGACGCGAGCTCTGCCTCGCACATTAATGAAGCAACAAGGAATTCCAAATCTCAAAATTTTATTACTATGAAAACGCATTATCTCAGCCCTGAAATGAAGGCCATACTATTTAGTATAGTGGGCATTCCCAAATTCCAGTTGTTCTGCGAAAAATATCTAATAGGTAAAGCAGGTAAGGGATTTCGTTCAACAATCAATTATGTAAACGGATTAACAGATGCCTTGAAACTACTTCACATTGACGATACGATTTTCAGCAAAATTAAGGATGTTACGTATTTAAAGAAGTTGCAAGCTCAACTTGAGGAAAACCTTAAATACAGTACTGATAAACATACTGCCTATGGATTGTCCTGTGCATTCGCAAAATACATTTCGTTTGTCGAATGGGTTGTTACACCTCCTGCACCTCAAACCTATGCAATTGCTGCATAGGTTTTCACCACCCTTAATTCTTAATGGCTCTATTAATAACAATTAAATAAACAAAACATGAAAACAGACAAAGCACCAGTTATGGAGAAGGTTGAAAACCTGATTCCTAACCCAATGAACTTTTACAAGAGTTCGGAACTTGACAAGTTGGCAATGGCCGGTTCAGTCAGGGAACATGGCGTGAAGATCGCCATTATTATCAAACCCGATAAAGACAACCCGGGCAAGTTCATTATCATTAGCGGTCACCTAAGAGTAACAGGCAGTATAATGGCCGGATTGCTTGAAGTACCCTGTATCATAGAAGAATATGATACGGAGGAGGAGGAGCTGAATGCGCTACTTATCGGCAATGAGTACCGCACTAAGACCAAATTCGAGATTGCCAGCGAGATGAATGCGCGCAAGCATATATGGGCCAGAGGTCAAGGGGAACGCTCTGACCTCTATCTACCGGAAGGCGAACAGCCATTATCCACTCGTGCCCGTCTTTCGGTTCGCTACAAAATGTCGGAGGCTCAAGTCGGAAAGTATGAATTGATATTCGATACCAGGCCGAGCCTTTTCAAATACATTGACAGTGGCAATACGTCAATTGACGGAGCCTACAACCTGATCAATTACCTCAATTCGGAAGACATTATGGAACCTGATGATGTTAAGATGCAGAGGGCTGTTGTTGAACGCCGTGCTCCCCACCTGATGAAAAGGATTAACGAGAATAGATTACCGCTTGAAGTGGCGTTCTATGATGTAGTGAGAGGTTTATCCAAATTGAAGAAGCCAAAAGTTAAAGCGGAAGGTGAGCCTGGCGATGATGAAAAAGAACCGGCAAAAAAGACGGCGACACCTGCAAAATCTGACACGTCCACTCTTGAAAAAGACTCAGATTCTAAGGACGAGGACGACAAAGTACCTAAGGGTAAACCTGGAACAGAAAACCAGAATGAGACCGAAGAAGAAGAGGATGAAGTTCCGACATTTCGTTGTACGACTGTTCGCTGCGAATGTTATGGGATGAAACTTCAGATTGTGGAAGAAGAAGATGAAGAAGAGAATACTAACGAAGAAGAATCGCAGGAATAATGAACAAGCACCTTGAAATAACACCCCCGCATTTTACATCTATTGATTTGTTTTGCGGGGGTGGCGGTGCCTCATCGGGCATCCACAGAGCGGGACTCACCAGTAAATTGGGCATAGATATTGACACGCAGGCACTGGATTGTTATAGGGCCAATAACGCTGGTGTACCGGTACTTCAAAAAGCTGTGCAATATGTTACAGTACAGGAAATATTTAAAATTACCGGACTGAAACGTGGTGAACTTACACACCTGCATGGCTCACCGCCCTGCAAGCTTTACTCTACAGCTAATACCAAAGCCGCGGCTAATCCGCCGGAAGATGCCAATGCTAATTTTTATGAGTTCATACGGCTGATTTATGAGCTAAGGCCAATGACTTTTACTGCCGAAAACGTGGATGGCATGTTGAAGGGAAATAAAATACCTCTCTTCAACGAAATCATAAGAAGGCTACATGGGCTAAACGACTATGAGTTTAAGTACAAGGTCATGAACTGCTCATATTACTGTGTTCCACAAGACAGGACGCGACTAATCTTCATCGGCAAGCGAAGGGATGTGGCGCCCAATGTTAGGATTAGTTTCCCAAAACCAAACATAGAGGGCACGAGATTTCTAACGATAGGGGTAGTAGCACCGCACATTGAGAGATTCGACCCAAAGCAGTTTGATGCAAAACCGAAGGACAAATCAAATCTCATGTGCACCATAACAGCCACCGATGGCTTAGTAGTGTTTGTAGGTGGCAAGTGGAGAGGATTAACAATACCGGAGATGAAGCTGTTCATGGGCTTTCCTAAATCTTTTGTAATGCCATCCAGTGCAAGGACTACCAATGTCAGGATACTTGGCAATGCTCTGCCACCCCCGTTAATGTACGCCATTATTCAGCATATTAAAAATCAATACCTAATCTAAAACAGAATGAAAAAAAAGAAAAATAAAACACCCAGGGAACAACTTGATGAAATGCTTGATGATAAAACAAACAAGCAAGAAGAAAAGCCCGAAAACGGATCAGGAAAGGTTGAAGAATTCTCTTCCGAAGAATTAAATAAGCGATTGAAGAAGCCCGCAGCCGATACCGATGGCTTGCAGTCCAGTGAAACAGAGTTATAGTAAGAGAGCAGTAATAAGAGTAAGAGAAGCAGGCGGATGTAAACCCACAGGCGATACAAGCAGCATTTACCTTATATAATGTACTACAAAAGGTCATTTAACCTTTGATAATATTATCAGAAGTTAAACCAATACACAAACAGCTAAAATGACAAAGCCAGAAATCAGTTTCCTTCCAGTAAAAGCATATATCCCTGCGGGAATGCCGGATATAGATGCACTGGTGGAAGGTACAGGTTTAAAGCCCGACCGCGTGAGGGCTATCTACCATCAATTCTATATGAAACGGTTGGCTGATGCAAGCAATGATAATGTTGTAAAGACCGATAAGTATAAGGGAGGATGGGTATCGTTAAGTTCAATTCTTCTGACAAAAGTTGCAACAAATAAGTATAACAACTATATGCGCTTTTTGTTGAAGAAGAGACTCATTGAAGTTCGAGTAACGATTACCGGTACTAAAAGCTATGCTGTAAACAGTTCAAGCGTACAGTATAAAATTCCAATTTCTCTGTTACGAACTGTTTGCGGTATCCGTCATTTCAGGAAAGAAAAGATTACCAGCCACAGTACGCTGAAAGCAATACATGAATTGAAGCAATCATTCAGACTTAAACCAGATAACAAGCACCTCCCCTTATCTCCAATACACGAAAACATGACTGAAATGCTTAAAATGGTTCGCTTCGATATTGATAAGGCAGAAGATTTCTTGAATAAGGTCGCAAAGAAATTAATTACTGTGAGGCCAACCAGGTCTGGTATTGAAAGGAGTTACTCAGAGCTACTAATGTTAATGGAATCGATTAATGAAGGGAACTATGAAAGATATTTGGTAGATAAGTTTGGCGAGAGGTTTCATACACAAATAAGCAACCTTTGGAAAGAGTTGAGGCCGTTTATGTACTTTACTGATGAACCTAACAGGCCTCTTGTGGCGTTAGATTTGGCGAATTCCCAGGTCTATTTTAGTTCAATTGCGATACACTCAGCATTGGTGGATGATGTTCTGCCTGAATTTAGCCCGTGCATTCCGTATCTCGATAGAATAAAAAATAATGCTGATTATAAATTGTTCGCTGAGCTATGTGCCACCGGTTGCCTCTACGAATACTGGATGCAGTTAAGAGGCTTTGACAGGGATACGGCAAAGAATGAAATTTTTAGGATTATGTTTTGCCGTAACTTACGGATTGAAAAACGGCCACATATATTGGCCTTTAAAAGTGAATTCCCCTCTGTTTATAATTGTTTTCGCACAATTAAAAATCTCACAAACAGGCATTTGCCGTTCATCGAATCTCTCTTCCTAAAAGAAACGGGAGTTTACGAGGGCCAAAAAGCATCGCATAAAATCCTTTCTTCAATGATGCAAAAGATGGAGTCCAGAATTATTATTCAACGGATTGCCCCAAAGTTAATCGAACATGGCATTAAGCCATTCGTTACAATACACGATAGTTTTATTGTAAAGCAGGGATATGAAGCGCAGACAAAGCAACTCATGGAGGATGAGTTCCGCGCATTGGGAGTGATACCGCCAAAAATTAAGACGGAATTTCTTAAACCACGTTAACAAGCTGTTTCATGGAAAAGCAAATACTCATAGTAATAGATGAGACGAAACTGAGCGCCCTTATTTCAAAGGTTGACGGATTGCAGGTATTGGTAGAACGTATATTGTCCGAACATAATAACCAGTCTGGCTATGTAACGGAAGAGCGGGCAAAAGAAATAACCGGCCTTTCTAAAAGTACATTATACAAGTTGCGGAAAGCAGGCAGAGTAGCTTCATCATCTTTTGGTGGCCGTGATGTGTATTATAAATCAAGTGATTTAGAGACGCTTTTGAAAGAAAATGAAAAGCATTTATAATATTCCACTCATAAAAATTAATAAGATTTGACACTAAACGTTAACCCAATGCTCACCGCATGTTCAATAAGATTCTACTTACGCCCAGACCGTAAGAAAAAGGAAGGGGAGCATCCTGTCTGGGTACGTGTTATTGTAAACAGGCGTAAAATAGAACTGTTTACCTACCACTTTGCAGACCCTAATAAATGGGAGGCACAGAGTGGCCGGCTAAAAGGAGCTGCAAGGGAGGATAACTATCTGAACCTTAAGCTGGCGAATATCGAGGCGAAGGTTTTTGAGTTGCGTGATTCACAGGAAAGAGCAGGTAAACGATTCTCGGTAATTGATGTCCGCACCATGTTAAAACACGGAAGCACGGTAAACGACATGAGCTTTATAGAGTTCTTTAAAAAGCATATCAATAAAATAAAACTACATACCAGGGAATACAGCCCAACGGTAGTAGTGCAGTATAATACAACTATGGTTCATTTTGAAGAGTACCTTAATTCCATCGGCCAAAAACAACTGCTTTTACGGGAACTTAATACTAATCATCTGGTTGCATTTGAAGAGTATTTATTAACGGAATACATAAACCCTACCCTGCAACGGGGTATGTTACGTAGTACCGCAAATAAGTACCTGAGCCGGATAAGAACAGTTTTAAAACATGCAGTTCGCGCCGGTGCAATTGACAGGAGCCCGTTCGATTTAGGCTTCAAACTGAAGGCCACCAAGAGCCAACGGGAGGCATTAACTATTGAAGAGATAGAGTTGATAGCCAGCCACGATTTGGGTCAGAACCCATCGCTTGAAAGAGTCCGGGACATATTCTTATTCAGTTGTTATACCGGCCTTAGGTACATGGATGCCCAATGCCTGAAAGCTGAGGATATAAAGATGGATAAGAAAAATAACCGTTTGTGGGTAAAAATACGCCAGCGTAAAACGAAAGAAATAATCGAACTGCCATTACTCTCAAAGGCGGTGGAGATATATTATAAGTACCAAGTATTACGTGAGGCTACCGGATATGTTTTGCCCAGACTCTCCAACCAGAAAGTAAATACATACCTGCATATTATTGCCGAACTGGTAGGCATTAAAAAGAAGGTAACTCATCATATTGCCCGGCATAGTTTTGCCAGCACAATATTATTAGAGGAGGATATTGATATTGCAACAGTAAGTAAAATGCTGGGCCATAATTCCATTAAAAGCACAGCAATATATGCCCGAGTAAGTAGAAGACTATTAGCAAATGCAGCAGAGAAGGTGGATAAAAAGCCAGTTGTTATTCAGCCTACTATCTGTTTGAACTAATTTCTGCTGAGATTATTTGCTTTCAATTTTGTCAAGTTTTGGCGGCGTTATAATCTTACTTATCTTCTCCTTAAACCAATTAGTACTTGCAAGTTCCTCATTCTTTAAATTATATTTGGAGAGAATGCCTTTACTATGGTAATCTTTCATGCTAAAAGCCTTAAAAAAGGTTTCAATATTGTCTGAATCCAAATAATTTATAATTTGTTCCTCTTCCTTTCTTACACGAAGATTTTCGGAATCCACTTTAAATTCCTGATAGGAATTCCTTGCGTTTTTGTAAATTGATATGATGTGGCTTTTTTTTGTATTTTTTTGTGAAACAATATCGTTAACATACTCTGTTTTCTTGAAATCCTTTAACTTGAGTTCATCTATATTATCAGGGTGGTAGAGATAGTTTTCAATGCAATAATAATTCAAAATATAAAAGGTAGGGTATTTTTTTTGTATTCTGTGAATCTCTGAATCTAAAAGAAAATCCCTATCTCTTATCCCATGCCTTTCTGATGTCTTTACTTGGATGAAAACCGAAGTGCTATCACGTTCCGGGAAAAAGATAACATTTTCAAGTTGAAGTAATTTATATAGTTCTACATTTTTATTTTCGCATGCAATTACTCTATCTTTTGAAATATCTTCTTTGAAAATGTCAGAGATTAAATTAGTGACAATGACCTCTTCAAGACTGAGATCACAGCGTATTCTTTTAATTCCCTTGTGATCATATCTCTTTAAAAGATTAAATGGATAATAAAATACCTGTTCTACATTCAAACAATGAGTGCATTTACAAGGAACCATTTCATCTACTTCTATTTTATTAAAATCTCTATTGATTTCACTTATAGCTTTCCTTATAACAAATAGGTATTCTATCGCATTCTTTCCAGAGAGTTCTATGGTGATTTTACTATCGAAATAGCGCTCTCTTACTATAGCTTTGGTATCATCATATTGTAAGATTACTCCAAATCGCCAATATTTATCCTCGAAAATGTCTCGGTTTAATTTCACAATCAACCTTGCTAATATCCCTTTGGGCATGAACTTATACCTGAATTCAAATCTTAAATTATCTTTTGAATGAACCCAAGAATGATCTAGTCAAGGGCCAATATCACGAAGGTGCCCGAAGAGATTGGTAACATGACCTACCTGGAAGGGTTAACGTTGTCGGAGAACAAGATTCAATTTTTACCCGAGACCATCGGTTTGCTGACAAACTTAAAAACTCTTTACCTGTTCCACAACCAGCTTACCACGTTGCCTGGATCATTATATGAGATGAAGCAATTACAGTGGCTGGGGCTGACCGGCAATATGTTTAGCAGAAAAGCACTGAGAGAGTTACAAGCCGCTCTGCCATATACTCGGATATACTGGGAGAAACGAGAAGCAGCGTAATGATGAAAACGATCAATATATCAGGTTGCCAGTATACCTACGATGATGGGATGTACCTGGTAGTTATCATGTCTTTTCTCGAGAAGTCTTACAAAGAAGGCCATTATTATAGCAATGGCTTTTTCCATAAGTCAGTGGCATGCGCGAAAAAATTATTGCTGCATTGCCGCCTGGAAATGGGTTTTATAATACAGAAGGTGTGTCCTGGCATTGTATACCGAGATAAGCGAGATATACATTATAAAGAGAGCGGCCTCTATGATGGTGACCGCGTGATTTATACAGTAGGTAGTCGACAATTTAACCATATATGGTATTCCGGGTACATCAAGACCATAGATGAAGAAATAAACCTGATGCGGGAATTCGGTATGCAACATGTGCAGGCTCTGATGGAACTGCTGGTAAGAAAAGACCTTGCTGAAAGGCTACACTTAATAAAGATGACCGAAGGATTACCCCGTTGCCATTATGCTCTGCTTCACTGTGACCCAGAGTACGACATCTATGAGAATGAATATTGGCAATGCAGGAAGGACATTGAGCCCTTAAATATGCCCAGATATTACAATAACTAATAATAAGAATATATGAGTATAAAGGAGAGAATAAAAACAGTAACCAGGTTGCTGTCCCTTCCCAAAGACTGGAAAGCAAAAGGGAATCTCGAATTTGATTTTTTATTGTCCCTTGCACTATTCCATAGAGAAGTTGGGGAAGAAGAAATACTTAACAGGTTTAGCTACTGGCGTCGTGAGTATTGCTTATTAAGGATAATAATAACATATATGTCAGCTATATTATTAGCCCTGGTAATTGCGTGCTGTGTAGAACGACACACCATTACCATCCTTTGCACCTCTGCGGTACTGGCTTCATTGCTTATTACCTGCATGTATTTAATGCAAAGGAGAGCACGGGCCATTGACGATAAACTTCTGCGTTGCTACTACTGGATAATTGCGGAAGTTCTTAGGCCCGCTTTGGAAACTGACCATGAGCATAAGAATATTGAAAATGCTTTCGTAAGAGAATTATCAGCCCTGGAAGAGCAGGAACGGAAGGAGGAAAAGAAGTTTAAAAGGTTTGTTCACAGCTTCGGGTATTCATTAGAAACAATAAGTAACTAAGGTCAAATGAAGGGAGATTGCTTTAAAGCCAATTACGAGGCGCTACTTAACAAGCCATTTAACAAGGGTTGGTTTTTATGTCACGGTGTGGTTACAGGTACTGCCGGTCCGGTTAAGGATTTGCAATATGTGCATGCCTGGCTGGAACATAAAGAACAGGTTTATGATTACAGTAATGGCGGAAACCTGATTATGCCCAAGACACTATATTATATGATGGGCAGAATAGATAAAGTAGTAAGATACAATAGCCGGCAGGCGCTTATACTTGGAGTTCGCTATAAAACATACGGATGCTGGGACAAGGTTTTCGAGAAGTATCCTTAATCCAATGTCCCTGCCCATACGAAGTCGGAAAAACCGGGGTTAGGCTGTTTCGCGCCTATAAGGTAATGCTCCCTCAGCTTAATGCCGGTTGCCCTGTGAACCAATGTATTTAAGTCAGACACAGAAGGTGTTTCCTTTACTTCAAAGGCCGTTTTGCCATCCAGTATAAAATCTATTTCCTGACCCGTCTTTTTGGAATAGTATTGCAGCTTTCCCTTCCTGCTTAATTGTATGGCAACCATGTTTTCCAGCAAAGCGCCTGAGTTTCTATTGCCCAATGCGGTAAGCAGCCCGTTATCCGCGAAATATATTTTGGGTTGTAACGCAATCTCTCTGTCACGGTTGCGTGTAAAGGGCGGGAGTAACTTTATGAAATAGGTATATTCCAGCAAGTTCACATAATCCTTCATCTTCTGGCGGTTGATTCCCATCGTGCTGCCCAGTTTGCTGTAATCGAGTTTGCTTCCCACGCGTTCAACGAGAAGCAGGATAAGTTTGTACAGGTCATCTGAAAGCGCAAAGTCAGACAATAGTTTTATGTCAAGTTCGATATAGGAATTTATTATGTCTTTCAGATATGAAATCATTTCATCCTCCCCTTGTGCAAGGGCGACTTCCGGGAAACCGCCAAAGCGAAGGAAGGTGTTGTAATGCTGTTTATACCTGTTAAAGTACGCCAGGTTGAACTTGTTGTACTTGCCAGCATTGGGCAAGGGCGCTTTTTCTCCCTTAAAAGCAAGGTATTCTGAAAAAGAAAGGGGCTCCATTTCAAATATTCGTTTTCTACCTGCCAGGCTTTCCGTAAACCGATTCTTGATATAGAATGAACTGGAACCTGTCACAATGAATTTTATATTGTAAGTATCATACAGGTACTTTACCACACTGGCGATATTAGGTACGAGTTGAATCTCGTCCAACGCGATATATGCTTTTTTCGAAAGGTCAAGCCCCTCTGCTTCCAATGACAGTTCAATATCTTTGTAATTGGGAAGGTTGAACAGGTGCCGATTCTCCACACGCTCCAGGTCCAGGTATAGTTTGTTGGAGGATTTTACCTTTTCAAGCAGGTGCTTTACAGCGGTTGTCTTGCCTACGCGCCGCAGCCCGGTAATGACAGTTACCAGTTTGTTTTCAAGGTGTCTTTCGAGTTCAGGATAAATAAGGCGCAATACCATGCTGTACTATTTGATGCAAATATAATCAAAAAGTACTACTATTTGATATTTATTATATCAACTACGGTTCTTCTGTTGGCTGGCACTTAACCAAATCTTTCCGGTCAAGCAAGTAGTCGATTAACTCCTTAACATCAATTTGAGGCTCTATGGCACGAATTAAATCTGCGATAGCACTAAAAATATGTTCGGTACCACGCTCAGAAGTAATAGATGTGCCGTCGTTATTAGTCAGCCACTCCTTATACTTATTACTGAAATCTACCACGGCAGGTGGGAGTGGCAATGTAATGTGCTGGTGCCAGTCATCATCCTTCACTTCTTTTTTCTTCTCATCCTCATTAAACGAATCGAATCTTGGTATTTTATACATGGTCGGTGTTTTCATTTATATATCTGTCGAGTTTTTAGCCATTATCTGAATACATGCCCCAAAGTGCTCATTAATAGTGTTAGGCAGAATGTGAAACAAATAATTCCATTGAATATAGAATGAGAAACTTCTCGCACAGCATAGAGATGGAGTATCCAATTTAATAACAATACAACAAATAAAACACGTTATGGGGCTTGACATGTATCTTACCAAGAAATTTTTTATCGGGGCATATTATGAACATCGTAATGTAGCCGGTATAATAAGCATCACAAAAGATGACAAAAAAATGAATATCAATTTTAATAAGGTGTCTTACATTGAAGAAAATGCCGCCTATTGGCGTAAATCGAACCAGATTCATAAATGGTTTGTGGATAATATTCAAGAAGGGAACGACGATTGCGGAACTTATTATGTCCCGCTGAAAGCTCTGGAAGATTTGCTCGACATCTGTAAAAAAATCAAGGCAGATCATAACTTGGCAGAAAAACTGTTACCTGTTCAAGAAGGCTTTTTCTTTGGCAGCACTGAATACGATGAGTATTACTTTCAAGATATAGATGACACTATTGAAATTCTGGAAGAAATTTTGAAGGAGACCAATATGGAATACGATAAAAGAAACGTCGAGTTTTATTACCACTCCTCGTGGTAATTTTAGAGTGGATAAGCCTCAGATCCTTTATTAAAATGTAATTAAATCTTTACTCCAAGTAAGGTTACTTGATGGTTGGGCGAGTATCTGACATTGATTTCAACTTTCGCGCCCTGGAGAATTAGGGCTAAAATAGTTCCATTACTATACATTGTTGAACTGTAGCTGGTTACCAGTCAGATGTAAAATACAGCCTATTAAGTGGTTCCAATAGCCTAAAAAGAGGCTGAAATAAGAACTTCCACTCATTCTTTACTGATATACTCGCCATATTAAAATCACATAATATGAGAAAACGTAAAATGACCACATCGGGTATGGAGTGGAACACAATGCTTGGGCTAACAAGCAGATTATTGCAGGATAAGTTATACCGCGACTATCTACTTATACTGGTCGGTAGTTATGTAGGGTTGAGAGTCTCGGACCTGCTTGATTTGAAGTTCCAGGATATTGAGGAGAAAACAGAGTTAGTCCTAATCGAACAGAAGACAAGAAAGGTGCGTAAAATAACACTCAACCCTAAGGTTAACGCCGCAGTGAAAGTAGTAGCAGACGTATTGCGTGAGCAGGGAAAATACAGACCGGATGCTTTTCTTCTGGGTAATCGCTGGGATGGTAAGATAAGTGTTAGTTACATAAATAGGCGGCTAAAGTATATCTTCAAGAAGTATGATGTTGCAGTGCAAAATCCCAGTAGCCACACAATCAGGAAAACCTTTGGCAAGAGGGTCTATGAGGGCAACAATAAGTCGGAGGCAGCGCTGGTTTATCTTATGGAGATATTTAGCCATAGCTCAATTTCGATAACCAAAAGATATATCGGCATCACGGAACAGCAGATTGCCAATGTTTATTTGAACCTGTAGGTTGCCCCCTTTTTATTATTTTTAGAACGTTAAGATTATGGCGAGCAGAAATATTTGTAGCCTTGAATAATAACAATTTCAATTTAATCACAAAATTCTTTAACTAAAACTATATGTCAGACAAAATGCTGGGTGAAGTCATTAACTTTTACCATGACTTCTTTAATGAGCAAAATGGTACATCATTGTCATACAATGATATTGTTACCAGTGAAGAATACACACATCAATTCATTTCTTTCTTAATGAAGCAACTACAGGGTGTCCTTTTTGATGACAAGGAGCGAACCCAAGTAGTAAGAGAAATAAGGACTCGATTAAGTTAGAATGGGAAATTGCAATAGCCTATTTTTGTAAGATGACTACTGAAATACAAGAACGTCCAATAGTTACCCTCTCTCAGGTAGCTAATAGCATTAAAAAAGTACTTGCTGATAGGTATAAGGGCCGTCAATACTGGATTAAGGCTGAGATGAATAAACTAAATTTCTATAGCCACTCAGGGCACTGCTTCCCCGAATTAGTAGAGAAAAAGGACGATAAAGTTGTTGCCCAGTTAAAAGCCAATCTTTGGAAAACGGATTACCATATTATCAATGCAAAATTTCTCAATGTTCTTAAGGAACCCCTAAAGGATGGCATAAAGATTCTTTTCCTCGCAGAAATCTCCTTTGAACCGGTTCACGGCCTTGCGTTAAGAATAATTGATATTGACCCAAGTTACACTTTAGGGGACTTAGAAAAGGAAAAGACTGAGACTATTCAAAAGATGAAAGCCGAGGGAATTTTCGATGCCAATAAGAGGCTTCAAATGCCATTATTGCCGCAACGCATAGCCGTTATATCAGTTGAGACGAGCAAGGGCTTTGTTGATTTTAAGAGCGTAATTGAATCGAATCAATGGAAGTATAAATTCTTCTATCTTTTGTTCCCATCATTGCTCCAGGGTGATAAAGCAATAGATACCATTATACATCAGTTAGAAAGGATAAAGAAGGTTAAGGCTCACTTTGATGTGGTGGCAATTATTCGTGGTGGAGGCGGCGATGTTGGATTATCATGCTACAATAATTACAGACTTGCAAGGGAGATAGCATTGTTCCCAATCCCTGTAATAACAGGAATTGGACATGCCACCAATGAAACGGTTGTAGAAATGATTTCTAATACAAATGCAATAACTCCCACGAAGATTGCAGAGTACCTGCTTCAAAAATACCATGACTTTGCTTTTCCTGTAGAAAAGGCCCAGGAAAATATAATTAACAGGGCATTAGGCTTAGTTCGCGAACAGAAATCAAGTTTTAGTGGAACAGTAAAGTTGTTTCGCTCTGTTACCCAAAATGTATTGTTGGATAATTCAAATTCAATTAAAGGGCACGCTCGAACCTTGATTCAACAAGCCCGCTTTAGATTCCGAAATGAAAGACAACAGGTAGGTGATTTTGGTGACGATATAAAGAGGAGTACCTTGATGTTCTGTAGTAATGCTAAAGTTATGATAGGGCAGCTTGTAATAAGTATGAGGAAGGATACAGGTTCTGGCCTCAAATCGTTGAACCAACTGATAAATCAGGCGGAAACAAACGTAAATAATATGAGCCCAGCGAATGTCCTAAAGCGTGGCTACAGTGTAACTTATCTCAATGGAAAATCAGTGAAGAATTTTGGCGAAGTAAAGCAGGGTGATGAAATTAAGACCACCCTTTTTGATGGTAATATAAACAGCACAGTAAAATCAGCACAAAAAACAGAAGAAAATGAGTGAAGAATTAAATTATACCAATGCTTATAACGAGCTACAGGAAATTGTTAATGAAATTGAAAATGGCAATATTTCCGTCGATGAACTTTCTGAAAAAGTGAAAAGAGCTGCACTATTGATTAAAATATGCAAGACTAAGCTCACCAAGACCGAGGAGGATGTAAATACAATCTTAAAAGAGCTCGAAAATACGGCACAAGAAGAGACGGGCCAATAAAATTAGGAATAACAATAAATCTTAGTTTAAAGCTGACTAAGCAATATCTGAAGATGAGTAATAATTTAATTCTTAAAAATATTTGGCCAATATTAACCAGAGAGGTAAAGAGAAGTGCATCAAAATGTTTTGTTGGAGTTGCATACTTTGGTCAAAATGGGGCAAGAATGCTACCCTTAAAAAAGGGAAGCATTTTAGTTGTAGATGCCAGTGAGAGAGCTCTAAAGGCTGGACAAACATGCCCCAATGAATTACTAAACCTTTACCACAAAGGAGTCCATATTTACTCAAAGGAAGGTCTCCATGCTAAACTTTATTTAATCGGCAATATCCTTTACTGTGGGTCAGCCAACGTTTCTGGAAATTCAGAAAACTACCTGACGGAATGTCTGTTACGCACAAAAGATAAAAAAGCTATAGCTGATACAAAAACATTTATTCTCTCATTATGTAGGTTGGAGTTAGGAGAAAATGAAATCAGGGAAATGAGCAAGCACTATCGACGACCCAAAATGCTGGGAGGGTTAAGAAAACTTTATTCCAAATCAAATTCAACAAATTTTCATGTTGTTAATTTGAAACTGAAAGATTGGTCAGCCTATGAGCTTAAAGAGGCTGAGAAGGGTAGGACGATTGCTTATAGACATAGAAAAAATAAATCGCGGCATCGGGTTGAAGAGTTTAGTTGGAGCGGGAAAAATGTCTCATTTAAAAAAGGTGATAATATTTTGCAAATAACACGTGATATAAATAACACCTATGTAACTCCGGTTGGTAAACTTATTTATATGAAAAAATGGAACAATGGAAAAAGAGCTGGACACATTTGTTGGGTCGAAGTACCCAATAAAAGAAGAAAAACTTTACAGGTTGTCAAAAAACAACTTGGAAACTCAAATGCAAGATTCCTTTTGAGAGGAGGCAAGAAGAAAACCGAATTCGAAAATAGCCTGATAGAAATTTGGAAATAAAGAGAATATCGGTTTAACCGGGATAGGGATAGCCCTGCAGCAACTTCTCCACGTCTATATTTTTTAAATAGTGATTAAGGACCTTCGGGTCGGCAATAGGTTCAACTTTCTCAATTTTGTTCGTGGTAATAAAGTACCAAACTTCTACGTAGAGGCCTTTCAAGACGTATAGGACAACTTTATAGCCATAATACTCACGTGCGTCTATAAATTCACCCTCGGCCCATACTGCGTTGGCCCGGCAAGATGTGAAGCGATATGAACCCCAATTTGAGGTCCCGAGCGGATTTGAACCCTGTTCCACATGTTATTTGTACCCAGCTAATTACAACGAAGGTACAATTTTCGCCGATGTATTGCCGATGCGTTTGGCCTGTTTGTAATGTTAGCAAGCTTTCCGAACTATTTTCCTCATGGGGTACAAATCTTTCTTGTACTTGCCTCTTAAATTATTAACCTCATTCAATCTTACCAAAGTCTTTTTTGAAAAGCTGACGTAACAGTGCTATTTTTTCTACGCTAATCCGTATAAATGAATAAAATCATGCAATGCTAATACGTAAAAGTAATTCCGCCACCCATTCCAAAATCACTATCATAATTTGCAGAGACAGAAATTCTTTTAGTGATAATATAGTGCAGCCCTACTTCATATTCTTTATCAGTATTTACCATTCCATCCAAACGGAGTCTTGAAGTGAGTGCCAGCTCCTGACGGCTTAGTTGAAAACGTACCCTGCCTGTATTATCAACTCTCAATTCAGTTTGAAGAAAGAAAGGCAACATATATTGTATCCCAGCTACCGCCACTTCCCTTTTCTCCAAATAATTTGACATGCCCTGGTCAATGTTATTTACTGAATTGGTCAGGTTGCGAATGTCGGTACCGATATATACTTTCAGGAATTGCTGTTTGTCAAGAAACCTTCCGAAATGAGTTTCGCTTATATATTCTCCCGTATAATTTAAAGCCCCCATTGCATCAAACTGATAATACCTATCCATGATTGTTGCATTGCCATATATTGCCTGTGATTGGAGGGAGGCTCCGGCAGTAAAGTACCATCCTTTATCATCCATTAAGAACTTCATATAGGAATCTTTGATAGAATCAAGGGGCGGGTTTGATATTTTGTTATCATAACTGAAAACTCTTCCCATACCGCTCATCATGTGGTAAAGTATATGGCAATGCATAAACCAATCACCACCATCTGCGTTGGCATTAAATTCAATAGTATCGGTTTCCATTGGCATTATATCCAGCACATTCTTTAAGGGCGCATAATCACCCTGTCCGTTCAATAGCCTGAAATAATGCCCGTGTATGTGCATGGGGTGCCTCATCATAGAATTATTATAAAGTACAATGCGCACATTATCTCCTTTTTTTATGGAAATCTTATCAGCCTCTGAAATTGGCAGGTCATTAATCTCCCATTGGTAACGATTCATATTACCGGTTAAATTAAACTTCAAAGTAGTTGTAGGTACATTTGGCAAGGTTGTTTTTTCCGGTGAGCGCAGCATGGAGTAATTAAGTATGCTTATAGCTTTACTTTTCGTTGTGTCTGTGCCATGTAGTTCTGGGTACATGACAATATTCATATCCATCTGCTGCATACTCATCTGCATTCCCATGTTATCCATAGAACCGTTGAACTTCATCATGCTGTTCATGGTTTTCATGCCCTCGAAGTAATCCAGTTTTGGTAGGGTAGGAGCAGATACTTTTGTTCCATTTCCAAGCCAAAGTGATGAAAAGCCTGTCCTGTCTTCAGAAGTAGCCCTGAACTCATAGTTCTTATCGTCAGGTATAGTAATTATTACATCATAGGTCTCCGCAATGGCAATTATCATCCTGTCTGCCTCAACTGGCACTATATCATGCCCGTCTGAAGCGACCACGCTCATTTTTCCTCCGGCATATTGCAACCAGAAATAGGTAGAAGAAGAGCCATTGATAATCCTCAATTTTACTTTATCTCCTGCTTTAAAGCCTGCCAGTTTTTGTTCTTGCCGCCCATTAAGTTGAAAGGCATTGTAATAAACATCAGAAACATCCATAGGCTGCATTCTTAACCATTCCTGTTTTGCTTTTACTCCGAAATTGCCTGTAACCAATGCTTCACCCCAATTTTGTGTAGAATGTTTCTTTATGGAATACCAGTCATTTGCTGTTTTCAGGGAACGCAATACCTCCTCCGGCTTTTCATTTGTCCAGTCATTCAGGAATACAACATATTCCGGCATGGGTGTTTCATTCCTTTTATGGATGATGAGAGCGCCATGCAATCCAGATTGCTCCTGCATACAGGTATGGGAATGATACCAGTATGTTCCGCTTTGTATTATTGGGAACTTGTACATGTATGTCTGATGCGGTTTTATAGGCGGGTAAGTAAGATACGGTACACCATCCTCTTTATCAGGGAGTAGAATACCATGCCAATGTATTGAGGTTTCCATACACATGTGATTATGTACGTAAATCTCTGCCGTATCGCCTTCTGTGAAATATAGTGTTGGCCCCGGAATCTGCCCATTAATTGCAATCGCCTTTACACTCCTGCCCGTATAGTTTACAATGGTGTCAGATATGTATAGATCGTACCTGACAACCTTTTGAGCATGTACAGAACCATACAAGAGAATGAACACAAGAAAGCAAGAATAGCATTTCTTTATTTTTTTCATAATTGAAAAATCTATTTTATTGCTTTGATAGTATCTTTAGTTGAGCCGCATATAGGCATTTTTTTTCCTAAATATGGATTTGTAATATCTGCCTTCTCGCTTACCCAATATGCACCTTTCCCGTCATTTGCCATAGGGCAATATTGGTAATACAGGTCGCTGGTATTGATCTTCAACGCTTGAAGCATTTTATACGTATTCTTCGACAGGTTTGTAAAATGCTCCCTCTGGTGGTCGATGTCATTAGTCTCTTTCATGTGGGAAGCATCGTAACTTAGTTTCTCATTATACTGCATCCAGATTGTATGCTGTTGAGTTGATAATTTATCCATAGGTAGTTTATCAATTGCTGAATACAATATTTTGGCTGCTGCCCTCACACTATCCCCGTTATCCTTTGTCAGAGCGTTCTTTACACGTAAATAAGCGGTCAGTACATTATTGAGTGATTGGTTACCTGTTTGTGCAAATGTATTTTGCATGAATGCAGTTGAAAGTAATACAACTGCTATGATTATCTTTTTCATTTTGATTAGTATTAAAGAATTAATAAATAAAAAATAATTGAAAACAGCCAGTAATAGCTATAAAATGGCTATCCATGGGCAGACAATTATCTACCCGGTAGAACCAAATGAGAAATCAAACCAGGAAACTTTTTATAAAAACCCTTATGTCTTCTTTGGGGGGAGGAGAATGGCTGTTGAAAGGAATAAAATTTGTGCGTGGTGTAAATCCTTGCGTATTGATAGCAGTATAGAGAACAGATACAATGGCAGAGGGCAATTTAGGCACCACATTACCATTGGCTAAATGATATTGCCCAACAGTATTAAAGAAAGAAAAATGGACTGTCTGACAATTTTTATCGGTCTTCTTGTCGTGTTTACAACAAGAACAATCATGGCAGCCATCACCATCGTTATCATTGTCATTGCAACAAGTGACCCCATTCAGTCCGCAATAGGCAGAACATAGGTGCATGTGCAATATCATTATGAGTATTAACCCACTGAGGCTTCTTGCAATACTATTTCGGGTATTCAATGGCATACGCAAATGTAAGGTTTATATTTATTAATCGTTAACCTGCAAAAAGCAAAACTTTACGGAATTGTAATAAGCAGACCGCCGCTTATACCAATCGATTGTTCGTGCCCTTGTGCAAAACTATACTCATAACCAGGTTCAAGATACCAGCCAAATTTATGCTTTGCGGCGGGCCAAAACATAAAATCTAATGCTATTTCACCGGCAATGGAATTTGTTATTTCGCCATAGTTGTCCGCATGGATCCATGCCGGACCAACTCCAAACATAAATTCTGCTTTTCGTGAAAGAGTCCATGGCTTCTTGAACAACAGGTCAACATCCCATTCTGTGGAGTGAGCCGCGAAAGATGGCGAAGCACCGGCTTCCAGCTCAAGCCAGTTCTCAATGGGCGTGGCCTCAACCGCAAAATCAGGGCCAAAACTCAGGCCACCTTTTGTGAAACTCAGCCCGGTGGCTCCGCCAAGTTCGGCGATTGCTATTCCTTCCTTCTCGCTTCCGCTATCACCTGGCATAGCAGTTTTATTTTGTCCAAAGGACAATGACGTATAAATTATTGGTAAGATGAACAAAATAAACCTCTTTGTTTTCATACCTGGTGTTGCACAAAGTTCTTATTAATTTCCTCCTGAGCCATTTTCGTCATTCATTGTTTTATGCTTCCTACTGGAAAACAAGCTTAAATCCTATGTTTCCTCCCCACAGAAAGTGAGCCGGATATTCGTAGAGTTTAATTATACTTTTCCGTAGAAAAATGAGACTCTCGTTATACCCAGCCCACTGTCACACGTGGATTATAATAACTATAACATTATGCGTGTTCCCAAATACATTTGACGCCCGCGCAGCGGGCCCCAGATGTGCGAGGTGTTGAAATTTCCATATTGATCAAAATAATGAGGTTCGTCATGGGCCGAGCCTGCTTGCGTGTAGTTAAGCAGATTGTCGGCGCCCACATAGAGTTCCCAATGAGGTTTCACATGATAGACCGCCTTTGCGTTAATGACAAAATAACTGGGGGCCACCGTAAGTTTGGGATCACTTGCCACGCCATTAGCGAATTGGTTGTACTGGCCACCGTAGCCATATGGCAGCAGGTTTCGCGATGCAATCCACTCCACATCGCTCGTAAATGTAATGGGCTTCGTTGTAATGGAAATACGCCCATTCACTTCTGTTTCCTGTGCCGCCACAAGCTCTACAGCTTTGAATGAGTTGGGAATATTCTGGTGGGCAACGCCTACTCCTAATTCGAGCCAACGGTTCACAATCCTGTCGGCTTCAAAGTCCATGTCAAGAAAGAACATCTGCGTAGAATCGCTAAGCAAGAGTGGCCGATGAATTGCGGTATCCGGGTTCGTGCCAACATACTCCAAACCCGTGAGCCAGGTGGCATATGCCGAACCGGTAAACGTCCAGAGCCCCGGTGTCCAGGAAAGGGATCCTCCGCAACCCTCGCCTTTCTCCAACTCGGTAACACCAATGTCGAAGCCATTGTTCAAAAGGCCATGATCCAGTTCGAAAAAGGTGAGCGGCGAACGGTAGCCGACACCCGCGGACAGCCGCCCCGTAAGGTTCTCGGTGAATTCCCAAACGAAATTCAAACGCGGCGCAACGATGAATTTATTAATTGTCGAGTTGGGTTTGTCAATCCAATCATCGTGTATATCATCCGCGCGCACAGCAAGGTCAAGCTCGCGTTCATGTCCGAATTTCCACGCGTCCTGAATGTAGCCACCGCCATAATAGCTGTCATAAGAATCCGGAGTAATTCCCAGTACTGTGTAGTAGTAGTATGATTGCGATGTCAGATCCTCGGTATTGAAGTCGCCGCCCAGTGTAATAGTGTGGGCTCCGACCTTTGTCTGCCAACGCAGATCTGTCGCAACGGTGTTGTCGTTATTCGTGTAATCGGCACCGCCCTCGTACGTTGAACCTTGCGTTTGATTAACAAAGCCCCCATGAAACTGCAATGAACTGGTTTTTGATGAGAACAGGGTGAGTGTGCCTGCTATTTGATCGCGTTTCGTTTGAATCCACTCAAGAATATCTATGGGATTCCCAATAAATTTATTATTGACATTTCCTCCGGCAAACATTTGAGTCGCGGATGTATCCGGAGTTCCTAACGTTGCACCATGGAAGTTGGAAGTAGTTGACGCACCGAAAACTTCGTTATAGCTGTGAGTATATTGTAGGTTCCATGCCAGCTTATCTTTTGCTCCAATCCATCCGTTTAATCTCAGCAGGGCGCTTTCGTCCTCCATATACGGAGATTGGGACAGACCAGTACCGTTGGCATCCCAGGCCCCATTAACAAAGTGGTGCGCGGCAATCAAAACACCAATTTTACTGCCGGTATCGTAAGCGGTCGCAACAAGCGATAAACGGGTGTATTGATCGTTACCTCCTGCGGCATCCACCATGGCGGAATTTTTCGTCGGATCCTGAAAGCGAACGTCCATGGTGCCCCCTAATGCGCCAGGGGCGAGCAATGAAGCTCCGGGGCCACGTGCTATATCAACGGAAGCCAGGCCTGCCGTAGTTAAAGCGTCCACGCCATAAAAGTTGGTAACTTCGGTGTACAAGGGCAATCCATCAACCAGGAGCGTGGTTTGAGTAGCGCCAAGGCCGTTGATCTGAATCTGTTTGAACCCGCATGAGCTACATCCTGTCAGCACGCATACTCCGGGCTCAAAAGAGACAGCCTGGGTAAAAGTATTGGCATTCTTCATGAACATTTCCTCGGGCGTAACTACTGTTGTCGGATGAACGGCTTCGGAGAGCTGGCCCATTCGTTCGTTTTCGCGGCGTATGGTTGAAATTGTAACCATTTTCAAATTTGCTGTATCTGTCCCTAATTCAAAATTTGCTTGTGAAGCCGAATCCATTTCTCTTTCAATACTCTGGTATCCCCAGGCGCTTACACGCACGGTATATTTGCCTGAAGGCAGATGGTGTAAGAAATAATGGCCTCTGGAATCCGTTTGGGTAGAATCCACTATTGTTCCCGTTGGTGATCCTTTTGCCACAATTATAGCAAACGGTATCGATTCTTTTGTGGCTTTATCTGTTACGTGCCCCGTCAGGTGCTTATTTGATCCGTTTTGAGAAAATCCCGTTAGTGAAAAAACTAACAGAATTCCTAAGACCGATAATTTCTTTTTCATTTTAATATTTTTAATAGCTTATTAATTGCTACGATTATAAAATTCCGTTAATAGGTTTTTATGACATGGGTACGCCCCATACTAAAAAACATATCAGTAATTGCCGAGAAAGCCTTAGCTCTTCGTTTTATACAGAAAAGTTGGAAATGGGAGGGGCGCGTCCGCAGGAGAGAATAAGCGAGATGCTTATAAATGAATAACTCCGGGAAGTAAAGCGGGCGTAGCTTAACGGTGCAGCCTGTGCGCACACCTGCGGTGTGATCTCCATGTGATTATAATTCATGGCGTCGCACAAAGGGCAGGTATCGCTAATGGTTTGCCCCGATGAACTGTGGGATGTTTGGGTTAAAGGAGCTGCGTGAGTATGGTGATGGTGCGAATAAACAACAACCTGACCTGCCACAAAGAAAGTGAGCAACAGCCAGGACAGAAAAATTCGTTGTTTAATTTTTTTTCTAACCACGCATTGGGGTGTTATTGATGGCAAAATTAAATAAAAACCTGAAAACAACAATAGGGGTTGCCACAAAATTGCTTTTATACTCCTTTTAATGGTTCTTAACAAAAACAACCGCAGGTTTTTATCAGGAATTGTTGCCTTTCCTGGCGCTCGCATGTCAGGCATGGCCAATAGCGCATATGTAAATCATAAAACACACCTGGTGTTAAATAAAGTTAAAATTGGTAATTTGGGTTAATAATACGAAGTAAAATTTATGGAATACTTTTTTTGAAAAAATTATTGCATACATTTGCTTTCTCAAAATGACTTCTACAAAAAAATATCTGTCGCTGTTTTTATTAGTGCTTTTTCTATTCCCCCAGGTAGAGAAGGGCATTCACGTATTTCAGCATCACAGAGAATCAGAACCTTCTGTAGAAAATGTTTTGCACTTTAACCATGCTGAACATCCATGTCCTATATGCGATTATAGTTTTGCAATACCTCACCAGGCTGCACCATGCAAGTGCGATGTATATGTATTCGTAAAATCTGCTGACTATGCTACCTACTTTGCAGCAGTTCCATTTATTGACATAGATGGTCAGTTCTCTCCAAGGGCTCCTCCAATAGTTTAATTTCTACATTCAAAATAAGATTATCAGATAGGCACATTGCTTTATCTGTTTGTCATTTGAACCCTACTGAATGTTTCGGGCATTTCAGTTATTCCATTTTCGGATAAGAAATTAATTTTTTCACAGTGTAATCCTTTTTATATGAACTACAATCGTTTTTTTTCGGTGCTTGCCGCAGTTGTAATATTGCTTGGCACTTGTAACTCAACCCTAGCCCAAAACTATCCGGAAATGATAACAGTACCAGGTGGAACATTTACTATGGGCGACAATTCAATAGCGCCACCTGAACATCAGGTAACACTCAAAACATTCAATATGGCCAAAACCCCGATTACAGTAGCCCAGTATACTGTATTTTGCAAAGCCACCGGACACAAAATGCCTGAAGCTCCCTCCTGGGGCATGCACGACGCTGATCCGGTAGTAAATGTAACCTGGGACGATGCTGTAGCATACTGCGATTGGCTGTCGGTTCAAACAGGAAAACTCTACCGTTTACCTACAGAAGCTGAATACGAATATGCTGGGCGGGGCGGTCAGAGCGGCAAAGGATTTAAATACAGCGGCTCCCAAAGCCTGGATATTGTTGGCTGGGATAAAGACAACTCCGGTGGGCATGCACATGCCGTTGCAACCAAAAAGGCTAATGAACTTGGTTTGTACGATATGAGTGGCAATGTGTGGGAATGGTGTAGTGATTGGTATGGTTCTTACAGCGATATGCCTTCTTCAAATCCCAAAGGACCTTCTTCGGGGTATCC
>JBKQUY010000068.1:0-74658 GCA_052325425.1 Bacteroidia bacterium | reverse complement strand
CAATATTTACAGGGAAACAACGGCAAACGGCGTTTATCGTTTAGCAGCCTCTCAGCCTGCAGATAGCCTGAGCATGTGGATAGACCCTATTGCAGTACCGCAGGTACGAGGCTATAAGTATGAAGTATCGGAAGTAGATTCATGCGGCGATGAGAGCGTATTAAGCCCCGCAGATAAAACCATGCAATTATCCATCAGCCCTGCATCGGGTTGTGGTTATAATCTTTTCTGGAACAATTACATAGGATATAACATTACACAATACCTGATATTCCGCGATAGCGCAGGCACAGGCTTCAGGCAAATAGATTCAGTAAATGCAAGCAAAACTTCATGGACAGACCATACCTGTTATCCTGCAAGTGATTCAATAGCTTATTTTGTCGAAGCCGAAATCCCGACAGGCTGCACCCCGACAAACAGGCCTGAGAAAGTGAACAACACTACCACCCGCAGCAATACACAGCATAATATTGCTTTAACAGGCCCTACTGCTGCTACGGCCTTAACTTCAATCTCAATCTCAGTTTATCCAAACCCGACGAACGGTAAATTTACCGTTCAGTGGCCAGTGGTCAGTGGTCAGTCGTCAGTTGAGGTTTATACTGTGTTAGGTGAGAAAATTTTATCTCGATTCCTAATTCCTAATTCTCAATTCCTAATTGATTTGGGTGGTCAGCCTGCAGGAGTATATTTTGTGAAGGTGACAACCAATAGTACATCACTGGTGTCTAAGGTAATTAAGAATTAAGAACTATTTTCTCTGATTGATACCTATCAAGCATTAGGATTGATAAATCTTACTTTTAAGGGTAATATAAATTGCCATATTTGTTTACTTAAATCAATCAATCCGGAAAATGGAAAAACATCTACGAATTTTATACGCCATTTCAATAATTTTCTCCCTTCCCTTTGGGAAGGGTAGGGATGGGCTTCATGCCCAGGTTATTAACCCTGACTTTTCAACCTGGTCAGCCGATATTCTTGCTCCTTCGGCAAATAATCCAAATGCTGGTAACGGTACCACAGGCTGGGATACCTATAATTTTCTTAATAATGCAAGTGTCGGCGGCAGTCCCATTTCCGTTCTCAGGTGCGACACGGCATATACCGGAAGCACATATTCAGCCCGTATTCAAACGGTTGTATATACTCCGACATCATACAGTCTATATGTGAAAGACTGGGGTATTCCTTTTATTGGCCATGTATACTCCGATACATTAGGCCTGTTATGGACGGGCACAACGACTGTAGATATAGCTAATCCATCGGGCTCGACATTTATACCCGGTTTTCCTTTTACCCAAAAAATAAGCCAGCTCACTTTTTATTACCAATATAAACCAAATGGAGTTGATAGCGCCGAGTGCCGCGTTGAATTGAGGAATGCAAGTACCCCATTAGCGGGAGGATTAGTAAAGATTTCTGCAGCCTCATCGGTATGGCAACAAGCGGTTGTTCCTATTTCCTACGTCAACACTATATTAACACCCGATACCTTGTGGATAATCTTCAGTTCATCCTCGTTTGACAGCAAACCCATGCCGGGCAGCATTTTATGGATTGATAATGTTGGAGTAACACCTTTAGGCATTGAGCCGGTTATGGCTGCTGATGGCAGCATTACAGTTTATCCCGACCCTGCTTGCAATACAGTCAATTTTAATATTGCAGGTATAAATAATGCAGCAACGTTGTCTATATTTGATATTACCGGGGAGAAAATAAACAGCTTTGCGGTTCATAACTGCTTGAATATAATCAATACAGAGACTTTTAGCAACGGCATTTATTTTTACCGTATGTATGATAATACCGGCGGTATTATTAAAACAGGTAAGTTTAGCGTAATCAGGTAATCCGGCTTTCGATACCCTGAAGTCAAGTGAAGGATGTACTTCAGAGTTTTCTTAACCTACTTCAAGCAATTTCCTTTCTTTTAGGCATAATTTTGCATTGATTTTACTTCCTGCGCCCTCCCTACTGGTAGAGAGGAGGATAGGGGGTGAGTAAAAATAAACAATGGAAAGGCGTGACTTTATAAAATATGCCGGAATATTACCTTTAACACCTGCAATTATGAAACTAAATGCGTTACATAAAATGGTTGAACCATTTGGTTCAACAGAACTGATGCCTGTGCTTTTTATAGGGCATGGTAACCCCATGAATGCTATTGATGAGAATGAATTTACCCAAGGCTGGGCAGATTCAGTTAAATCAATCCCAAGGCCAAATGCCATATTATGTATCTCTGCGCATTGGGAAACCGATGGGACCTTTGTTACGTCAATGGAAAAACCCAGAACCATACATGATTTCGGTGGATTTCCGCCCGCGTTGTATGATATGCAATACCCTGCGCCGGGCGACCCTGCCCTTGCTAATGATGTGAAAAACGGAATTACCGATGTTTCCATAGGCCTTAATACCAGTTGGGGCCTTGACCACGGTGCATGGGTTGTGGCATCACGCTTATATCCTAAAGCCGATATACCTATTATACAATTAAGCCTGTACTATGGAAAATCAGCGCAATGGCACTATGATTTGGCCAAAGAGCTTGCTTTCCTACGCAGAAAAGGCGTTCTCATTATAGGAAGCGGCAATGTGGTGCATAATTTAGGCTTGATAAACTGGACTGATAATAAGCCATTTGATTGGGCAATTGAAGCCAATGAAACAGTAAAAAAATTAGTTACTGCTCACGATTATCAATCACTGGTAAATTATAAGTCGCTTGGTACGGCTGTGCAGCTTGCAGTTCCTACCCCGGAGCATTATCTGCCATTGCTTTACACGCTTGCCTTGCAGCAAGATAAGGATGCTGTATCTTTTTTCAACGATAAGACAGTGATGGGCTCTATTGCCATGACCTGCCTGAAAATTGGATGATATAGAAGTTGAAAATTGAGAATGGAAAATTGAAAATGACTATTGATTTATTTTTTACTTTCACATCTTAAATTTTAAATGCCATGAGCAAACAAATCAATAAGGAAACCCTTGAATTTCTTACCAAGTTAAAAAAGAACAACAACCGCGACTGGTTCAATGCCAATAAGGACAAGTATATTGCTGCTCATGAGAATTTCAGTGGGTTTGTTGGCGAATTGATAAATAAAATAAGTGCCTTTGATAAGAGTGTTGCAACGTTAGACCCCAAGAAATGTGTATTCAGAATATATAGGGATGTACGTTTCTCAAAAAATAAAGAACCTTACAAAACTAACTTCGGCGCAAGCATGGCTGCTTCGGGCAAAGGATTGACAACGAAAGCGGGGTATTATATCCATCTCGAAGCGGGAGGAGGGTTTTTAGCCGGGGGTGTCCACATGCCTGAACCGGACAGGTTAAAGCTGATACGTGAGGATATTAGCATGGAAGGCAAGAAATTCCTGAAAATAGTAAATGACAAGACATTTATTAAAAATTTTAAAGGGCTATCGGATGAAGATAAGCTGAAAACTGCTCCTAAAGGCTTCGATAAAGAAGACCCGATGATGGAATACCTGAAATATAAAAGCCTTATTGCCTTGCATAAATTAGATGAGAAAACTATTCTTTCTCCTAAGTTTTCCTCCTATTGCGCCGGAATTTTTGAAAGCATGGTGCCGTTCAACAGCTTTTTGAATGCAAGTTTGCCGCCGCAGTAAGCTTTTGCAAATCGCTTACAATCATCTACTTCTATAACAAATTAAAATAGTTATATATTTTAATGGGTTTGTAAATAATTGATAAGCAATATAAACAGTAAAATTGCCATTATTGCTATACCTGCCCATGAATAACCAGGGTGTGAATTAATTTTTCTTTTTTGTAAAATCGCTATTAGGCATAAAATAAACCCGATAATAAATATCACGCAGATGCAAACAAAAATTATTGTTAAAACACCAAGTATACCTGTTAATGCCCCCGAAAAAAGAAATAAACCGATTAATAAGGAAGTGATAGCAAGAAGCAAGGCGCATAATACTATTCCTGTTATTTCAATAAAAAAACCTGTTTCACCAAGATTTGTAGTTTCTTTCTCAGGTGAAATAGTATTGCCTGGTGGGTAATTTTGTGCGGTATTATGAACTGAATTTATCCACCCAGGTTTTACTTCTTGTATTAAACCTTCCAGGCTCTTTTTTGTTACAATAGGCAAATGATATGCTCTCTTTTTGATTTTTGTTGTAAGGCTTCCATTTAACTCGACATTGTTACATTCTGTTTTTTTTACCATACTGCAATTACCATAATTATTGGGGCTCGTGATTTTGCTCTTATTTCCATTTTTATCAGCCTCAATATTAACCTCACCGGGAACATTCCAAAAGTATCCCTTAGTGTATTTCCTGGCGCTGAATGAAGTTAACCCGCTGTTGCTTGAGCAGCCCCAAAGAAAAAATATTAATAACGTGAATAAGTGATGGCTTTTCATATATCAAATATAGTATTTTTAAAGTATTATAATAGCTCTTTTTTAGTATGATTTTAGTTCCTCGTTTGTTATATTTTCATTAAATTATTGTGAACTTACTTTTTCGGTAACCATGAAAAATCTTACCTTGATTTTATCTTAAAACTACATTTTTCAATGTTAAATTTTTGAGAAAGGCAATTCTTTCATAAGTACTTTTCGGGTTTAGAAAATCCTGAACTGGAGTTACAGGCTGAATTCCTTTGTTTTAGAATACCTGGCTGGTTTTTGCGGAGAATACATTGCATCGCTTTTTAATCCCGAAAGTTGTCGGAATCGGGTACTAAAATGGCAGTTCACCTTGTAACGGGCAAAAAAAATAGCCTTTAGGTGACTGATTGTAAATAAATATTTCTACCTTTGCACCCCCAAAAAAAATATTGGGGATGAAAAATATTGTATAAATAGAAAAAACAGACAAATGCCGACAATTCAACAATTAGTGCGTAAGGGCAGAAAAAAAATCACCCGGAAAAGTAAATCCGGAGCCCTTAACCAGTGCCCTCAACGCAGGGGAGTATGTATCCGTGTGTACACAACAACCCCCAAGAAGCCTAATTCAGCGCTCCGTAAGGTAGCCAAGGTGCGTATGACCAATAGCGAAGAAGTTATTGCCTACATACCCGGAGAAGGACATAACCTGCAGGAGCACTCTATTGTGTTGGTGCGTGGTGGCAGGGTGAAAGACCTCCCCGGTGTTCGTTACCACCTTGTTCGTGGTACGCTTGATACGGCCGGTGTTGATAACCGTAAACAAAGCCGCTCGAAATATGGAACCAAGAGGCCAAAAGCAGGCGCGGCCGCCGCAGCTAAAAAATAATTAAAAATTACAAATTAGTAATTACGAATTAAATAACAACTGACTACTGATAACTGACAACTGATACCTAATAGACATGAGAAAAGGCAAAGCAAAAAAAAGAATTCTTCTTCCCGACCCGAAGTTTAACGATGTGTTGGTTACACGTTTCGTGAATAACCTGATGATTAGCGGAAACAAGAATGCTGCCTATAAAATATTTTATGGCGCCATTGATAAAGTTGCCGATGTAACCAAGGAAGACGGGCTTGAAGTATGGAGAAAAGCCGTTAATAATATTTCGCCTGCCGTGGAAGTAAAAAGCCGCAGGGTAGGTGGAGCTAACTACCAGATTCCTATGGAAGTAAGGCCGGAAAGGAAAGTTGCCCTTGCATTGAAATGGCTTACCGACTATTCGCGCGACAGGAAGGAAAAATCGATGGTGGACAAATTGGCCGCTGAAATTATTGCAGCTTCCAAGGAAGAAGGTTCCGCATATAAAAAGAAAGAAGATACACACAGAATGGCTGAAGCGAATAAGGCATTTGCTCACTTCAGATTTTAATTTAATAAGGAATATATAAAACACTATGAGTCAGGATCTTAAGTTAACAAGAAATATAGGCATAATGGCCCACATAGATGCGGGTAAAACAACAACTACCGAGCGTGTGCTTTTTTATGCCGGTGTTAACTACAAAATAGGAGAAGTGCATGATGGTACCGCTACCATGGACTGGATGGTTCAGGAGCAGGAAAGAGGTATTACCATTACCTCGGCGGCTACCCGCGTTTTCTGGAATTATAAAGGTGAAAAATACAAAATCAATATTATTGATACTCCCGGCCACGTTGACTTTACCGTTGAGGTAGAGCGTTCGCTCAGGGTATTGGACGGAGCTGTCGGCCTTTTCTGCGCGGTTGGCGGTGTTGAGCCCCAATCGGAAACAGTATGGCGCCAGGCAAATAAATATGGCGTTCCGCGTATAGCATTCGTAAACAAGATGGACAGGGCAGGAGCTGATTTCTTTAATGCAGTTAAGGAAATTAAGGATAAGCTTGGCGCTAACCCGGTTCCTATTCAAATTCCTATTGGAGCGGAAGATAAGTTTGTCGGCGTTGTTGACCTTATAAAAAATAAGGCAATCCTTTGGCATAATGAGGACATGGGCGCAAAATATGATATAGAGGAAATTCCTGCAGATTTGAAAGAACAGGCTGCTGAATGGAGAGCCAAGATGGTGGAAAGCGTTGCCGAATTTGATGATAAATTAATGGAGAAATTCTTCGAAAACCCTGATTCTATCAGCGAAGATGAAATTATTGCCGTACTCCGTAAAGGGACTATTGCCATGACCATTACCCCTGTGCTTTGCGGCGCTTCATTTAAAAATAAAGGTATCCAGACCCTTCTTGATGCGGTTATGGCATTATTGCCAAGCCCTATGGATCTGCCTCCTGTAAAAGGTAAAAACCCTGATACGGAATTAGAAGAAGAAAGGCACCCTGACCCTAAAGATAAGTTTTGTGCATTGGCATTTAAAATAGCCACCGACCCGTTTGTAGGCCGTTTGGCATATTTCCGTGTATATTCAGGCACTCTTTCCTCAGGTTCTTACGTGCTTAACACGCGTACAGGCAATAAAGAACGTATTTCGCGTATTTTCCAGATGCATGCCAACAAGCAAATCCCTATTGACGGTATTGAAGCCGGTGATATTGGCGCAGCAGTAGGTTTTAAAGATATACGCACAGGCGATACGCTTTGCGATGAAAAGTTCCCGTTGATACTTGAGTCTATGAGTTTCCCTGAACCTGTTATTTCTATTGCTGTTGAGCCTAAAACACAGGCTGACCTGGAGAAGATGGGCGTTGCTCTCAGCAAGCTTGCTGAAGAAGACCCTACCTTCAGGGTAAGAAGCGATGAAGACTCAGGACAAACAATATTAAGCGGTATGGGCGAGCTTCACCTTGAAATTCTTCTCGACCGCATGAAACGCGAGTTTAAAGTAGAATGTAACCAGGGCGCTCCACAGGTTGCTTATAAAGAAGCTATTACCAGGGAAGTTGAACACCGTGAATTATATAAGAAACAATCAGGCGGACGTGGTAAATATGCTGATATGACGGTGGTTATATCCCCCGTTGAAGATAAAACAAAACCGGGCCTGGTATTCGAAAATGAAATTACAGGCGGTAATATTCCGCGTGAATTTATCCCTGCCGTTGAAAAAGGCTTTAAAGCTTCACTGGCAAACGGTGTATTGGCCGGTTACCCGGTAGATAGCCTGAAAGTAAGGCTTATTGACGGTGGTTTCCATGCTGTTGACTCTGACGCGCTTTCATTTGAAATCTGCGCCCGTTCGGCATACCGTGAAGCTATGAGAAAGGCAAACCCTATTCTTCTTGAGCCAATCATGGCTGTTGAGGCTGTAACTCCTGAAGAATACATGGGTGATATAGTAGGCGACCTGAACAAAAGGCGCGGTATCATGCAGGGAATGGACCAGCGTCACGGCGCAAGGGTTATTAAAGCCCTCGTACCTCTTTCAGAAATGTTTGGTTATGTTACTACGCTCCGCACACTTTCATCGGGCCGCGCATCTTCTACTATGGAATTCCATAGTTATGCCGAGGCTCCAAGAAACGTTGCAGAAGCAGTTATAGCAAAAGCACAGGGAAAAAAGACAGTTAACGCTTAATTTAATTAAAAATTAAGAATTAAAAATTAAGAACTAATATGAACCAGAAGATTAGAATTAAGCTGAAATCGTACGACCACAACCTGGTTGACAAGTCAGTGGAGAAGATTATCAAGACTATACGCCAGACAGGCGCCGTAGTTAGTGGTCCTATTCCGCTGCCTACCGATAAGAAGATACATACCGTTCTTCGTTCGCCCCACGTGAATAAGAAAGCGAGGGAGCAGTTCCAGGTTTGTTCTTACAAAAGGTTGATGGATATTTATATCAGCTCTTCTAAAACTGTTGATGCATTAATGAAACTTGAACTGCCCAGCGGTGTTGAGGTAGATATTAAATAAATTGTAAATGGTGAATTGTAAATTCGTAATTTTTAATTCGTAATTGAAATATGTCAGGATTAATAGGTAAAAAAATAGGGATGACCAGCGTACACAATGCTGCAGGAGCTTATGTTCCCTGCACAGTGATACAAGCCGGCCCTTGCGTGGTTACCCAGGTAAAAACCGCTGAAAAAGAAGGCTATTCAGCCATTCAATTGGGCTTTGAAGATAAAACCGAAAAAAATATTACTTCTGCCGGCAGAGGCCGTTTTAAAGCTGCAAACACCACTCCTAAAGCAAGGCTTGTGGAGTTTACAGGCTTTGAAAAGGAACTGAAAGCTGGAGATGTGCTTGATGCAACTCTTTTTGCCGAAGGCGATATTGTTGATGTATCAGGTGTTACCAAAGGTAAAGGTTTCCAGGGTGTAGTAAAGAGATGGGGTTTTAGCGGCGTAGGTTCACGTACCCACGGCCAGCACGACCGCCAGCGTGCGCCGGGTTCAATGGGTGCATCATCTTTCCCTTCCCGTTCGTGGAGAGGTAAAAAGATGGCAGGCCGTACCGGTGGCAGAAATGCTACTTCACAAAACCTCGAAGTGGTTAAGATACTGGCTGAAAAGAATGTCATTCTTGTAAAAGGTGCTGTTCCGGGCCCTAACGGTGGTTATGTAACAATTGAAAAATAATTACGATTCCAATACTTTATAAACTTTAAGAACTCACTGAAATGGAACTGAACATATATAATGCCAAAGGCGAAAAGACCAGCAAAAAGGTAAAGCTGAACGATGAGGTATTCTCAATCGAGCCTAACGATCATGCTATTTATCTTGATGTAAAACAGGTGCAAGCCAACAGCCGCCAGGGAACCCACAAAGTAAAAGAGCGCGGCGAAAACAGCGGCAGCACCAAGAAGATTAAAAGGCAAAAGGGTACCGGCGGCGCACGTTCAGGCAGCATTAAAAACCCGATGTATGGTAATGGCCGCACTTTCGGACCACGCCCCAGGGATTATTCATTTAAACTGAATAAAAAGCTTAAAAAGCTTGCCCGTAAATCGGCCCTTTCGCAAAAAGTGAAAGATAACCTGGTTACTGTTGTTGAAACGTTCAGTTTTGATAAGCCTAAGACCAAACAATGCATTGAGCTGCTCAATAACTTTAAATTGGACGGTAAAAAAACCCTGCTTGTCCTGGAAGGCAAGGATTCCAACATTATTCTCTCCGCGCGCAACCTGCAAAAGTTTAAAGTAATACAGGCTGCCGATATTAATACTATTGATGTTCTGAATGCGCAGCATCTGCTTCTTTCAGAAAAATCTATACCGGTAATTGAAACAACCTTAAGCAACGAATAATCATGAGCATTATAATCAAGCCTGTTATTACAGAAAAAATGACCCAGCATAGCGATAAATTCAATCGCTACGGGTTTTACGTTAACCGCACAGCCAATAAAATTGAAATAAAGAATGCTGTGGAGAAGATGTATAACGTTACCGTTACCGAGGTAAGGACTATGAATGCACCCGGCAAGGTAAAAAGAAGAATGACCCGTTCAGGCGTTCTTTCCGGAAGGATTGGCAAGCACAAAAAAGCTGTAGTTGCCCTTAAGAAAGGCGATGCAATTGATTTTTATAGCAATATTTAATAAAGAAAGCAGATGGCACTAAAGAAAACACGACCATTAACACCCGGGCAACGGTTTAAGCTGACTGACAGCTACGAAGACCTTACCATGAAGAGCATGAACAAGCCCGAAAAGAGCTTGATTCGTCCAAGGCATAAAAAAGGAGGCCGTAACAATACCGGTAAAATGACTATGCGCTATATTGGCGGTGGGCATAAGCAACGTTTCAGAGAAATAGATTTTAAGAGGGATAAATTTGATGTTCCTGCTACCGTGCAGACCATTGAATATGATCCAAATCGCACAGCACGCATAGCTTTGCTCAATTATGCCGATGGCGAAAAGAGATATATCATTGCTCCCACAGGATTGAAAGTTGGCCAGAAGATTATTTCCGGCAAGGATATTGCCCCTAACCTGGGTAATGCCCTTCAGTTGGGGAATATGCCTTTAGGCACCACTGTTCATAATATTGAGCTTCATCCCGGCCAGGGCGCTAAATTAGCCCGCAGCGCAGGTTCTTATGCGCAGTTATCGGCACGCGATGGTAATTATGTGATTTTAAAAATGCCTTCCAGCGAAACCCGCATGATACTTGCTACCTGTATGGCTACTGTTGGTTCAGTTTCAAATCCTGACCATAGCCTCGAAATACATGGTAAAGCAGGTCGCAGAAGGTGGCTGGGACGCAGGCCCCGTAACCGTGGTGTTTCCATGAACCCTGTTGACCACCCGATGGGCGGCGGTGAAGGAAAAGCTTCGGGCGGACACCCACGCTCAAGGAAAGGTATTCCGGCTAAAGGTTATAAAACCCGCAAGCTGAAGAATGCAAGCAATAAGTTTATCATTGAAAGAAGAAAGAAATAAGAATTTAACATTCAACATTAATTAACATGGCTCGTTCGGTAAAAAAAGGTCCTTTCATAGATTTTAAGCTCCAGGAAAAAGTGGATGCAATGAATAAGTCCGGCAAAAAGACGGTTATTAAAACATGGTCGCGCCGCAGCACTATTACTCCCGATTTCGTGGGCAATACTTTCGCAGTGCATAACGGGCATAAATTTATTCCCGTTTATTGCAACGAGAATATGGTGGGCCATAAATTGGGTGAATTTGCTCCTACACGCACATACAGGGGCCATGCCGGACACCGTAAAGCTGAAGCCGCTCCTGCATCGGCAGAAAATAAATAATGATTAACGCATATTATAAATAAACAATGGGATCACGTAAACAAAAGAGCGCAGACAAAAGGAAGGAGGCAATGAAAACCACCTATGTGGCTAAATTGAGCAATTGCCCCACCTCGCCGACTAAAATGAGCCTTGTAGCTGAACTTATCCAGGGTAAAAATGTTTACCAGGCGCTGAATATACTTCATTTCAGCCCGAAACATGCAGCCAAGAAGATGGAAAAGCTCCTTACTTCTGCCATCTCCAACTTTGAACAAAAGACCGGGGAAAGGGCTGAAGACAGCAATCTTTATGTGAAAACTGTATTTGTTGACGGAGCTGCTACGCTCAAGCGCTTTCGCCCGGCTCCGCAAGGAAGGGCTTACCGCATCCGCAAGCGCTCGAACCATGTTACTCTTATTGTTGACAAACGGGCAGAGGCTACAGAAGAAAATGCAGTGGCAGCAGAAGCTACCGCTGAAGTAACAGATAATAACTCCGCTGAATAATAAAATATTAATAAAAAACAAACATGGGACAAAAGGCAAATCCAATAGGCATAAGGCTCGGTATCATTAAAGGATGGGATTCTAACTGGTACGGCGGCCGTCATTATGCTGAAAAGCTTATCGAGGACGAGCAAATCCGTAACTACCTGCTGGCCAGGTTGCCTAAAGGAAGCGTTTCGAAAATTATCATTGAAAGGACGCTGAAGCTTATCACTGTTACCATTAACACTTCCCGCCCGGGCATTATTATCGGTAAAGGCGGAAAGGAAGTGGATAAATTACGTGAAGAGTTAAAGAAGATTACCAAAAAGGAAATACAGATAAACATATTTGAGATAAAACGTCCTGAGCTTGATGCCCGCCTTGTTTCTGAGGGTATTGCCCGCCAGATTGAAGGCCGCATATTTTATAAAAGAGCCATTAAAAACTCTATTTCAACCAGCATGCGTATGGGAGCAGAGGGCATTAAAATACGTATTTCGGGCCGGGTAGAAGGAGCTGATATTGCCCGTTCAGAAATTTATAAAGAAGGCCGCACTCCTCTTCATACACTCAGGTCAGATATTGACTATGCTATTTCAGAAGCCCATACAACTTATGGTCGTATTGGAATCAAAGTATGGATTTGCAGGGGTGAAATTTATGGCAAACGTGACCTTTCTCCTAATATCGGCATGATGAAGGAGAAAAAGAACCTTAAGTTCAACAAAGGTGGAGGCGGACACGGTGGCCATAAGAAAAGAAGAGAAAGGAACGAAGCTTAATAGAATTAAAAATCAAGAATTAAAAATTAAGAATCAAGATGTTACAGCCTAAAAAGACAAAATACCGTAAAATGCATAAAATGCCCCCCAAGGGTAATACCAAAAGGGGTGACCAGTTGGCTTTCGGGTCATTTGGTTTAAAAGCATTGCAAACCGCATGGGTTACCGACAGGCAGATTGAAGCAGCGCGTGTTGCTCTTACCCGTCACATGCAGCGTAAAGGACAGGCATGGATTCGCATATTCCCCGATAAGCCAATTACCCGTAAACCTGCCGAGGTTCGTATGGGTAAAGGTAAGGGCGCTCCTGAATTCTGGTCGGCAGTTGTAAAACCGGGCAGGATATTGTTTGAAATAGAAGGAGTTACTATGGCTGAGGCACAGGCAGCTCTCCGTTTGGCATCGCACAAACTTCCTATCACCACCAGGTTTGTTGTGCGCCGCGAATACGTTGAAGAAGCTGTTAAATAATTAAAAATTGAGAATTAAAAATTAAAAATTTATAATGGAAGCAGTAGAGATAAAAAAATTAAGCGACAGCGAGCTTAAAGAAAAAATATCAAGCGAGCAATCGCTTCTTGCCAAACTTAAGCTGCAGCATGGTGTTTCTCCTATTGAGAACCCAATGAGGGTGCGCGCTCAGCGCAAGTTTGTAGCCCGCCTGCTTACTGAAGCAAATGCAAGGGTAAAAGCAACCGTTAAATCAAAATAAAATATAATTATTCATTAATATTTCCTCATGGAAAAACGTAATTTAAGAAAAGAAAAAGTCGGGCTGGTTACCAGCGATAAAATGGATAAAACCATTGTTGTCAGCGTAGAAAGAAGGATTATGCACGCAAAGTACGGTAAGTACATTAAGCGTACTTCCAAATTCTTCGCCCACGATGAAAAGAACGACGCGCACAGCGGCGACCTTGTTCGTATTGAAGAAACCAGGCCTTTGAGCAAGAATAAATGCTGGAGATTAGTGGAAGTAGTTGAAAAAGCCAAGTAGTAACAGTAATGTTGAATTTTTAATTAAAAAAGTAGTCAGGCATTTAAAATTCAGCATTCAACATTAAAAATTTAAAAAGCAATGATAACACAAGAGTCGCGATTAGTATGTGCCGATAACAGCGGGGCGAAAGAAGTTCTCTGCATTCGTATTTTAGGCGATGCCCACAGGCGTTATGCCCGTATCGGCGATAAGATTGTTGTTTCGGTAAAAGACGCAATCCCTACCGGCGGAATAAAGCAGGGAGCAGTTTCTAAGGCAGTGGTGGTTCGCACACGCAGGGCTACCAAGCGCGCTGACGGCTCATTTATCCGTTTTGATGACAATGCTGTTGTATTGCTCAACGAATCGGAAGAATTAAGAGGTACGCGTATTTTCGGGCCGGTAGCAAGGGAATTGCGTGAAAAACAATTCATGAAAATAATATCATTGGCCCCGGAAGTATTGTAAATAAAAGAAAAAGTATAACGTATTCGAATATAAATTAACTTTGCAACCCTTTTTTCATAACATGAAGACAAAAATTAAGCTTAAAAAAGGAGATATGGTAAAGGTCATATCCGGTAATTCCCGCGGACAAGAGGGGAAAATACTGGATATTGATACTGACCGTTACAGGGCTTTTGTTGAAGGCATTAACATTGTTTCAAGACATACCAAGCCAAACCAGAAGAGCCCTAAAGGTGGAATCATCAAAAAGGAAGCTTCGGTTAATATATCGAACCTTATGCTTATTGACCCTGCAAGCGGTAAACCGACCCGCGTGGGCAGGAAACTTGACGAGAAAACCAACAAGCTTGTAAGGTTTGCCAAAAAAACAGGTGAGATTATAAAATAATTAATGCCATGACAAAGACAACTACATATACGCCAAGGCTTAAGCAGCAATACAGGAAGAATATTGTTCCTGCTTTGCAGAAGCAGTTTAACTATTCCAGTACCATGCAGGTACCGCGAATTAAAAAGATTTGCCTCAACCAGGGTTTAGGAATAGCTGTATCGGACAGGAAACTTGCGGAGGCTGCAGTTAATGAAATGACTGCTATTACCGGCCAGAAGGCGGTTACAGCCAAGTCAAAAAAGGATATTGCGAATTTTAAGTTAAGAAAAGGCGTTGCCGTAGGAGTACGTGTAACGCTCAGGGGTAATAACATGTACGATTTCCTTGACCGCCTTATTTCTGCCGCATTACCCCGTATCCGCGACTTTAAAGGAATTGAGCGCAAGGGATTTGACGGCCATGGCAACTATACATTAGGCATCACCGAGCAGATTATCTTCCCGGAAATAGTAATGGATAAGGTAAGCAAGATTATGGGTATGGATATTACGTTTGTAACATCAGCCAATACAGATGATGAGGCATTTGCCTTGCTGGAATCGTTTGGCATGCCTTTTAAGAAAATTGATAACGAACAGAATAAAAACTAAATTTTATATTTTACAACAATGGCAAAAGAATGTGTTAAAGCACGCCAGGTAAAAAGGGAGAAACTCGTAGCTCAATATGCTGCTAAAAGGGCTGAGCTTAAAAAAGCCGGCGATTACGTGGGGCTGAGCAAATTACCCCGCAATTCATCGAAAGTACGCCTGCGTAACCGTTGCAAAATAACCGGCAGGCCGAGGGGATACAGCCGCCAATTCGGTATTTGCAGGAATATGTTCAGGGAATGGGCTTTAAATGGCAAAATACCCGGAGTAACCAAAGCCAGCTGGTAAAATAAAAATTACGAATTAAAAATTACGAATTAACATGACAGATTCAATAGCAGACTACTTAACACGTGTACGCAACGCGATAAAGGCAAGACACAGGCTTGTGGAAATTCCTGCTTCAAATTTAAAGAAGGAAATCACAAGAATTTTGCATGAAAAGGGCTATATCCTTAACTACAAGGTAGAAAAAAAGGATGGCGAGCAGGGTATTATTAAAATTGCCCTGAAGTATAACGCCCCTTCGCGTGTTTCTGCCATTAAAAAGATTGAACGTATCAGCCGCCCGGGTTTACGCAAATACACAGGAGCTGATAAACTGCCACGCGTACTTAATGGTTTGGGCGTAGCTATTCTTTCCACATCCCAGGGTGTGATGACAGATAAGGAAGCCCGTACCAAGAATGTTGGTGGTGAGGTTATTTGTTATGTTTACTAATAATTGATTAAAATTAAAGGAGAATGTCAAGGATAGGAAAATTACCCATAGCGATACCCAAGGGAACGGAAGTAACTGTTCAGAAGAACGTTATTAATGTAAAGGGCCCAAAAGGGCAGCTAAGCCGTACCATTGATAGTGACATTACTGTTGCTGTTGAAGACGGCCATGTAGTGCTTAAAAGGCCAAGCGAACAAAAGAGGCATAAAGCGCTTCACGGGCTTTACAGGTCGCTTATCAATAATATGGTAACCGGTGTTTCTAAGGGTTTTAAGACAGAGCAGGAAGTTGTGGGAGTTGGTTTTAAAGTGGCTGTTCAGGGACAGATGCTTGACATGACGCTCGGATATTCACATACCATCATATTTGAATTGCCTAAAGAAATTAAAGCTACCGCTACTACTGAAAAGGGTAAGGCCCCTTCACTGGTTCTTGAATCTTACGATAAGGAATTACTGGGTATGGTTTCGTCAAAAATACGTTCTCTCCGCAAGCCCGATGTATATAAGGGCAAGGGAGTACGTTATGCAGGCGAACAACTCAGGATTAAGCCCGGAAAAGCTGCAGCAGGCAGCGGCGCCGCTAAATAATTAAAAATTAATAATTAAGAGTCATGGCTAATACAAGCAATAAAGAAACAAGAAGAAGGAAAATCAGGTATCGCATCCGTAAAAAGGTGGAAGGTACTTCTGCATCTCCAAGGCTGGCTGTTTACAGGAGCAATTCTGAAATTTACGCCCAGGTGATAGATGATATTTCCGGTAAAACACTCGCCTCTGCATCTTCTCTGGAGAAGGAATTTGCCAAGGATAAGGCAAACAAGACAGATATAGCTAAGAAAATTGGCAAACTTATTGCCGAAAGGACATCGAAAACAGGTGTTGATAAAGTGGTTTTTGATCGCGGCGGGTATTTGTATCACGGAAGGGTAAAAGCCCTTGCTGATGCAGCCAGGGAAGCAGGATTGAAGTTTTAATTAAAAATTAAGAATTTAAAGACATGTCAGGTACATCAAATGTTTCAGTAAAAAGGGTTCGCTCTACCGATGTTGAGTTAAAAGACAAGCTGGTAGCGGTGCAACGCGTAACCAAAGTTACCAAAGGCGGCAGGACTTTCAGTTTCGCGGCTATTGTGGTGGTGGGTAATGAAAAAGGCATAGTAGGCTATGGCCTTGGCAAAGCCCGTGAGGTTACCGACGCGGTTACCAAGGGTATAGAGGATGCCAAGAAAAACCTGATAAAGGTTTCCATAAATAAAGGAACCATACCTCACGAACAATATGGAAAGTACAGCGGTTCGCAGGTGTTTATCAAGCCTGCTGCTGCGGGTACCGGCGTTATAGCTGGTGGCGCTATGCGTGCAGTGCTTGAAAGCGTTGGTATTAAGGATGTGCTGGCAAAATCACTGGGTTCATCGAACCCGCACAACGTGGTAAAAGCTACCATGAATGCCCTTATGCAGCTTCGCGATGCAAGGACAGTGGCTGCACACAGGTCAATTGAAGTAGAAAAAGTATTTAACGGCTAATATTAACCGAATCATGGCTAAGATTAAAATAAAACAGGTTCGCAGTGGTATAGACCATCCTGCCGACCAGAAGAGGACCCTGAAAGCGCTTGGTTTTACCAGGCTTAACCAGGTGGTTGAAAAGACCGATACGCCTCAGATAAGAGGAATGGTGCGTAAAGTGCATCATTTAGTAACAATAGTATCATAAAACTGAAAATAAAGCAAAAATGGAACTGCATAATTTAAAACCCAAAAAAGGCTCAACACATTCCCGCAAAAGAATTGCGCGTGGCGAAGGCTCAAGAGGTGGCACATCTACAAGGGGTAACAAAGGCGCACAGGCAAGAACAGGTTATCATTCTAAGCGCGGCTTTGAAGGTGGCCAGATGCCATTGCATAAACGTGTTCCCAAATATGGGTTCAATAATATAAACCGTGTCGATTTCCAGGGTATTAACCTTGATGTAATCGAGGAAGTTGCTGAAAAGGCCGGAGTAAAAGCCGTAAACAAAGCCTTTTTTGTTGAACATGGCCTTGCTTCAAAAAATGATAATGTAAAGGTGCTGGGCAGGGGAGCTGAAAAGTTTTCGGCAGCCCTTGAAGTTACTGCCGATGCTTTTTCAGAGTCTGCAAAGACTGCCATTGAAGCAAAGAAAGGTAAGGCACTCGTAGTTAAAAAGAATATTAAAAAAGCCGAATAACCGCTGATTTGTGAGGAATTTTATCAATACCATAAAAAATATCTTTGCCATTGAAGACCTCAGGGTAAGGATTCTGAATACTTTAGGCTTTTTGCTGGTGTATCGCCTGGGTTCATATATTATTTTGCCCGGGGTTAATTCAGCGCAGCTTGCCGCCAACCACGGGTCCGATTCAGGCAGTGGCCTGGTAGGCCTCATCAATATATTTGCCGGCGGGGCTTTTGGCCGCGCTGCAATTTTCGGATTAGGTATCATGCCTTATATATCTGCGTCTATCGTGGTGCAATTGTTGGGTATTGCCGTTCCCTATTTCCAGAAACTTCAAAAGGAGGGCCCCAGCGGGCAGAAGAAAATTGAGCGCATTACTCGTGTTTTAACAGTATTTGTTACTGCTTTCCAGGCTCCCGGGTATATTTATTCCCAGATACTTCAGTATTCCAACGTAGAAGGTAATGTTACATTCTTTTACATCCGTTCTACGTTAATACTTGTAGCGGGTACCATATTTGTCATGTGGCTGGGTGAAAAGATTACTGACAAAGGAATAGGCAACGGTATATCGCTTATCATTATGATTGGTATTATAGCCAGGCTGCCTGCCTCTTTCTTCCAGGAATTTGCATCGAGGGTTGCTTCAAACGGAGGCGGCCTTATCGTATTGCTTGTTGAATTGGTTTTTCTTGTTGCCGTGGTCATGGCTACTGTATTGCTGGTGCAAGGCACAAGAAGGATACCCGTACAGTTTGCAAAACGCATTATTGGCAATAAGCAATATGGCGGAGCCCGCCAGTTTATTCCATTAAAGGTAAATGCTTCCGGTGTTATGCCAATAATATTTGCCCAGGCCATTATGTTTTTACCCATTACACTGGCTGGTTTTTCAACTTCAGCCACCATGAGCAGCCTTGTAAGCTCGCTGACCGATATAGGCGGTTTCTGGTATAATTTCCTTTTTGGCCTTATGATTGTGGCCTTTACATACTTCTATACTGCGGTAATTATTAACCCCAACCAGATGGCTGAGGATATGAAACGCAACGGAGGCTATATACCCGGTGTAAAACCCGGTAAAAAGACTGCCGAGTATATTGACATGATAATGTCGAGGATAACACTGCCGGGAGCTGTATTCCTGGCCATTGTGGCCATTATGCCTTCCTTGGCCATGAAATTTGGTATGGATAACCAGTTTGCACGGTTTTACGGTGGAACTTCATTACTTATTTTGGTGGGCGTTATGATGGACACCCTGCAGCAGATTGAAAGCTATCTGTTAATGCGTCATTACGATGGATTAATGAAGACCGGCAGGATTAAGGGCAGGACATCGTTAAGCGGCGCCACCGCGGCATAGAAATTATTTACGTTGGGTACTATATATTATAAGACTGAGAGCGATATTGAGAAGATTCGTGAGAGTTCTTTGATTGTTTCTAAAACCCTGGCTAAAGTTGGTAAAGCAATTAAGCCCGGTATTACTACAGGCGAACTGGATAAGATTGCCGAAAGTTATATTTTATCGCAAGGTGCGAGGCCTGCATTTAAAGGATACAGGGGATTTCCGGCTACCTTGTGTGTTTCGGTAAATGCCCAGGTGGTACATGGCATACCCGGTAATTATGCCTTGAAAGATGGCGATATTGTTTCGGTGGATTGCGGAGTGGTTAAGGATGGATATTATGGCGATTCGGCATATACGTTCAGGGTGGGTAAGATAAGCGATGATGTCGCGACATTGTTAAGGGTTACCAAGGAATCGTTGTATAAAGGGATAGAAGCGGCAGTGGAAGGGAACAGGATGGGTGATTTAAGCGCGGCAATTGAAGGGCATGTGGAGGAACATAATTATGGGGTGGTAAGGGAGTTGGTAGGGCACGGAATAGGCAGGAACCTGCACGAAGCCCCCGATGTACCGAACTACGGAAGAAAAGGAAACGGAATAAGGTTGCAAAATGGGTTGGTTATAGCCATAGAGCCGATGATAAATATGGGAAAGAGAGATGTGAAACAGGAGAATGACGGGTGGACAATTACAACGAAGGATGGCAAACCATCTGCTCATTTTGAGCATACGGTAGCCATAAGAAAAGGTAAAGCAGAAATATTAACAACGTTTGAAAATATTGAACAGGTAGAAGCAGCACAATTCTGAATATGACAAAACAGTTATCGGTACAACAGGACGGAACAATTACGGAGGCATTATCGAATGCCATGTTCCGCGTTGAACTGGAGAACGGGCACATGGTTACAGCTCATATTTCGGGAAAAATGCGGATGAATTACATAAAATTATTGCCCGGCGATAAGGTGAAACTCGAGCTTTCTCCCTATGACCTGAGCAAAGGAAGGATAATAATGAGATATTAATTGACCAATAACAAGTTAAGCCATGAAAGTAAGAACATCTATTAAAAAGAGGAGCGTTGACTGTAAGATAGTTAGGCGCAAAGGCCGTCTTTATGTCATAAACAAGAAAAATCCCAAATTCAAACAGAGACAAAAAGGGGGATGATATTAAAATATTTATTAACTTCGCAGCCCATTTAAAAAAAGTATATAAAATATGGCACGTATATCAGGTGTAGATTTACCTAATAATAAACAAGGCGAAATTGGCCTTACTTACATTTATGGCATTGGCAGGAGCTCAGCCCGCAGAATACTGACTGAGGCCGGTGTTGACCCTAAAATGAAGGTTTCGGAATGGAATGATGATATGCTGAATAAAATCCGCAAAATCATTACCGAAGAAGTGAAAGTTGAAGGCGCTCTCCGTTCGGAGGTGCAGCTTAATATTAAAAGGCTTATAGATATCGGTTCATACAGGGGTATGCGCCACCGTATGGGCTTGCCGGTAAGGGGACAAAACACCCAGACCAACGCACGTACCCGTAAAGGAAGAAGGAAGACCATAGCCAATAAGAAAATGGCTACCAAATAATAAATAAACAGGAAGCAAAAATGGCAAAACCGCAACAGCAAGCAGGATCTGCACCGGAAGTTAAAAAGACAGTTAAGAAAAGAACTGTGAAGGTGGATGCTTTAGGACAGGCGCATGTTAATGCGACTTTTAATAACATCATTATAACATTTACCAATAACAGCGGGCAAACCATAGCATGGTCGAGCGCGGGTAAAATGGGTTTCAGGGGCGCCAAGAAGAACACCCCGTTCGCAGCGCAGGTTGCGGCACAGGATGCTTCAAAAGTAGCTGTTGATTTAGGGTTGCGTAAAGTAAAAGTATATATTAAGGGCCCGGGCGCAGGCAGGGATTCTGCTATCCGCAACATCGGAGCTTCAGGAATTGAAGTTATGGAGATTGTTGATATTACGCCACTTCCGCATAACGGATGCAGGCCTCCCAAAAAACGGAAAGTATAACGTTTTTTGAATAATGAATATCGAACATAGAACATCGAATTTTGAAAGAAGAAAAACAGTTTAAATATTAATATTCGTAATTCGTAATTTTTAATTCGTAATTAATACAAATAATGGCAAGATACACAGGACCCCGTTCCAGGATAGCAAGAAAGTTTAAGGAGCCGATTTTCGGCCCTGATAAAGTATTGGAAAAGAAGAATTATCCTCCCGGAATGCATGGTTTCGGAAAAAAGAGGGGTTCAAAACACTCCGAGTATTCGGAGCAGTTGCAGGAAAAGCAAAAAGCCAAGTACACCTATGGCGTTCTCGAAAGGCAATTCCGCAAAACGTTTGTTAAAGCAAACCGTTCCAAAGGCGTTACCGGCGAGGCATTGCTCCAGTTGCTCGAATCGAGGCTCGATAACGTGGTTTACCGCATGGGTATTGCTCCAAGGCGCGCGGCTGCAAGGCAGCTTGTTGCCCACGGGCATATTCTGGTTAACGGAGATACTGTAAACATTCCATCTTACACGCTTAGGGCCGGTGATAAGGTGGCTGTGCGTGAAAAATCAAAATCATTGGAAATTATTTCTAATTCGGTTGGCGCCGGTAATCCGCATCCGTATCCATGGATTGAGTTTAACTCACAATCGCTGGAAGGCACATATATTGCCCTTCCTGTAAGAGAGCAGATTCCAGAAAACATTAAAGAACAACTTATCGTTGAATTGTATTCCAAGTAATCCAGTAATAATCCTTCAAAACTAAATATCAAGATGGCAATTTTAGCGTTTCAAAAACCGGACAAAGTAATAATGACATCTTCTACCGAGGTAGAAGGAGAATTTGAGTTTAAACCCTTAGAGCCTGGCTATGGCATTACCATAGGCAATGCGTTGAGGCGTATTTTATTATCTTCACTTGAGGGATTCGCCATATCTTCGGTTAAGCTTCAGGGCGTTGACCATGAATTCGCCACTATCAAGGGCGTTATGGAAGACGTTACTGAAATAGTATTGAACCTTAAACAAGTAAGGTTTAAAAAGCAAATTGACGGCACCAATACTGAGAAAGTTACCATTTCTGTAAGCGATAAGGAAGTACTTACTGCCGGAGACCTTGGTAAGTTTACCTCCGCGTTCCAGGTTCTTAACCCGGATCAGGTTATTTGCCGCATGGAGCCTTCCGTTAAGCTTAAAATGGATATTACCATTGTAAAAGGCCGCGGGTATGTTCCTGCTGAAGAAAATAAGCCATTGAACGCTGAAATAGGCATGATTCCCATTGATTCTATTTTTACGCCCATTAAAAACGTAAAATATACTGTTGAAAACTTCCGCGTAGAGCAGAAGACAGACTACGAAAAACTTCTGCTTACAGTTATTACCGATGGTTCCATCCATCCGAAAGAAGCATTGAAGGAAGCTGCAAAAATCCTTATTTATCACTTTGCCCTGTTCTCCGATGAAAAAATTACCATTGACCTGGACAGCAAGAACCAAAGTGAAGAACTGGATGAAAACGACCTCAGGATTCGCCAGTTGCTTAAAACCAAATTGGTTGATATGGACCTTTCAGTGCGCGCCCTTAACTGCTTAAAAGCTGCAGAAGTAAGCACATTGGGGCAATTGGTTACATTCAATAAGAACGACCTTCTGAAATTCCGCAACTTTGGTAAAAAATCTCTTACCGAGATTGAAGACCTTATCAAAACTAAAGGGCTTTCTTTTGGTATGACCATTGATAAATACAGATTAGACAAAGAGTAATATTTAATTACGAATTAAAAATTACGAATCAGTAATCGGTGATTTTTAATTTTTAATTTTTAATTTTTAATTATAATGAGACACCTTAATAAACATAATCATTTAGGCCGCACCAGTTCGCACCGCAAAGCGCTGCTTTCAAACATGTCGGCTTCGCTTATCCTTCACAAAAGGATTAACACAACTGTTGCTAAAGCTAAAGCGCTGAGGACTTACGTTGAGCCTATTATCACCAACTCGAAAGAAGATACTACCCAATCGCGCAGGCTTGCATTCAGCTACCTGCAGGATAAAGACGCGGTAATGGAACTTTTCAGGGTTGTTTCTCCCAAGATTACCACCCGTCCCGGCGGATACACACGTATTCTTAAAACAGGTGCCCGTCCCGGTGATAATTCGCAAATGTGTTTTATTGAACTGGTTGACTTTAATGAAAACTTAATTGGTACGCCAAAAGCAGAAGAAACCAAAGCTAAAGGTACTACGCGCAGGGGCAGGAGGAAAGGCGGCGCTACGCCGGCTAATGCAGAAAAGAAAGCCAAGACTGCAGCCGCAGCCGAGTAATCATAGCTGACAATAATGAAAAGGGGCTTTTTAGCCCCTTTTTTGTTTTATTGCAATTTTAATGTCTTGGAGTAATATGTTAGTAGGTCTTCGACAGGCTCAGACTGACATTAGTGCCGTCATGTTGAACTTGTCGAAACACTTAACCTTAATCTCAACCTTAACCTCAACCTATCTTATATTTGCATTTATGAATTATTCACTTTTGATTTTTGGTTTGGGCTTTGTATGTTTCGGAGTTTATATATTGTATGATGATTACAGGAGATGGGGGGAGATGAAACAGAAAAATCGTGCGCAATTGTATAAAAGTGTTCTTTTCGGCGCACTGCTCATAATAGCAGGTATCATAGCTGTAGTAAGGGGGTTTACGGGTCAACCGCTTCATTGGGAATAGTGCAATGTTAATAACTGTGTGAATAAGAGATTACCATTTGCATGTTTTGCAAATGATTAGCTCGCCTACCTTTGACCAACCAATACTACATCGCATGAAAACAAAGCAAAACATGTTAACCCTCGAAACTCACCTTAGTGAGGATTTCCTGAACGACAACGTGTACGGTATCAGGCTTATTGATACTTATAAGCTTGGACGTGCATTAAACGATATTACGCTGGATATATTCCAGTTTAATTCACTACCCATATTTTCGCGCAACCTGGGCGATGTGGTAAAAGAAGAAGTAAACATTTGTGATGTGAACATTTATTTCCAATACCCGCTAATAAATGATGTTAAGCTTATCTTTACTTCCACGTCCGAAAAGAATATCGAATTAATCCGCAAGCATATTCGCGTTGTGCCATTGCAATATCATACTACACAAGTTAAGCCCTATATTAAGTTCATACCCATCAGAAGCAGGGCGCTTTCGCTGGTGTAATTCAAAACAGAGTAATGACGATAAATGTCATAATACGGACCTGAAAGCGTCAGTATTTTCGAGTAACGACTATTAGGGGCACAAAAAAGCATGCGTGTCAAGTAAAAAAGCCATTAAACATAATTATTGAATTCGTCAAGCGGCTTATCAAAGTCTGCCGAAAGCTTTATTTTCCCTTTGGCAAATCCAAATTGACGTGTTTTGAGGTTTGTTTTTGTTTTAGATTTCTTTTTCAGGAATTCAACAAAGTCCGATACCTCTTCCCTTAATGCTTTTGGAAGGGAATTTATTTCCATTTTTAAAGAAGTGTTTGTCATGGCGTAAAATTAATAAAAAAAATAAACCCAGGCAACCTTGATATTAACAATAACTGAAAGAATATGACGATTTACAATGTTACAGGGCATAACGCAAACAAAGGTAAGGCGGGTTGCATAAAACCGCTTATGCTGATTGTTAAGCCCTGCCTTTTCAGTCGGGGTTTATTTTTGCCATGAAACCGTATATTTGTATATAACTATTAATCTAAAAATATCATGGTACAGAAAAAAACAAACCCGCATGGTAGAAAAACAAGATACCAACTTTTTAGGGAATTGGAACGACTTAAAAGTACCACAATAATTGCGGTTCAAGAAGAAAGTAAAGGACATGGTACACAAGCAGAGCAATTAGCAAGAAATAAGAAACAGAGAGAAGAATCAATAAAAGAGGTACAAGAAGAATTTAATAAAAGGAAGCCCGGTAAAAATGAATGTAGTGTGTTTGTCGTTAATAATGTATATAAAGCAAAGCCACCATACGCAGGCGGTATAATTATATGGAAAGAACAGAGCCCTCCTGCTAATAATCACATAAGAGTGAAACAGGGTTCTTATGAAGAATGTTTATCATTTATGAATGAAAATTGTAGAAAATAAACGTCCAATTATCTAATGTTAGTATAAATAATGAAATCGGAAAAGAAAAATAAAGTAATAGGCTGTTTTGAGTTTGAGGATTATCCGATTGAGGGTAATCCAATTTATGATAAAATAAATGAAACGATACGTAAAAAATTAAGGAAGCACCCAATAGGAGTGCTTATTGAATCTGAGGAAAACGTAAAAAACTTAATTCAAACGTTTCACAAATCTGAAGAAATGTATGGCTTAACCTCGGATGAACGCAAATATATTCATGAGTTTAAGTATAACTGTAAACTTGCTTGGTCTACTGACAATAAACCATACTTTTCATTATATAAAATAAGTAAATTGGGTTTACCGCTTAGGAATGGGGAAGATAGGGAACATCAAAAATATATTATAGATAGAAAATTATATACTCCTGAAAGCAAAGGTGAGAATTTTGGATATGGTAAATATTAAGTATGAAACTCCAACAAGCAAGCTCCGATAAATTTGATAAACATATAAGGGACTATAAAGAAAGAACATTGACACAGCTTCAATCAATAATTCCTAAATGGGCTTATGCAAAAGATTCTGATAATATATTCGACATACGATTACGTCCTAAAACAGGAGAATATTTGATGTTTTTAGTTGATACGAAAGAGCTGATTAAAACATCTGAATTACACGAAGTAAATACGGAAATTCTATTTACTGGCAATAGATTAAATGACGGCAGAGTTGCGATGATTTTACATCGTTGGGACAATAATCAATTTATTGACCCACCAACCGTTGAAATATTCGACAGTAATAAATCTAAAATTGGCTTTTCTGACGGTCGACATCGAAGTAAAACAAGCTATTTACTTGGACATATACAAATACCTATTGCAATCCATAAATCACAAATTGACAGCATAAGCAAAATGCTAAGACTTATCCCTGTATAGTTGTTAAATTTGAATAGTATTTGTTTACACTTGAATTACATGCCTTTTGACCAAGTGCATTATATATACTTGCGCCTTCTCGTTTATATCTTCCATTAATTAGCGCTAAGCTTAACAGCTATTACCAGATTGTTTTTACTTTATATTGTTGGATATTCCGGTCTTTAGTAACAATGACTAATTTGTCAACTATTGCCTGTGCAACCAACATCCTGTCAAACGGGTCGCGATGAATAAACTCAAGCGTGGCAACTTTAAGAGCATGTTCAAAAGTAACCGGAAGCAGCATAAATCCATTGTTTTCAATTAGTTTGGCTAAACCATTAAGTCCTTGATCAAACTGCAATTTACCCAAACTCATCTTAACAGCAATTTCCCAAATGCTTGCCATACTAACACATTTTTCATATTTCGGATTTTCTATCGCCTTCTTTCCTTCCAGAGAAATAGCTTTATCTCCATTAAAGAACCAAATCAGAGCATGAGTATCAATAAGCAATATCATTACTCCATGTATTCTTTAAAGTCAGCCAGTGGTTCATCAAAGTCCTTACTAACTTTAATTTTCCCTTTGGCACATCCAAATTGCGGTGTAACATTCGCTTTGCCCTTCTTTTTTTTGCTGAGCAAAAACTCAATAAAATCGTTTGCTTCAGCTTTAAGGTCTGGGGTTAAATAGCTTAATTTTAAATATAATTCCAGTTCAGACATAATTTAGCATCTTGTAATTAAGACAAATATACGCATAATTTGGTTTTTTATTCCCCTTGCGTAGAATAAAAATTAATAGTGTGTCAGGTAAACTATTATATTAACATTATGAAGCGTTTATACAGAGTTTTTATACAGAATACCGCCAAACCAGCTACCTATAAGCCTTCTATGGCTCCTAAAGGGGCTTTAGTCACACTGAACTTGCCTGCCCTGAACTTTTTGCTTCATGGGTCGAAGTGTCAAATGAATATGTTTCGACAGGCTCAACATGACTCTGTTTTATTATAAAGTCCCGCAGTACTGCGGGGTTTGGGGTTGATATTATTTTTTTACCAATCCTTCCTCCTGCAGAAGCAGGTTAATGTCAACAATCATGCGGTTCACATCGGCCGAATCGGTGCCACTGTAAAATCCCCGTAAATAACCGGAAGTATCAACCAATGCCATATTTTGTGTATGTACAAAATTAGTGCCGTCTCCTTCGTCAACTGCGGCAAAGTATGATTTGCGGGCGAGGTTGTAAATTTCGCCTTTATCGCCGGTCAAAAAATACCACTGATAAGGCACTGCATCATGCATTTTGGCATAGTTTGCCAATACAGGAACTGAATCTCTCAAAGGGTCAACCGTATAGGAAACGAATTTAATATAAGGGTTACCGGCAAAGCTTTTTGCGGCTCTTTCCAGTTCCATATTCATTTTTTTACAGATTCCGGGGCAGGTAGCGTAAAAGAAATTGGCTACAAATATCTTGTGCTTAAAGCTGTCGAGGGTTATTGTATGCCCCATCTGGCCGGTAAGCTTAAAATTAAGCACCGTGTGATAATTGGTGTCTTTTTTAGAAGCATCGTATTCTTTTGGGCCATAAATGGGCAATGAACGTATAGGTTGATTACTATGCGATTTAAAAAACCATGCAAGTAACACGGCTACAGCAGCGGATATTAAAAAAATAGTTAAAACCGGGAATCTCTTTTGGGAAGGCATAAATGTAGAATTTTGAAATGCAGCGCAAAGTTAAGTAAACCGCACTAATTGTAAATTATGAATGGTAAATTGTAAATTGAAGAGAAATCTCCGTGAAACTCCGTGTTCCCTGTGTCTCTGTGGTTAGTTACAAAGAGTGTATATTTGTTTATTAAAACTGATTTATGAAGGATGCTTTTATAATAAACGGAGTGCGTACAGGGGTTGGTAATTTTGGTGGCACTCTGTCAGTTGTGCGGACTGATGATATGGCCGCGTTGGTAATAAAAAAACTGATGGAGAAAAACCTATCTGTCGACCCTAAAGCAATAGATGATGTAATAATGGGCTGTGCCAACCAGGCAGGCGAGGATAACCGCAATGTAGCGCGTATGGCTTTACTGCTTTCGGGCTTGCCTTTTACCGTTCCCGGCGAAACTGTTAACCGCTTATGCGCATCGGGTTTATCGGCTTCAATAAATGGTGCAAGGGCAATACAAACAGGCGATGCGGAATTAATTATAACAGGAGGGGTAGAGAATATGACTCGCGGGCCTTGGGTAATGTCGAAAGCATCGGCTGCCTTTGGCAGGGATTCACAATTATTCGATTCAAGCTTCGGATGGAGGTTTATAAATCCCAAAATGCAGGAACTATACGGTACCGATGGCATGGGCGATACAGCAGAGAACCTTGCCGGAATGTATAAGATTAACCGTGAAGACCAGGATAAGTTTGCATTATGGTCGCAGCAGAAAGCCACTAAAGCACAGGCTGCCGGAAAGTTAAAAAAGGAAATTATACCGGTTGAGATACCTCAGCGCAAGGGAGAGCCCAGGATTTTTGCCCAGGATGAGTTTATCAAGAGCAATACTACTATGGAAGGCCTTGCGGCATTAAGACCAGCGTTTAAGAAAAATGGCAGTGTTACAGCAGGTAATGCGTCGGGATTGAATGATGGAGCCATAGCATTATTGCAGGCATCGGAAAATGCGGTCAAGAATTACAATTTAAGGCCACTGGCCCGTATAGTATCTATGGGTGTGGTAGGTGTAGAGCCACGTATTATGGGTATTGGCCCGGTGGAGGCATCGAACAAGGCATTGAAAAAAGCAGGACTGAGTTTTAAGGATATTGATATTATTGAACTGAATGAAGCGTTTGCTGCCCAAAGCCTTGCCTGTATAAGACAATGGGGATTGGCTGATAATGACCCGCGCATAAACCCTAACGGTGGAGCAATTGCCATAGGCCACCCATTAGGTATGAGCGGTGCGAGGATATTGCTCTCTGCCGCAATTGAGCTGCATGAACAAAATAAACGCTATGCCCTTGTTACTTTATGTATCGGAGTCGGGCAGGGCTATGCTACGGTGATTGAAAAAGTTTAACAACATGCCAATAAAAGTATCTGATGCCTCCAAACAAATTGATGAAGCCTTCGATTCATTCACGGGCTTTCAAAAACAGATGTGTAACCACCTGCGCACACTTATACACCGTGCATTACCTGAAGTAAAAGAAGACTGGAAATGGGGACCTAACTTTAATGTGCAGGGAATGGTTTGCGGGGTATGGGGATTTAAGGACCACATTAAGCTGGTGTTTTTTAAGGGAAGTATGATGAAAGACAGGTACAAGCTGTTTAACCAGGGCAGTGATAACGAGCGCAGCCGCAGTATAAATATATGCAGGGAAGATAAAATTGATGATAAAAAGATATTGGAATATTTAAAGGAAGCAGCAGAGTTGAATAAAAAGGGCGTTAAACCCGCTAAAAGGGAAATAGTATTCGATATGCCCAACGAACTTTGCGATGCTCTGAAAAAAGATAAAAAAGCCAAGGCTTATTTTGAATCCCTGGCGCCATCATATAAGCGCGATTATGCCGAATATATTGGCGGGGCAAAGCAGCCTGAAACAAGGTTACGCCGCCTTGAAAAAGTTATGGATATGCTTGCCGATAAAGGAAATTGAATGATAAATACATGAATAAGTAATTATGAACGATGAGCTATGAATTATGAATCAAAATACACTCCTGACTCATAATCCATAACTAATAACTAAAAAAGATGATTTACGAATTTAAAGGATATCGCCCGGTAGTGCATAAATCGAGTTTTGTGCATCCGCAGGCATGTGTTACAGGAAATGTAATAATAGGCAGGGATGTTTACATAGGCCCGGGCGCTGCCATTCGTGGCGACTGGGGGGAGATAGTAATAAGCGATGGCTGCAACGTACAGGAAAGTTGTACCATTCACATGTTCCCCGGTGTTTCGATAGTGCTTGAGGAGAATGCACACATAGGGCATGGGGCTATTATTCACGGCGGACATATTGGTAAAGATGTTCTGGTGGGCATGAACTCGGTGATAATGGATAATGTCAATATAGGCGAAGGAAGTATAATCGGTGCGCTTACAATGGTACCCGAAGGCATGAATATACCACCGAGGAAGTTAGTGGTGGGTATTCCGGCTAAAATTATTAAGGATGTAACCGATGAAATGCTGAACTGGAAGAAAGAGGGTACTGAAATTTATCAACAGTTACCTAAGGATATGCACACAGCTTTCAAACCTTGCGAACCCTTGAGAAGCGTGCCTAAGTTCAGGAGGGAGCAAGCAGTGTTTTATCATACTATAAAGGAGCATACTGCCAAATAATATCTTTTCAGAAAGATTCATTTGCATTTGTAACTTATATCACAATTATTCGTATAAAATTAAAAGAACTTTGCTCTGATTTGAGGTTGCGGAGATTTTAAATTCTACAGGAAAATGGTCAAATCATACATCATAAGCAAAAATGAGGATTCGCTTTCATCGAAGCGGAGGATATTAAGTGTATTTGGTATAATACTTTTTTTTGGCAGTTTAGCTTTTATCGCATGTACTATTTGCGATTGCGGGTAGATCTTAATTCGGTGAAATCAATTGCTCCCTTACGGCATACATTACCAATCCAGCGGTATTGTTTATTCCGAGTTTATTCATGATGTTTTTCCGGTGGGTTGTAACAGTATGCACGCTGATAAAGAGTTTATCGGCTATTTCCTGGTTTGAATAGCCTTCTGCCACACAGGTAATAATCTCCATTTCCCTCTCGCTTATAACAGTCCCGCAGCATGTATAAAGGGGGCATGTACTGTCATAAGTCTCACATTTTTTACCGCTGACGAGGGATTCCACAATCTGGCCGCACAGAAAGCGCTCACCTACAGAGGTTTTTCGTATTGCATCTGTGATTTCTTCCTTGTCACAATGCAACATCAGGTAACTGGTAATGCCATTTTCGAGAGCTTTGGCAATAAAATGCTTTGGCTGCGGTATGTTAAGCGCCAATATGTGAATGCCGGGAGCTACTTTCTTTATTTCTGAAATAAGTTCTGTCTTGTAATTTATAGTTGAAAGGTCAAGTATTAAAACGCTTGCCTTCTTACTGGGTAATTTATTCAGCAATTCCTGTTCGCTGCACGCTTCGGATAGTAATTTAAAATCGTCACAGTTCTCAATTAAGGATTCCATACCGGCCTTGACAAGATAATTATTACCCGCTACTATAATTTTAATTCGATTCATTTAGTATTTCATATTTTGCGATGCAAATATATACTAATAAAAAAACTCGTATAATACCGTAAAATGGTATTTTACAACTCGCTTATAATGAGATGTTTAATGGGTTTAGGGATGAATGCATGCTTCCTATAAATACTTACCAGCTACCACTTGCTCCTCCTCCTCCAAAACTTCCACCTCCAAATCCTCCGAAGCCACCACCACCAAAACTACCTCCGCCACCTCCACCTGAACCTCCGCCTAAGAATATGATGGGCCAAAAACCTCCGCTGCCATAAGAACCGCTCTTTCCGCCACGATTCCCGAACATTATAAAGAAAACAATAACCAGAATTATAAGCCCAAGAATGAAGTAAACGCTGTAATCGGTTGCCTGGCTGCCTTTAAACTCGCCTGCCAAAGCCTGCATTATAGCAGTTGTACCCTGGTCAAGCCCCTGGTAATAGTTTTGCTGCCTGAAATTAGGGGTAATATAATCGTCAATAATTTTTTTTGCCGTTACATCAGGAATTGCTCCCTCAACCCCTCGCCCTGTAGCAATATTAATGCCATGCGAACTCATAGCAACTGTAATAAGTACCCCATTATCTTTTTGTTTTCTTCCTATACCCCAATAATCTCCAAGCCGGGCGCCAAATTCAGCAATATCATCGTCAATCGAAGGCATTATTACAATGGTTATTTGGGTAGAAGTGGAATCATTATAGGTAACCAGTTTTCTCTCTAATTGCAGAGCTTCATCTGCTGAAAGTATATGGGCGAAGTCATTTACCAAACGCGGAGGGTTGGGTTTGGCAGGAAGGTCTTTATTATTCTGGGCATAAACATTGCCCAGGGTAAGCCAGAGTATAGCAAGAGGCATTAACAATCTTCTGATACTGATACTCATTTGCCATAGTTTATAGTGTCCGAATATCCGTCTTTAATAGTGGAGTCAAATGGAAAAGCGTCTTTTAATTTTTCGCCTACCAGTTTAATGCCTTCACAAACCCCATCAGCCAATTTCCCCTGCTTAAAAAATAGTGTCATTTTATTTTTTACATCTTCCCAGAAATTATCAGGTACCTTTGTGTGGATTCCTTCATCACCCACAATTGAAAATTTCCTGTGTTCAGAAGCCAGGTATATTAATACCCCGTTCCTATGATTCTTTTCGTGAAGTTTCAGGTGATGAAAAACCGAAATGCCTCGTTCCAGTGGGTCGCTTTCGCATTCCGATTCTATATACAATCTTACCTCACCCGATGTGAAACGTTCCACATCTTTTATAGTGCTTATAATTTGTTCCTCTTCCCTGGCGGAGAAAAATCTTCTTTTACGAAACATGGATGAAATTAAAAACTAACATTAGGAACCTTTTCAGTACCGGCCTGGGCCTGGAAATATCCTTTTTCCTTAAAGCCAAACATAGATGACACTATATTGTGGGGGAAAGTCATGATATAGGTATTATAATCCTTTACAACATCATTAAAATCCTGCCGCGCCTTATTAATGCGGTTTTCGGTGCCTTCCTGCTGGGTTTGAAAATCACGGAAAGCTGTAGTGGTCTGTAATTCCGGGTATTGTTCCGCAACTGCCATCAGCCTGCCGAAAGAACTCTTAAAAGCATCTTGTGCCTGTTGAAATTGCTGAATGCTTTCGGGGGTAAGCTTGCTTGCATCAACAGTAATGCTGGTAGCTTTAGAACGGGCGTCAATAACAGCAGTTAAAGTTTGTTGCTCGAATTTCGCAGAACCTTTAATGGTAGAAATTACAGTGCTGTATAAATCATTCCGTCGCTGGTATTGGGTTTCAACATTGCTCCACATCTGGCTGGTGCTCTGGCTGCGGCTTACCATGCCATTGTAAGGGTTAATAAATACGGCAAATAGAAGTATTACGAAAACTCCGAGAACAATAAGTAATGTAATCGTTGACTGTTTCATCATTCCTGGTTTTTAATATTATTAAACAAATATATGGTTATTTCAGGGGTAATGATATGAAATTAATACAAGATAAATTTAAACCGGATAAATCTTAAAATGTTTTGGGTACTTTAGGGTCGGTAATGAGGATATAATCTCCTAAACTTTTATATTGGCTCCAGTCAATGTTTGGAAAATTATCATCCGATGCGCTGGATACGATCAGAATTTTAATACTCGGGCTGTATTTTCTCAGTTGCTCCACAACCGCATAGCCTTCTTCACTATGAAACCTTCCGTTTACCTGCATCACTTTTTTATGTGGATGCAATTTTAAATACTCTGAAATGGAATAGGCCATAGTAGCATCCCACAACGATTGAGCTACTACCAGGTCAAAATTCATCATTGGCATTGGTGGCATGGCAGTTTTTTTCGCTGTGTCATTTTTCGCAGATTCCGGCATCATGGTATGCCCCGACATTTCCTGTAGTTTTTCATAGTACTTTCCTGTGGCTGTATCGTAAGGTAAGGGAGCGAAATATTTTTTCGATGTTTCCGGGAGAGCTTCCAATGCTTTCTCTCCTTTTCTCCCTGCCAGGTTGGTATAGCGGCTCGGTGAGTTGGCGCAAATAACATCAAGGCGCTTTTCTTTAGATAATTCAACCATGGGGCGGTAGTCGCGGTAGTTGCTCCAAGCCCTCGCATCTTTCCTGAAGTCTTTTTCACGTATATAACCTGCCATGTATTCATTCATTACTCCCTGCACATCCCTGTCGAACATCTCCATTGATAATGTAAGGGTACTGTTGTATGTATCATATAATAATCCGAATAAAGTTTTTTCAGCATAATGCGTTACCGAATCATTATGTTCTTCTCCATAAAAAACAACATCGTAGTTTTTCATGTCGTTGGCTATATCCTGCATATTTACTTCTTTGCCCAGTTTCACAGAATATATACGGTAGTTTTTTTCTGAAAGGCTATTGGTTGTGTCAGCTTGTGCAAGCAGTATAGCCGAATTAAGAATGGAACATATTGTAATGAATAATGATAAATGACGATTTTTCATGGAAATAGTTTTATTGGCTTGACAAAAATAGTAAAGTTATCTCCGAAGAGCTTTTTTACATTCATTTATTATAGCTACGTTTCTTTCTATCAGGCCAATAGTTAATTGATAGCAATAGGGGAATAAAAAAGAGTGAAAGACATTATGCCTCTCACTCTTCATAACAGAAGTTATGTGTATTTTACTTCACAACTAATTTTCCTTCCGAAAGCATTTTGCCATCTATAGAAAGTATCCTGTAGAAGTAAACCCCTGCGGTTTGGGTAAAGCTAATTTGTGTTTTACTTTCACTCAGTGGTGCATTGTAAATATTTTGCCCGAGTACATTATATATTTCGACTGATAATTGCCCATTGCCACCCGTCGACTGAATAGTAATTGAACCGTTATTCGGATTAGGGTAAACCGTTATCTTTTCATAAGTTGAAAGATTAAAGATTGATAACGGTACTCCGGGAATATTAACATTGTCAACATACAAATTGGTTCCATTGCCTGACCTGTTTTCAAATGAGAACATTACGTCGGCGTTTCCTGCGATAGCCGGAATTTTGATTGTATCAGTGCGCCAATGTGTACTGCCGGGTAAAAAACACCCACCTCCATGGAGGGTATCAGTTCCACCTCCGGCTGTGCCACCAGTAGTACAGAGTGTTGTTCCGCCTTTCAAATAAACATTCTTCCATGTGTTGCCACAATCTGTAGAATAGTAAACAGCCAATGTATCGGTATAATCAACACCGCTAATTACTCCATAAGGTTCATAAGCCACATCAAAATAAAGTTCAGGGCTGGTAACAGATGAGAAATTATATGCAGGTGTATAAATTTGGTCATAATTTCCTGTAATCCCTCCAGTACAGTTGTTATAGTACATACACTGAGAACTCTTACCAAAACCTCCGCATGTCTTTGATAATGCCCATGTTGTTGCGTGCCCTGAAGGGTTGTTGATTGCCCAGCCTGTTGGTGCAAACACAGAAGCCTGGAAATCTTCTACTAAAGGCAGTGCGTTTGCTGTTCCCGGCTGAACAGTAATATAGGCTGTTTTTACCAGCGTATCTTTTTTTCCGGTATTATCTGTAACTACCTCTATTACATTATATGTGCCCGAAGTATTATATTTTACTGTCGGGTTTTGCAGGGTAGATGATGAAGGAGTACCGCCGGGGAACGACCAGCTCCATGCGGTAGGTGTGCCTTGGCCCGTAGTCTGGTCGGTAAATTTAACGGTCATACCTGTGCAACCTGAAGTAGTGTTAGAGGTAAACGCAGCAAGCAAGCCGGGGGGCATAATACCGATTAATGCTTCGAAGCCTTCTGAAAAGTCATAGCCTGAAGCTCCTCCCGGGTTAAGGTCATTAAGAGCAAACCAACCATCATCCTGGGCGCTCCATCCCCAGTTCATGTGAAAATCATTGGATGAATTATACCCGTCGCTTACCCATGTATGCCCTTCGCCACTGCTTGTATATCCGACATATTGTACAGGCCTGCTGTGGTTAAGCTCGGTTTCCAGTGTGTCCTGCCAATTAGTAGGGTTAGCCTGGTAATCACTGTATGTTAAGCCATCAAGTATTGTCGATGAATAGCCGAAATATTTAACGTAAGAAATCTGGGCACAGGCTGTTGGGTCATCGGCCGTAATTACATAGGCGCCGCTTCCGCTCGGGCTGTAATCCATTTGCACGCTTACTCCGGCATCGTACATTAATCTGGCGGTATTTGTATCAGGTGTTGTAGTTGAGCTTGGAGAAAGAACCATAGCAGACCAGTTATAAGGATGTGCATAGTTTGCCGATAAAGTTCCATAAGTAGCTGCGCTGTAAGAGCTTGAACCGGTGCCTTTGGCAGGATAGCTCCAATATCTCATTATTTGAGCCATAGCTGTGGCGCAGCAGCCTGTTACCGACTGGGTAGATGCAGTTGAGCCAGTTAATCCCGGAGGGCAGAAATAATTATAAGGGTATGGAGGATATTGCTGGTCCCAGGTTGATTGTACAAGATAAGCTGTGGCCGATGGAAACGAACTGCCCAAAGGTTTGTGAGATTTATAATTTTTAGGATGGTATGCAATGTTATTTATATAAGCATCCCATTCCTCCTTAATATCAACTGTGGCAGTTAACTTTTGTGTGCGCATAGAAATAATTTCAGCTTGGCGTTTTTGCATCCAGAAGTTAATGTTTTCACCTGCTACAGTTGGCACAATATAATGCCCTGTATTTGAATAGCCTATTATAGGGCGGCCTGCATCTTCAGCCGACACAAGCACAAATCCGCTATTATCATTAATATCAAATGCATAATAAACTTCAAGTCCTGATGCATCCTTTTCAGCATAAGACAGGGTTATAGAAGTTACAGGCGTTTGAAATGTCTGAATGTAAAAATCAGCAGCCACTTTTTCGGCTGTATTTTGATTTACAGGTGCAGCTCCGGCAATTCCGAAAGCTAACATAAAGGCTGTAATAATTAAATTGTTGAGTTTTCTCATGATAATAGTTATTAGTTAGTACTAAGCCTTTTTTATAGATAATTATTTAACCTGATAAATTAACTCTAAACAAATTTAGTAAATAAAAACCATAAATCCAAATTTACCTGGTGTGTTTTATCTACAGCCAATTGTGCAGTTTAGTGGTGTACCATCCATAAATGATGCAATTCAAGTATATGGTTATCTTGTTAATAAAAATAAAAAGGGCTGTTAACCAAAGTTAACAGCCCAATACTTTATTCTGAATTATTACTTTACTACAAGCTTGCCTTCTGAAAGCGCTTTACCATCTAAAGAAAGTATGCGGTAAAAATAGACGCCCGGGGTCTGTGTAAAATTAATTTGTGTTTTACCTGCATCCAATGTTGCATTATAGATGTTTTGCCCCAGTACATTATATATAACGACTGAGGACTGACCACTGACCGCTGACGACTGAATTGTAAATGAACCATTGTTCGGATTCGGATAGATATTTATCCTTGCCGGATTTGATATATTAATAGTTGACAACGGTGGTGGCGCCAAAGGCAGGTTTATGTTGTCAATATACATGCTTGTACCGTTACCCGACCTGTTTTCAAAAGAGAACATTACACCTGGCATTCCTGCAATAGCGGGAATTCTGACGGTATCTGTGCGCCATGCAGAGGCAATAGGTACAAAACATCCTTGCCCGTTGGTATCCGTTCCGGTTTCAGCCGAATCTTCACCCGTTGTAGCAAGTGTTTGTCCGCCTTTCATGTAAATGTTCTTCCAGGTGCTGCCGCAATCTGTTGAGTAATAAATCGCCAGGGTATCAGTATAATCTACCCCTGACATATATCCATAAGGCTCGTATGCAACATCAAAATAAAGCATTGGATTGGTAACATTCGTGAAATTAACTTCCGGGCTATAAATCTGGTCATAATTTCCTGTAATTCCACCGGTGCAATTATTATAGTACATACATTGTGCGCTCTTACCAAATCCCCCCGCGCCTGAATAAAGCGCCCACGTAGTCTCATGACCCAATGGGTTGTTGATTACCCAGCCGGAAGGAGGAAAAGTATCGGACTGAAAACCTTCTATCATAGGTGGAGTCATACCCGGGGTAGGTTCTATGGTAACATAATTTATTTTTACGAGTGTATCTGTTGCTCCCGTACTATCGGCAACAATTTCAGTAACCGTATAAGCTCCTGGAGCGCTATATACAACAGTCGGATTTTGTTGGGTAGATGTTGAAGGTGAACCGCCCGGGAATGACCAGTTCCAGGTTTTGGGTGTTCCCACTCCAAAACTCTGGTCTGTGTAATTAACAGTTAAAGCTGAGCAGCTCATGGTTTGTCCGGATGTAAAGGATGCTTCTATTTCAGGTGGTGCAATGCCTATCAGCGCTTCGAAATCGGTAGAAAAGAAATAACCTGTCATCCCTCCCGGGTTCAGGTCATTAAGCGTGTACCATCCGTCATCAAGTGCGCTCCAGCCCCAGTTCATGTGAAAATAAGCGAGTGAATCATACCCGTCGCAAACCCATGTATGGCCTCCGGCGGCCGGGTCAACTCCAACATACTCTATGGGCCTGTTATGGTTAAGTTCGTTCTCTAATGTATCAAGCCATGCTAAAGAATCTGCAAATATTTTCAGCCCGTCAATAAGTTTGGGGGAATAGTTAAAATATTTTACATAAGCAATTTGCGCGCAGGCGGATGCATCATCCGCGGTTATGACTTCGGCACCGCTCTCGCTCGTACTATAAGCCATATCCACACTTACGCCTGCATCAGAAAGTAACCTGGCCATATCTGTATCGGCGCCGGTAGGACTGTTAAGCGGCATTAACGACCACCTGTAAGGGTGATTATAATTAGCTGATAACACTCCATAAGTTGTTGAATAATAAGTGCTGGAACCTGTTCCATGTGGTGGATAGCTCCAATACCTCATAATTTGTGACATGCAGGTTGCCACGCATCCTGTTACAGAGCCTCCGGGGCAATCTAAATTATAGGGATAAGGCTGGTCCCAGGTTGACTGAACAAGGTAAAGGCTATCGGATGGAAATACAGTACCCAATGTTTTATGAAAACTTTTATGATTTTTTGGAGAGATATTATTAATATAAGCATTCCATTCCTCTGCAATACCAGAGCTTGCTGTCAGATTGTGAGACCTGATTGCTATAATTTCCTTCTTGCGTTTTTGCATCCAGAAGTCAATATTATTTCCTGATTTAGGTATTGTATATGCTCCTTTATTGGAATACCCGATTATAGGCCTGCCTGCATCTTCAGCTGAAACAAGAACAAACCCGCCTTTATCATTTATATTAAATGCATAATAAACAGCCAATCCGGTAGCATCTGTTTCTGTATATGCTAAAGAAACTGAAGTAACAGGCGTTTTAAATACTTGGCCATAGAAATTACTTGCCACTTTTTGGGCAATGCCTTGAGAAACCGGGGAGGCAATTAATAAGCCGGAACTAAAAATAAGCGCAATAAATAAATATATAAGTTTTCTCATCATTGTAGTTTTTTAGTAAATGTTATGGCCTCTTACTATTATCAGGATTAATTATCCTTTTACAAATATAGGAAATTTATGGTTTAAATCCAATTTTTTGAAAGTTATTATATTATTATCAATTCCAGCTATCGGAATTGCGAATATAAACTTCGTAATTAATTTCAGCAGCGTCATATTTTATTTTTTATTCAACTAATAATCGTTCTCGAGTGCGCAAAGTTGCTTCCCCAAAAATTAGTGCGATCCCGACATCTTCTATCGGGGTTGCTTCCCCTAAAATTAGCGCAATCCCGAACTTCTCCTCGGGACTTAGTTTTATTTTTTTTCAGATTCCTGATTACCCGTAAAATGTTTATTTTTTTGAACTCATGAATATATTTCCTGGTTTTTAATTAAGGCTTGGGTTTCAAAAAGTTCCACTTTTCAGGGGTGTCACCTATATTAATTAATTGATTATCAATATAAATCTGGGTTCCACCCCCTTAAAAAGTGGAACCCATCTAACGGGTAACACATTTTTGTCTCATTAAAAACATAACGCATTGGTAACCAATAATTCTATTTTCAAAAACACCTGAAAAGTGTTACCCCGTGTTACCCCGATAGTTTTTGTCATGTTGAGCCTGCCTGCCCTGAACTATTTGCTTCATGGGTCGAAGTTGCTTCCCCTAAAATTAGCGCCGCCCCTTGTAAATAAAACTGCTACTCAAATAAATATGAACACGCAAGCAGCAGGGATTTATTTGTACAGGGTACTTACAGAAAATGGCACGCTTATTTCAAGAGGTAAGTTTATTGTAGAGTAATAAATAACTAACAAATCAATACAATGAAAAACAGACGGAATTTAACACCCTTTGACTTCGCTGGAAAGTCAACCATGAAAGTATTGTTTACTTGTCTAACCATTATCTTGCATAGGTAAGAAAGAGTATATATTTGCAGCCTATACCCCTTGCAAATGACAAATAAGGCTATTCTTATACGCCATATCCAGGCATTCCTATTTGTAGTTGTTTATATGGCTATATGGATAGTTCTAAAGCCTCTAAAGCTTAACGCAAATATTTATTTGTTTATTGGAATTCCGTTAACACTAATATTTCAGATTTTTATTCGGAAACAGCCAATTCAAACATTGTGGGTCAGAGAGTATTCAAAGTTTAAGTTAAGCAAATGGGGCATGTTGATAGCTGCTGCTTTTATTATCCTACCCGTTAAGATTATTATTCAAATGATTTTGCATAATAAGATTGATGTTATCACTATTCTTTACATGGTAATAGTAATATTAGGTACAATAGGACTTGCATACAGCATTAGTCATTTCACTAAAAGTACTATGCGCTTTCTTTTCCTTTGTATTGTTACGGCAGGTATTTTGGGGATAGGTTTTTTTATAGCTACCACTATTGCTCAAAGCATCAACCTTCATAAGACAATACAGCCCAATTTTAAAGCAGGTATAAAGTCTTTATTAATATATTTTCCTGCATGTTTCATTATTGAAGAAGTTGTATTCAGAGGCTTGCTTGATTCGCATGTCTATCATCCGGGCCAAAAAAAGGGAATCTGGTCTGCCATTTTTATTTCTGCACTATGGGGGTTATGGCATATTCCGGTAGCTCCGGTAAATGGCATAGGAAACTTGCTGATTCAAACTGCCGTTCTTATCGGAGTGCACACAGTTATTGGTGTACCTCTTTCAATTTTCTGGCGGAAGAGCGGTAATATAGTTGTTACTTGCTTTACTCACTCCTTTATTGACGCTGTGCGTAACACCTTGTTAAGCTATATATCTGTTTAAACCTATCAATTAATCATAACTTAGTGGCTCCGAAAGCCTTTGTAACATAACTAAGCAGGCCTATAACAAAATAAAAAGGGGCGCAAATTGCGCCCCTTTTCTTTTGTAAACCAGTATATCTAAGCAACCTGCTGCATTAATTATTTACTACAAGTTTTCCTTCAGCAATTGTTTTACCATCTGTTGAAAGAATGCGATAGAAATATATGCCTGCAGTTTTAGTAAAATTGATTTCTGTTTTACTTTCATTCAGGCCGGAGCTGTAAATGTTTTGCCCTAATACGTTGTATATCACCACTGATGCCTGACCACTGACTAGTGACGACTGAATTGTAAATGAGCCATTGTTAGGATTAGGGTATATTTTAGCGCTGTTGGTTTGTTTAACATTTAAAACAGACAAAGGCGTGCTAGGCAGATTGATGTTATCAACATATAAATTGGTGCCATTACCTGACCTGTTTTCAAAAGAAAACATAACACTTGGCTGATTTGCTATTGCCGGTATTACAACAGTATCCGTGCGCCAGTTAGTGCTGCCCGGTACAAAGCACCCTAGTCCATTAGTATCTGCTCCAGTTTCAGCAGAATCACCTCCTGTGGTTGAAAGCTTTTGCCCGCCTTTCAGGTATACGAGGTTCCACGTATTGGCACAATCTGTCGAATAATAAACGGCCAGGGTATCTGAATAGTCTACCCCTTGATACCATCCATATGGTTCGTAAGCCACATCAAAATATATATATGGATTCGCGTCACCCGTATAATCAAGAAGTAACGTATGTATCTGATCATATTCACCACTCACGCCTCCTGTACAGTTATTATAGTACATGCACTGCGTACTTTTACCATAGCCGCTACATGCAGTTGACTGCGCCCATGTTGTGGCATGCCCGTCCGGGTTATTAATTGCCCATCCTGCAGGTGGAAAATAAGATTCCTCAAAGCCTTCTGATAATGGAAGTGGGGAAGGTGTCTCTACGGTTACATAAGCTTTTTGGGTAAGTGTATCCATACCATTTGCTGTAGTGATAATTTCTGTTACAGGATATACTCCTGGAGTGCTGTAAGTTACGCTTGGGTTTTGCAAAGTTGAACTTGCCGGTGAACCATTAGGGAAAGACCAATTCCAGGAAGAAATCGGGCTTTGTGAATAGCTTTTGTCTGTAAAATTTACAGTCATACCGCTACATCCTAAAACCGGGCTGCCTATAAACGCCGCTACCGGCTTTAATAGGGGTTCTATACCTATAAGTGATTCGTCATTTTCAGAGAAATTATATGTACTTGGGTTTAAATTGGTCAGAGCAAACCAGGCATTATCCTGTCCGCCCCAGCCCCAGTTCATGTGAAAATCATTGAGTGAATCATACCCGTCGCAAACCCATGTATGTCCGCCTGCTGAAGGGTCCCATCCTGCATATTCTATAGGCCTGCCGTCATTTAATTCAGTTTCCAAAGTATCCACAAGAGCGCTTGCTGTAAAAGTACTGTCGTAAAATCCATGTATTATAGATGGGTTATACCTGAAATATTTAACATAAGAGTTTTGAGCACAAATAGAGTCATCGGCTGAAATAACCCATGCTCCGCTACCACTGGGGGCATAATCCATATCAACACTAACCCCGGCGTCATACAATAGGGTAGCTACATTGCCATTGGAACTGGTTACATTCAAAGGCATATTTGACCAGTTATATATAGTACTGCCGAAGTTTGCAGATAACGTTCCATAATTCTCTGAGAAACCTCCGCTTGTGCAATCGCAATAAGAATTTGAATCTAATCCAACAGGAGGATAGCTCCAATACCTCATAATTTGTGACATGGCAGTCGCTACGCAGCCTGTTACAGAACCGCCTGGGCAATCGTCATTAAAATAGGGCGATTGATTCCAGATTGTCTGTACAAGGTAGGCAGTGCTCGATGGGAAAGATGTTCCCATTGCCCTGTGAAACTTTTTATCAGTTTTTATGGCGGTATTATTAATGTATGCGCTCCACTCATCGGCAATATCCTTGGTTGCAGTTAATTTAAGCGACCTTATCGTTACAATCTCTTTTTTGCGCTTTTGCATCCAATAGTCAATATTGGTGCCTGTTTTTGGCTCAAAAAACTGCCCTTTATTGGTATAGCCAATAATAGGCCTTCCGGCATCTTCGGCTGAAACAATTACAAAACCATCATTAACATTGAAGGCATAATAAATCTCTAAGCCTGTTTCATCTTTTTCAGTATAGGCTAAAGAAATGGATGTAATTCCTGTATGATAGGTTTGTTTAAAGAAGTTAGCAGCTACCTGTTGTGCCATGTTTTGAGATACAGGAGTTGCAATAGCCATTCCACTCACCAGTGTAAGCGCAATAATAAGACTCGTAAGATTTCTCATGAAAAAAAGTTTTTTTTATGTTAGATTCAGGGGAATAATTAATCCAAGGATTAACTATATCAATAACAAAGATAATAATTTTCAATTTAACCCCAAATAGCATAGCCGGCTATTTTAAGCCGGAATAATACTGCACTTATTTTTATTTGCTCCTATTTTTCTTTACCGGCTGATAATGAAGGTGAAATAAAGTTCAATAAAAAGCTGATTCCTATTACTAAAGCCGGTCCAATTACGTTATACCATAAGTAAGAAATAGTATTGCCTTTATCAATAAAGTATAAGGCTGCAATTATGCATTCAGTTGCAATTGCTGCCCAAAATGTAGCATCCCCTTTGACATTCCTGAAGAAAAATGCAACGAGAAAAACCCCGAGAATGGTACCGTAAAAAAGTGAACCAACAATATTTACGGCCTGCACCAGGTTTTCGAATAGCGGCGCTGAAACGGCAAATCCTATAGTTACGGCGCCCCATGCCAATGTAGAATATTTGGTGGCTTTTACATAGTGCCCGTCAGTCTCATTTTTTCGAAAACTGCGTTTGTAAAAATCTACTACAGTAGTAGAAGCCAGTGAGCTTAATTGTCCCGAGGTGGATGACATAGCAGCGCAGAACATTACTGCCAGCAAAAGCCCTACCAATCCTTTGGGTATATGGTTAAGTACAAAATTAAGAAATACGTAATCGGTATCTCTTGTTTCAATTGCCGGGTCGCTTTTCTTCAGAATTTCTTTTACGTCTTCACGTATGGCCTTATCTTTTTCTTCAAGGTTGAGAAGGTTACCGGCGCTTATTTCTTCCTCTGCTGTTCCTTTAGCCTTCAATACTTCCATGGCTGCTGCTTTTCTCTGTATTTCATTATTGGCATGTTCCAGTTCTTTATCCCTTATCTGTTGCTTCGCTTCAGCGGAAAGATTGGCCTTATCAATTGCCTTGTTATTGAAGAATACGGGTGAGGGATTAAAAATAAAGAATACGAACACCATTACACCTGTAAATAGTATAAAGAATTGCATAGGTATTTTAAATATGCCATTAAAAAATAAACCCATTTTACTTTCATTAACTGATGTACCGCCCAGGTAGCGCGATACCTGTGATTGGTCGGTACCGAAGTAAGAAAGAGAAAGAAAAAATCCGCCCAATAGCCCGGCCCATAAATTATAACGGTTCTTTATGTCAAAATGTGTATCTACTACTTTCATTTTCCCCAGCTTGCCGGCCAAATAGGTTGCATCGGTTATTGATACGCCTGTTGGCAGGTAATATATCAGCATAACCAATGCCATACCCATACCCGATAATATTACTGCCATTTGCAGCATTTGTGTCTGGCTGACTGCTTTTTCACCCCCGCTGTATATATAAATTATAACAATAATGCCTATAAGTAAGCACATAATATTGAGATTAAAACCAAGAAGAGTGGATAAAATAATAGCCGGAGCATAGATGGTTAAACCAACTCCCAACCCCCGCGACATTAAAAACAGGAATGCCACCAGTTGCCTTGTCCGTAAATTAAATCGTGTTTCAAGGTATTCGTATGCTGTATATACTTTAAGCCTGTAAAACATGGGGATAAAAACAGCCGAGATAACTATCATAGCCAGTGGCAGGCCGAAGTAAATCTGTAAAAAACCCATACCCGATTCATAAGCCTGTCCGGGTGTGGATATAAATGTAATGGCGCTTGCCTGTGTGGCCATAATTGACAAACCTATTGCCCACCATTTTTTTTCGCCTCCGCTTCTCAGGTAAGAATCCATATCCTTTTGCCCCCGTGTTTTTATTATACCGTAAACAGTAATAAAACCAAGGGTTCCGAATAATACTATAAGGTCAATGGGGGCCACGAATGAATAATGCTAAATTAAATTAACGCTGATCAGGTAATAAATTACAAGCTGTGCCGCCAACCATGTCGTTAATGCAACATAATATCCCTTCCATTTTTTATTATCGAAATCATTTTTCATTTTTTCCTAATTCAATCAGGTTTGCATATAAACGGAATGCGCCGGAAACACCGGCTGGTAATTGGCGGAAGAAAGATAAGCCTGTATAGCTAAAGTGCCCTTTACCATAAGTACAGGTCAATAATGAGCCATCAACCGGCTTTTCTCCTTCATCGCCCATTTCAAGTAATGGAACATAATTGACTGTGTCCCATCTGTCAGGATAATATAATCCGCGTTCCTGCACCCAACCTTCAAAATCGTCATCGGTAATTTTATTGGGAGTATTTAAAACAGGGTTATCCTTGTTCAGGAAAGTTACTTTCGATTCTTCATCAGTTGTACGGGTATTTGAAGGATGCAGCATATATGGCCCTATTTTATCTGTCACAAGGTCAAAGTTTTTATTGTACTGAACTATATAGTTACCACCATTCTTAACGTAATCGAGCAAGCGGCCATTATTGTACTTAAGTTCATTTACCGTATTGTAAGCACGAATTCCCGCAATTATAACATCGTATTTATCCAGGTTAATTGTCGCAAGCTGTTCCGCCGGAATAATTTCCACTTTATAGCCTAATTGTTTTAAAATGTCAGGGATATCATCACCGGCGCCGACAATGTACCCAATCGTTTTATTGGTGGTAGCTACATCCATTCTTTCAACTTTTACCCTGCTTTTAGGCAGTAAAAGCTGCTCCGGTATGTGGTCATAAGAAATGAGTTCAGAAGAACGGTTATAAACATGGCTTCCGTTATCAACTTCAATGTCTATATCGGCGGAAGATGCGTTGGCCGGAGGTGTGACACTGAATTTAAGTAATTGTTCCGCACCATCTCCTTGCATATCAACATAGCTGAATGGGGGTGAAATAGTCCATCCCGCCGGAGCATTCAATATTATTTTTGAAGTACCTTTAGTAAACGATTTAACTTTTATACTCAAATCTTTAGCTTTGCCTGTATTAAATACAAGCAGTTTTTCTTGTGGATTAGCAACAGCAGGCGGCACAATACGCACCAATGAATATTGTTCTCCTTTTACCGGGTCGACGTTTTTATAAAATACAGGTAATGTCTGAGTTAATCCGTTTGTATATACTACAAATATTTCAACTTGTGCCGGATTTTGAGGCAAACCCCGTAACAATTGATTATCTACTCTGTACATACCAACCTCAGGGTCTTCTTCCAGCCAATAGGGCCCGCTTATGCTGGTACTATCAGGTATATAACAAGCTGCTTTAATTGATTCATATTTATGCGATGTAGGATATGCGCCAATTTTCAACTGCGACGCTCCCCGCGTATCTTTCAGTGTGCAAAGTTTTTTGCCATCAATCAACAGGGAAGCATAATCAACCTGCATATCAGCGGAAATGTCGCTTTGTTCTGCAACATTAAGAGAAATGTTTATGCTATCACCTACGGCAACAAATTCCTTGGTGCTTATTGCTTCAGTATAAAGCCCCGAACATTGAAGAATTATTTCTTTAAGATCTTCCAGTTTTGATGCAACCAGATAATTATCCCTGTAATTCAAAAGAAAGTTGTATAGTTCTCCTAACTTGGCAAGTGAAGCGGCAGGGTTCTCCGGGTCAAACTTATTTACAATATCTTCAAGTAATTCCGGGACTTCTTCACAGCCCTTAATACGCTTCCATCTGTCATATACATCGCTGAAAATATCACGGCCTTCGGGTTTACGGCCTTGCAGGTATGTAAAGTATTCCATTCTGTCTTGCCTGTCGGGTGATGAGCCATTCCCTTGGCTTTTGTGCATGCTTTCAGCTTCTGCGGCAAGTTCATTAACAGATTTGCCAAGAAGCGGCAGGTAAAGCCCAATGTCATTATGGTATAACCCGGCTGTATCAAATGTTTTATCCCTGAAAAACCAATAGGATGTATTCCAGAAAATAGCTTGTGCCTGCCATGGGTCAACATATTGTAACTGTTCAGGGAATTTATCGGGGTTAGCCGCATCAGTAAAGGCTTCCTGTGCCAATATAGCTGAAGCCTGGTGATGCCCGTGTGTTTTGGTATAAGTAGGGGAGAAGCGGGTAATAATAATATCGGGTTTGTATTTTCGTATAGTCCATACTATATCAGATAAAACTTCCATGCTGTCCCATATATGAAAAGTTTCAGCCGCAGTTTTTGAAAACCCGAAATCGTTTGCCCTGCTGAAGAATTGCTCACCACCGTCAACTGAACGTGCCATTAAAAGTTCCTGGGTTCTTATCACACCTAATTCTTCTCTTACTTCCGGGCCCAGAAGGTCTTGTCCTCCGTCACCGCGGGTAAGCGACATATAAGCGGTCTCAAAACCTTTTACGTTTACGAGGTATGAAATTAACGCAACATTTTCATCATCCGGATGGGCTGCAATATATAGCACGCGTCCAACATGCCTCATCTTTTCCAGTTCATGCAGGATGCGTGCTGAATTCCAGTTTTTTTGCGGAGTTTTTTGCGCTCCGGCAAAAAAGATGCCGGTTATCATAAAAAATGTAACCGGCAAGATTCTCCAATTAATACCCATACTGAATATTATTTTTTAGCACCGCCACCAAGGTCAGTAACCATCTTTGCTATTTGATCTTTAAATTCATCATAAAAATTGTCATTTTTCAATGCGTCTCCAATCTTTTTCGCCTCTTCAGCATATTTCAGTGCTTCTTTAGTGTCGCCTTTTGCCTTTAATACTCGCGCCATTACATATCTGTTAAAGAAATTTTCATTCATACTAACTGAGGTCTTTGCCCACTCCTCAGCTTTATTGAGGTCTGATTTATTATCAACATAATAATTTGCAGCATTGGCAAGGGTGCGCCAGGTGTTATCAATGCTCTTTTGTACCATTGTAATTGTTTTAGCCATGATATCAAAACCAATTTTTACTTTTTCCCAGCGCATAATTACATGACCTGTACTGTCATTTACATCATCAATATAAAAGCTAAGCCTTTCTTTTAAGTCTGCTGTTTCAGGCTTTACTGTAAAACGAATCACATCCTTCGATTTATTATAACTGTAAGCTCCCCATTGGTCAGCATCGGAATTAATTATTACTGTCCAGGTATCCCTTCCTGGAATTGTAAACAGGGCATATTTACCACTTTTCACCTTTTGCCCTCCGACCATTACATCTGTACTGAAGCTTATAGTGGTAGCCTCATTGGCGCCGGTACGCCAAACCGAATCATAAGGAACTAAACTACCCCAAATAGTTCTGCCTTTAACAGCAGGACAGTGGTATTTAATCTCAACTTTTGTAATTCCAAATGTCTGGCTTACACTTGCTGCAGGGCTTACTTGCGGAAGACTTGCACCTTGTGAAAATGCTTTTATTGATGAAAGGATTATAAGAGCAGTAAATAATAATGAGCTGAATTTTTTCATAGTCGATTTTAGTTTTATAGTTCAAATGTATATATAAATCTTAATGTGGATAAAAAAGGATGTTGTATTGGAATGTGGCGACTGTAATATAAGAAGAAAGTCTGCCATAAGCAGACTTTCTATCTCTTGAGCGGTGGGTGTATTTTAAGGAAAAACCTAAGTTTCTGATACAAAGGTATATGTATCAATACTAATAATGAAGTGCCTTTTAGTAAACAGTATATATGCTTGAGCATGAGGTATGCTTTATTGAGCAGCTTGTTAAATGCCGGTCAATTATACTGCTGAAATTAAAGTGAACAGATGATTATATGGGTGTTTTACTATAAATCTGTTGCATATTTGCGCGGATGTACTATTTTTGCAACCTCTTTTTTTTAAATAACACTCCTCGGTAGCTCAGTTGGTTAGAGCATCTGACTGTTAATCAGAGGGTCACTGGTTCAAGTCCAGTCCGGGGAGCAGCATAAATAAAGGGGTTGGAGTATATCCAGCCCTTTTTCATTTTTATCATTTGCACAAAATTTGCACAAAACAGTAATTTATTTTTCATTTTATTGGTTCTTAAAGCTGTTATAAACAGGGGAAGTAAGCCCCGTGTGTCAAACATTATTAATTATAACAATATTGAAGGCTTTAACATTCCACGGGGCTGTTTCAGAAATTAACTGTTCCTTCATCTGAAAAACTGTAATAGCTTTCAGAAGTTACTATAATATGGTCAAGCACTTTTATTTCAAGTAATTTTCCGGCATCTATTAACTTTCTTGTTAATTCCTTATCCTCATTGCTCGGTGTTAAATTTCCGCTTGGGTGGTTGTGTGCAAGTATCAATGAACTTGCAGCAGCCTTTAAAGCAATCCCAAAAATTACCCTTGAATCAGCTACTGTACCATTAATGCCGCCGCTACTAATTTTAACCCATCCTAATATTTTATTAGCTCGGTTTAAATAGAATACTATAAACTCCTCCGTGTATTCTATCGTATCAGCGTTAAAAACTGTTTTAGCAGCCTCGTAAATGTCTTTACTGCCATTTATTTTGATACGTTCAGAAGGTTTAACTTTATTTTTGTATCTAACTTCTATTTCGGATATTTCATTCTTTGATTCCATGTTAATTAAATTAGGTGTTAATTAATAGAACCTTTCAGGATTGATGTTATAAACTGCAAACATAAACTAAAATATAAATCATAGTCCTGAAAGGTTGCAAAGTTGATTCTCATTTTATTACGATTGCGGTATTATTCCGGGTATATGCCATAGCATTGTAAAGGCTGAAAGTAATTAGCCCTTTTAAAGCATTTTGCAGCACGGCCTCAGCTTTATAATACTTTCCACCGTCTTTATAAAATACGTTGAAGGTTGGGTATTCTTTGCCTGTCTCTTTTAGTGTTACGCTGTTCATAGGTTCACTAACTGCAAAACCTTCAACCTTCTTTCCGTAAACTTCATTTATAAAGATTGGGGGCAATACGTCCAACATATCGTTATAAATGTCCTCAGTAACTTCCTGTGTTTTATATTGTGTTTCCATGTTGTAAAGTTTAAAGCCCTTTCCAGTTATGAAGGGGCGGTTATTATTATGCTGAAATAAAATGACCTGTTGAATTTCCAGTTAATGACTTGCTGCCATATTTGTTTTTAATGGCATCTAATGTCATACTATGGCGGTTATGGGTTTTATATTCATCGGTACGGAAATACCAGGCTACCTTTTTATGAGCAAAAATAAACCCGGCGGCCTTTAATGTTGCTTTGTGTTCGTAGGTATTGCCCGTAACCCATAACCACGCCCCAACCAGTTCAATAATTAAACCCGGTAAGTTAATTACCTTGTCTAATGCCTCCCGGTAACGCTCCGCATTGATAATGATGTTTTCGGTTTCTTCTTCTGAAAGGTTTTGACCTTTGGCAATTTTGGCACAGGCAAAAGTGTATTCATTATTGATACGCTGCATTGTTGCCGTATCTCCCCCTTTGTCGGGGTGGTTTTCTTTTGCTAAAGTCCGGTAAAGTGTTTTTACTTCTTCAATGGTTTTGCAATCCTTAAAGTAATTCATAAGATTTGTATTTATAGGTTAATAAAATAAACCAACCCCTGCAATATCTTATAATAGAATATGACAGGTCTCGCTCCTATCCGGGTTGGTTTTTTATTATTTTTGGTTTCCATTACTACGATATTGCGAAAACAAAAATATACCGTAAAACGGTACATTTGTGTTTACTATAATAAATTTTATTTAATTCATTATCAATTAGTTATTATGTAATAATATGTTTAATATGCTAAAAACTAATAAACAAAAAAGCATAAATGTACTTTAATACGGTATATTAGCACCCTATTATAATACATGTAAAACATTTTAAGACATGGAAATATTAAACGAAATTAGAGCAATCAAAGCAAAAGAACGCCTAAATAATGATATACTTGCTAATATCTGGAAGTGTAAACGGCAACAGGTTTCAAGAATGTTAAACGGTCATGCAGATATAAGTATTGAACGCTTTGAGCAGTTACTTACTGAGTATGGCTATATCTTGAATATAGAAAAGAAGGGAAGGAAGTATTAAAAAAAGGATGCTTTCCCCTTTGCCTACCCGGTGGGGATGTGTTTTTTTATGGCCTCCACATTGCTCTAAAAAGGGGTATCTAATACTGTGCGCCAAGAAAAAAGTAATTCTTATATTCTGGTAAACTCCTTCAATTTAAGGGCTAAAATTGCATCTAAAAACATAGTGGGGGGGGGCAAAGATAGAGTGTCATATACCGGAGGTACAAAATAATCTTAAAATAAGGGAAAACCACAAAAGTTTTTAAATTTGTCCTTTATTCCCCCATAAATATGAAAAAGACACTGACTTTAATCAATTATGTATGTTAATAAAATCAGAAAAGGAACTCTCAAGTCAAATATCAGAAATGTTAAAAAACTCTATTTCATCTACTTACAGCATAGAGAATGAAGAAATATTATTATATAAAAGAATCTTATATTTTAATGACCAGAAAGACAAAAAAAACCCACATGGTTTCAAAACTGACATATTAATTAAGGAAAAAGAAGTACCATTAGTTGTTATTGAATTAAAAAATAAAAACTTTAATTCGCATGATATTTTAACATATTCATCCAAAGCTAGGAAAATTTGTTTACTATGATGTGTTACAGTGAATTTGATTTTGAGAATATATCAGCTAAAGCAAATATTCTAAATGAAAAGAAAATAACGTTTAATGGTACAGAATATTCATTAACTAAGTTAACGCAAGAGTTGCTGAAGTTAGATTATGCGGTACAACCGACTAAATTTTGGTCATTCAAAGGAAAGAATTTAATAGATATTTATAATGAAACCTATGCAGAATGAGTAGATTATTAACTATTAATTGATAAATACAATGAGAACCCTTTACACGCCTCATATTGAGTATGATTCCACCCAATATGTAGTTTACCAAGTGGAGCAGGTTAGTTTATTGGTTGCGATAGCTAAAGCCGATAACGAGAAAATGCAACAATTGTGCCTTAAATATGAGGACTTCGATAAAATCCCACCTGAGGAAAAATTGAATTGCTTTCCATTTGAATATGATAAAACTAAGGGTAAATACGTTTTAAAGACAAGTATTGCAATACCTATTGAGGCGCGCTTACTCTTTCCGGCTTTCATCTATCCTTAGATAAATAACTATATACACATGAAACATTTATTGTTCGGAGACCCTTATTTTTGGAGCAATGCACGACCGATTGCATTTAAAATTGTTGGTGTCATTATTCTATACGTAGCATATAGAGTAGGATATTATAGGGGAAAGAAGTCGGCGAACAAATAGAATTCATTTTGTTGCTCTGAAAGCCTTTGTAACATCAATAAGCAGGTCTTTAACTTAAGAAAAAGGGGCGCAAATTGCGCCCCTTTTCTTTTGTAATTCAGAATATTAACTCTATGCAACTCGCCTGACCTTTATTTGAGTTATGCCCTGTAACGCTGTAAATACAGGCTTCATATCGTCAGGCTGAACCCCTATATATTGCATAGTCTGCATAGGGTTAGGAATACCCGACTTGCTGCAATGTCCCAATACTTTTGCAATGGTAACAATATTAACCCCATTGCGGAACAAGTGAGTTGCGGCGGTACGCCTGAAACAATGGCTTCGTATTTTCTTGTCAATCCCTGCCTCTTTCACCCATTTATCCAGTATGTTATTGTGCCCTTTCCAGTCAAATGCGCCTTTTATTACTTTGCCCTTTCGTTCACCCTTTATACTGTTTACAAGGTCTGCGGATAGTATTATATCGTAAACCTTGTTACCTGTCTTTTCCTGTACCAATACTGGTATAATATAATGGTCGCCCTGTTTCTCTATCATTTCCCAAGTTAATGCCAGTATATCACTTATACGCTGCCCGCCTGTATAATATTGCAGTTTGCTTATAATCTCTGTTTGACGGTCGGGGCAAGGCGTGTTAAACAGGGTATTCGTTTCAATTTCGGTTAATGTTACACCGACTTTATAACAGGGTTGTATCTGAATACGCCTAATTCCTGAAAGGTCAATAGATATAAGCTCCTGTCTTTTTGCCCGTCTTGTGTGCATCATAAATTTTCGGAACACTTCGGCGGCATGGTTGCGCCCTTTTATAGTTTTATGCAGGTAGGTTTGAAAATTCATACAGAAATTAAAGTCTATTTCATCAAAATTTACTTTATCCCTGCTTGTAAACGCCTTTAGTTTGGTGAAAATTAGTAGCATTTTTTGCCTACTTCTCATATTCTGAATTAAAGAGGCTTCATATTCGCCCCAGCTTATAAAGTCGTTGGGCTTGTTGGTGGGAATTATATCCTGCCCTAACTCTTTCTTAGCCTGTATCAAGGCATCCATAGCCTTTTTATAGAATGGGTTAGTCATAACCGCCTTAACATCTTTCTTATTGATTTTGGCGGGTGCGGTAAAGGGCAGTTTAATGTTCTTTAAAACTTTACCCCTGCTTGTGTACCTTAACCTGAAAGATACTTCACCTGTATAGGCTGAAACATCGTCTATCAGTTGTACGCTTGTTATATCAGTTCTCATTACTTATTGATTTTTTTAGTAATTAATTACAGAGTTACGCCATAATAAATGGCTTCACAAGGTTTTTCATACTTTGTATAACCTTGTACAAATGCCCCTGTATAAATCAATAAGCGATAGATAGGCGCAAATTATTTTATCACGTAAAACATCGGTGGAAGCCGCTTCAATAGTGAAACGCAAGAAATAATAAGAAATATTAAAGTACATTGCGCCAAAACCCTTGAAAGCCCCTTTAGGGGTTTTACTAAAAAGCCTAAGGACACCACAATATCTTTGCATGGGTGGTTTTCGGGAGAATTTCAAGATGAGAAGGAAGTGTATCTCAATCAATCTTATGGTTTCCGCAGTGTTTTTATAAGACTGACAAATCAAATAGAATGGAGTTTATTCAAAAACAGCCCAAATTACCAGGTATTAATTGGAAAAGATGGTTTTCTGTTTTATAAAGACTATACGGATGCTTACAACGGAAATGATTTTATTGGCGCTGATAAAATAAATGTTAAAATAAAAGAACTTGAATATTTAAATGATACACTTGGAAAACTTAATAAAAAACTTGTTCTGATTTTTGCTCCTAATAAATCAGATATATATAACCAACTTTTACCTCGCAGCTTTCAAGAAATAAAGGGAACTACTAATTATAACGGTTATTTAAACCGGTTGCAAGAAAGTAAGATAGCGTATATAGATTTTAATAATTGTTTTAAAGCCTGGGAAAATAACTCTCTTTTCCCTCTTTTTTCTCCGTATGGCTCTCATTACTCAGTTTACGGTGCCTGCAAAACAGGAGACTCTATTATCAGGTATATTGAAAATATTACAGGCAAAAAACTTCCTGATGCAATTGTCGCTCGTACCGATAAGAGCCCACCAAAAGGTTACGATGTAGATTTAATGGATTTGATGAATCTTGCTTTTCCACCGCATTATAAGGCAACTTTTGCATATCCAACTATTTCTGTAAAAGAAGGGGTTACTTCATACAAACCGAATGTGCTGATTATTGGAGATAGCTTTTTCAGTGAACTGATTCAATATTATCACATTCTCGATTTTTTTTCGAAACGAAGCAGTTTTTGTCTTTGGAATCATCCGGGTAGTAATATATTATATGATGAAAATACAGGCATATATACAATAATTTCAAATCAGACAAAAAATACTGATTTAAGGAATGAAATTATGAAATATGATATAATTATTATTATGTCAAGTTTGTCAAATTTGCCCAATCTCGGATGGGGATTTATAGAGAATACATATGAGCAAATGCATAATAATTATTAAAGATATTCTTCATAAAGAAAAAATATTTTCATCTTTCTAATCAAATTACATGATAAGAATCATTTTTCAAGTTGATACAAATCATTCTTAATATTTTTAGTAACCAGTACTTTTGTATCGTTTTAGATATAAAAGTGCGCGGAGAATATATGACAACACTTACTGAGCCTAATTGTACTAACTGCCCCAATAGCAATTGTTTCATTAATAAAAATTGCAGTGAGGAATGGCTGTTGTTGGTTAATGATAAGAAAAAGCATTTCAAACGTAAAAGCGGGCAGGCGATTATCTATGCGGGAATGTCTTTGCAATCGCTCTATTTTATTTACGAGGGAAAAGTAAAAGTAGTTGCTGACGGGCTGTTTGGCAAACAGCAGATTAAGCGTTTAACAAAACCCGGTGACATTCTTGGTTTTCGGGAGTTAGATGGTAATCACATCTGTTCATCTTCTGTTTATGCCATTGAGGATTCACTCATTTGTTCGGTCGAACGCGATTTTTTTCTTGAAGTGCTTAAAGCGAATCCGGAAATGATGCTGGAAACTCTTTTATTGCTGACCAAGGAACTAAGAACATCAGAGTGGAGAATGAAAAATCTTACTTTAATGAACGTGCGCGAGAAAATATCTCACTCTCTTTTATATATGCACGAAGTATTTGGAAATATTCCAGGCGGGGAAATTGATGTAAAGCTAACAAGGCAGGAAATAGGCGAAATTGCCTGCACTTCAAAAGAATTGGTTTCCAGGACTCTCTCAGATTTTGAAGAAGAAGAAATAATAAGAACAGAAGGCAAGAAGATTTTTCTTCTCAATCTGCAGGAGTTGAAAAATATGATTGGGGTCAATGAAGATGTCAGTCTGTAATGTTTCCGATACCCTAAGCAATTATTTACAAAAATCATTTATTTTATTCTTGTGTTAACAGCTAAATAAGCCAGTAAGAATAGATGTTTTATGTGCATTGCGAAAAAGTATGCGAAAAAACATTTTCTTGGTTGACTGAAATCATAACTGTAAAATCTATATATATTGAATTTTATCCCGCATAAATAAAATATCAATATATGTTAATAACCGATCCCAATTGCCTTGATTGCCCCAACAAGAATTGTTTTCTTAAAAACTGTTCAAAGGAATGGCTCACAAAAATCAACGAGGAGAAAGTATATTTTAAACGCAGGTGCGGGCAAACAATCATTTATGCCGGAATGCCTGTGACGGCAATGTACTTTATTTACCAGGGGAAAGTGAAAGTAGTTGCCGATGGATTATTTGGCAAGCAACAGATTAAACGGCTGGCAAAAACAGGAGACATACTTGGTTTCAGGGAAATGGATGGCAGTCATGTCTCTTCATCATCTGTTTATGCAATTGAGGATTCATATTTCTGCACAGTAGATAGAAATTTCTTTTTAGAAATTATTAAAGCAAATGAGGGCCTTATGCTGGAGACACTTTTTTTGCTTACCAAGGAATTGCGCAAATCGGAATGGAGAATGAAAAATCTGACATTGATGAATGCCCGTGAAAAGATTTCATATTCGCTCTTGTATATGCAGGAAGTATTCGGATGCATAGATGGCGGTGAAATTGACGTTAAGCTGACTCGGCAGGAAATAGGTGAAATTGCATGCACTTCAAAAGAAGAAGTGTCGAGGACTTTTTCTGATTTTGAAAAAGAAGGAATTATTAAAGCAGACAGCAAGAAAATATTTCTGCTCAATCCGCATGAGTTGAAAAATATGATAGGAATAAACGAAGACGTGGGTTTTGCTTAAATTATTAATGTGATTATTTTTCCGTCATTAATGTAAGGTCATCCGTATCTATACTTATGCATTTCAGAGTATTTCTTCCATCAAATTTAATAGAACAAACTTATTTAGGCAATCTGTTGTTTGATTGTGAAGTTATATGCGAAAAAGTATATGAAAAAACATTTTTCAGGTTGATGAATATCATAAACAGGTTACAGATATGTTTTGATTTTTGTGCCGGAAAATAATGTGTTTAGAAAAGATAAAAATAAATAAAATAGAAAATCTAATCAAAGTAAATATCCCAAAATAAAACATGAGTATAATCATTTTCATCACTGACGGAAATCATAAGCGAAAATTGTTTTAGTAGTGACTTTTGTATCGGAAATAGGAATAGAAAACATTATTATAAATATAATATGAAAGACGATAATAAACAAAACAGCAATCAGGAGGATAAAAACGATCGCAGGGATTTTTTAAGGAAGAGCCTTCTTACCGGAGGGATACTTGCTGCAGGTGCCTTCGGGCTTGAAAAAGTTTTTTCGGCTGATAAACCAACCGGTGAAAAAGTAAAAGTACTCACCGCTGATGGAAAACTGGTAGAAGTAGATTCGTCGCATCTTTCCGAGCCCAAATCATGTTGCGCAACTCCAAAAGAAGCACGCATTGGTATTCCGGGTAAAAAATTCGTTATGGTTATTGACCTGGCAAAGTGCGAAGACACCCAAAAATGTCAGAAATCTTGCCAGAAACACCATTTTTTGCCTCAGCAGGATAAATGGCTGAAAGTTTTCAAAATGCAGGAATCGGAGGAAACGGCTCCATATTGGATGCCCAAACCTTGTTTTCATTGTGACCATCCCCCATGCGTAAAAGTGTGCCCTGTTGATGCTACTTTTAAAAGAAGCGATGGAATTGTATTAATAGATAATGAGCGTTGCATCGGTTGCAGGTTCTGCATGGCCGCTTGTCCGTATTCTACAAGGTCGTTTAACTGGGAAGAGCCAATACTTCCAAAAGGACATGAGAATACATGCTATTCACCTGAAACCAGTACTCCAAGGAAAAAAGGTACTGTTGAAAAATGTGATTTTTGCCCCGATATGCTCAGGCAGGGAAAACTTCCGCATTGTGTTACTGCCTGCCCTAATTCAGTGTATTATTTTGGCGATTTGAATGAGGATACTGTAACCAATGGTGATGAAACGGTCAGGTTTAGCACTTTAATGCGCGACAGGGGAGGATATAGGTACCTTGAATCGCTTGGAACTGAACCAAGTGTATATTACCTGCCTCCGGTAAACCGTATTTTCCCATTTGAAGATAGAAAAGAAGGTTGAAAAATGTAGCGCAGTGAAATCACAGAACATTTTAAATAATGGAATACAGATAACGGTAATTTGAAAAAATAAAACTAATTATGAAAGATATAATAAAACCTGCAAACGACGCTGAAGCAATACAAATGCTGCATCAGTTTAACGAAGACCTTTTGCCAAAGAAATTTGGAAGGATTGGTGTAATGTGGACCATATTTCTTTGCGCCGTTATTGTTAATGGGCTTTTTTGCTATGTCAAACAGTTAAGATATGGTTTGAGTGTAACAGGCATGGGAGACATTGTTTCCTGGGGCATTTACATTTCTAATTTTGTTTTCTTTGTTGCGGTGAGTCTTGTAGGTTCATTAATTACAGCCGTACTTTACCTGCTTAATGTAAACTGGCGCTCTCCGCTTACCCGCATTGCTGAAATTATTGCGCTTGCCAATATCGTTTTTGCTGGTCTCATTATTATAGTTGACATGGGGCGCCCTGACAGAATTCTCAATATGTTTATTCACGGCAGAATTCAATCGCCGATTGTCTGGGACGTGATAGTGGTAATGACCTATATGGCTATCAGCTTTTTACTTCTTTATTTTCCTCTGGTACCTTCTATGGCTTTTTTAAGAGACCATGGTACCGGCCTTCCTAAATGGCAGAAATGGATGTATAAGACATTTTCATTCAGATGGCAATGGAGGCCTGAACAATTTGCAATTGTAAAAAGGGCCATTGCAATTTTATCAGTGATGATTATTCCTGTAGCTCTCAGCATACATACTGTTACTTCATGGCTGTTTGCAACAACTTACCGCCCTGGGTGGGACAGCACAATTTTCGGCCCTTATTTTGTGGCAGGTGCATTTATGGTTGGAGCTGCCGCTGTTATTGCAGCCATGTATGTTTTTGTGAGATTTTATCCACGTTATGACCAATATATAACCGACAAGCATTTTGACCGGATGGGTATGTTACTTGTTCTCCTCTCCCTTATATACTTATATTTTAACGTAAATGAATACATGGTTCCTGGTTATAAGATGAAAGGTGAGGAAGCAGATTATCTTACAGAATTATTTATAGGTAAGTTCGCGCCGATGTTCTGGTCAGTTCAGATTTTGGGAATGATAGTTCCTATTATTTTATTGATGTTTAGAAGATTCAGGCGCCCTTTCCCGATTTTTATTATCTCCATATTTGTTATAGTAGGTGCATGGTTCAAACGTTTCCTGATAGTTATTCCAACTTTGCTTCACCCTTTTCTTCCTATGCAGGAAATTCCTGAGAAGTATAAGGTTTATGCTCCTACATATCCTGAGTGGTCTATTACTTTTGCTTCATTGGCCGGCGTGCTTTTAGTTATTACCTTTTTTGTACGCTTCTTCCCAATAATCTCTATATGGGAAGTTGCAGAAGAAAGAGGCATATCACATGATGTAATTTATAAACATTTAAACGAAGGGAAATAATGAAAAACAATCTGACAATCCGGATGCTGGCTGCTATGCGTTATATAGTAATTACGTTATTAGTTGGCGGTTTTTTACTGACAAGCAATAAGGCAATATGCCAGGACAAACAAGAAGGTGGATCCAAAATACATGTATCACTTAAGTTGAGTTATAAAATGACTGACGGCGTTAAACGCTTAAAGGTTAAACTTACCAGGAAAGAGAATGGGAAAAGCGTTCCATTAGATGATGCAAAATCACCCGTGTTTTTGTATTTGGGTGATATAAAAGATGCCAATCCTTCAGATGGAAGCGGGCTATTGGGTAAAGTGAATATAAATGATGATGGTACAGGTGTATTTATGATTCCTGACAATATTAATGCGCTGACTTCAAAATTACATGAGTTCAAATATCTTGCACATTTTGGCCCGGACCCTGTTTATGATGATGCAGATGAAGATATAACAATTTCGGATGCGAGAATCAGTATAGTATATAATGGTAAGGATTCGGTAAAAACAGCTACCGCCACATTAACTGAATGGAAGGACAGTGCATATGTTCCCGTGCCGGATGCTGAAATGAAACTTGGAATTAAGAGGGCATTCAGTTCATTTACATTCTCTGATGATGGCGCGACAACTGATAAAGAAGGTAAAATATCCGGCAATCTTCCCCTGGATATTCCGGGAAACCCTGATGGAACCATAACTATTGTTGCAAGTGTAATTGAGAATGATAATTATGGAACTGTTGAAACAACCCAGAATGTTGCCTGGAATATTCTTCCTAAAAAGAATGAATCATTTGGCCGAACGCTTTGGTCAAACCAGCAGAACGCGCCGATATTATTAATTATTATTTCATGTTCAATTATTGCTGCAATCTGGGGAACACTTATTTACCTGGTTTTCCAGTTATTTAAAATCAAAAAATTAGGCGTGAAACGCGAGGCTAAAGAAAATGTATCATAATTGATATTATAATAATAAATTTATATTTGAACGGCTTATTTTTTCAACAACAAACAGAAAAACAACAAGTAACAAAACAATTCAAAAAAATCAAACATTATGAAAAAGAACATTGAAAAATCGGGTAACAAAATGAAGTTTTCGCACTTCATTATTATGGGAATAGCCTCCCTGGCTGTTACACTATGTTTTGCTTTTATCCCTATGAAACAGGACAAAAAGGAAAAATGGTCAGCTCCGCCTGAATCAGCCAAAGTAAAGAATCCTGTGGCTTCGAATGATGCATCTATTGCCGATGGTAAAAAGATTTTTATGAAAAACTGTAAATCCTGCCACGGCCTTAAAGGCAAAGGAGATGGACCCAAAAGCGAAGAATTGGATAAGTCTCCGGGTGATTTTACCAAAGCAGATTTTCAGAGCCAGACTGATGGAGAACTGTTTTGGAAAATAACCAATGGCAAAAAGCCAATGCCATCCTACAAAAAGGATTTGGAAGACAACGAACGCTGGCAGGTTATTAATTTCCTCAGAACTCTTAAATCGTAATTCTGTTCACATAATCAATTAACAAAGGCCTAAAAATAACCCGGTAATTAATTAAATAAATTATGAAACTATTGTCACATATCAATCTAAGCGGAGGTGCTAAAATAACCTGCCTGGTTTTTGCAGCCTGTATAGTCTCTGCATTGCCTGTGAAAGCGCAGAGCGATTCTTCTTCGGGCAGTTCCGGTTCACGTTCTGAAGCTGTAACAAGCACTTTCAGGGGGCCACAATTAATTAATATGCCAACCAATGAAATTATTGATGGAATGTCGTTCGGTATCCAGCACCGTTTTGGTGAAATTGTTCCCGGCGATTTAATAAATGATTTTTTTGGAATGGATTTGGGAGCGGCAATGCGTATCTCATTGGGCTATCCGATTATACAGGATAAACTACAGGTTGAGATAGGAAGGACAAATGATGCCGGAATAAATGGGTTTGGCAAAACTGTTGATTTGGCGATAAAATACCAGATAATCAAACAAACAGAAAAAAACGAAATCCCGGTTACGGTAACTCTCTTTGTGGATCCTTCCATTGCAACTGCAAAATTTCCGGCAGTACCACCAAATGCTTATTATGCTGACAGTACTACTCCGTTTAGTTACAAATTTGCGGACAGGCTGATGGGTTATTATCAGCTTATTATTGGCAGGAAATTCACAAAGAATCTTTCCCTGGAAGTATCCCCGGCTATGATTTATCAGAACTTAGTACCCGCCGGTAAAGATAATATGACAACTTCTTTACAATTTGGAGGAAGGTATAAGTTTACCAAGCATGACGCCCTGATTGTTGAATATGCCTATATATTTGATAACCGGGATGCAGGCACAGTGTGCCCGTTTTCAGCAGGTATTGAGTTTTCAACTTCAGGTCACATTTTCCAGATTGTGATGAGTACAACCAACAGTATTCTTGGCCAGGATATTTATACTTTGGATAATGCAAATTTGTTCAAAGGCAATTATTACATAGGATTTAATATCATGCGCATAGGATTTTAATTAACAACTGAATTATCAATAACTAATGTTTTTGAATATGAAAACACAAATAAACAGCCTGCAAAGATTCATACTATCGGCAACAGTAATTGGTGGATTGTTGTTATATAGTTCCTGCGAAAAAGATAAGGGGCCGATTGTCGTCATTCCCAATACTCCTACCGTAGTGAGTTTTTCTTCTACTATCCAGCCCATTTTTAATACAAATTGCGTTACCTGTCATAGTGGACCTACGGCGCAGGGGGGGCTTGACCTTTCGACTGGAAACGCATACAACTACCTTGTAAATGTGACTTCAAACGATAACGGAGGAAGCTATAACAATGATACTTTGGTGGTTCCTGGCAGCCCGACAAGATCAGTGTTGTGGAATAAAGTTGATAATACAGGAGTAAATGGTGGTATTATGCCTCCGAAACCTGCTGTTTTGCCTTCTTATGACATTAATTACATAAAAGAATGGATACAACAAGGCGCAAAAAATAATTAATGATGCTACAATGACTATGTGCTCACTCCTGTTCTTTGGGAGTGAAGGAGATGAAAGAAACCAGGCTCAAGGGGGGCCTGGTTTTTTTATTGTTATTAAAAAATCACAATTGATAAAAATCAGATTTAAAAAGCTGATTAAAAACATTTTCAGGCATGATGCAAATCATTCAAGAGGGTGAAAGTTCAAATTACTTTTGTACTGTAAAACGGGAATAAAATTTAAAAATAATCATCAGGAAATTAATAATTAACAATCTTTAAACCAAAACATTATGAAAAAGATATTTACATCAATTGCAGTAATAGCCGCTGTAGTTTCAACAGCAGTTATACTTTCTTCATGGGAAAGCCACCCAAAGTCGGGCACCGGTGCGTCGGCAGGCTATGCAGGGGACCCTTTCAATGGCCATAAGAATTGCACAAATTGTCATAATAGCTATCCTGCCGTGACGCGTGCTAATCTTATAACTACAAATATACCGGCTTTAGGTTGGAAGCCGGATTCAACCTATACTATTACATGTACTGTAGCTTCAACCAGGGATACTTTCGGATTTGAATGTACTGCTGAAACACCTTTTGGAATCCGTGCCGGTAAAATAGACACCTTTAATACTGTAACCACAAAATTGGTTGATAAAGTCAATAAAACTACCCACGACACCATGTGGTATATTACTCACCTTATTAACAGCATTAATTACCCGGGACATGTTGCATCATGGTCATTTCAATGGACAGCTCCTTCATCTGGTTCTGATACTGTTGTTTTTTATGCTGCATTTAATTGTGCCAATGGTGATGCGGCAACAACAGGCGATACTATTGTGCTGGATAGTTTGCAGATACTTGAAAATTTTACAGGTGTTAACGAAATCAACAACCCTGGTTTACATGCCACTGTTTATCCCACTGTTTCAAATGGTAATTTCTCAGTGGCTATGAACGATTTGAATAATGGCAATGTAACAGCGGAGATTTATAATATGATTGGAGAAAAAGTATATGAATCAACGATCACAAACCCAAAATCTCAAATCTCTCTCAATGTTCCTGATGGTTGCTACTTTGTTTGGTTAAGGACTGAGAATTTAAGCGCCTGCAAAAAAATAATGATAGTACATTGATTGTTTAGTTTTTGTTTACAAAAAGGCCCCGCAATTCTGCGGGGCTTTTTTTTGATTGATTTCCAGGTAACTGATTGTTAATATGATAAAAAACACCATATAGCATGATATAAATCATAATAATCGGAGCATAACCATTTTATTTTTGTAATGAAAATATGATACTTTTGCGCCGTTATAAATTAAAAAATTACAGTCAAAAAATAATTACAAACTATAAAAAACAATACTTATGAAAAAGATAATTACATCAGTAGTAGTAATCACAGGCATTGTTTCCTTTAGCGTTATGCTAATATCAGGGAAATACGGCGATTATGATAAATCAAAATCAACATGCAACAATCCTCATAACCCAAAGTCTTCAGGTGGCGCTCCTCCGGCTGTTGCAGGAGACCCTTATGGTGGTAATAAAACCTGTGACCAGGCCGGTTGCCACAATAGTTATGCGCTTCAACATACCAAAAATGCAACCATTACTACCGATATTCCATCAACTGGATATGTGGCTGGCCAAACTTACAATATTACAGCAAGGGTGGTTACTTCTAATGCATTTTTCAGCGGCGTTTATGGCTTTGAAAATACGGTACAAGATGCCTCAGGTAATCCCCTTGGAACTATCGCGCTATCGCCATTATCATCCCAGGATGATTCAACCCAGATTGTAACCAGTGGTTCAGTATCATATATTACACATACAACAGATGGCAGTGGTAGCGGCAACGGTACCTGGCCGTCGAACTATGGGCAATGGGAATATCAATGGACTGCGCCATCAGGCACAGCAGACTCTGCAATTATTTATGGTACATTTAATGTTTCGAATGGTGATGGAGCGCCAACAGGCGATACTATTATTGCTATGACCAAGGTGGTATATTGGGCCGGTTATTTAAATGGTATTTCTGAAGTTGCAAATAAAGGATTGCAAATTTCAGTTTACCCTACGGTTTCGAACGGACAATTTACAATCGAGTCGCCAGGGATCAGTGGTCAACCATTAGTTGAGATTTACAATATGATTGGAGAAAAAGTTTATCAATCACAAATTGCAAATCACAAATCACAAATCTCGCTTAATGTGCCTGTAGGCATGTACCTGGTGAGACTTACATCGGGTGACTTCAGTGCCATTAAAAAAATAATTATTCAATAATCAGTAATTGAATATTTACAATGGGCCTTACCTTAATTGGTAAGGCCTTTTTTTATTAGGGCCTGCAGGCTTGCATAGATTGCAAAGTTTAACATAACCACTGTTTACCATTAATTGATATTGAATTATAAAATCACGAGAGGATTTTTATCCTTTTTTGAAAAATGATAAAAAGCATTTCAAGATATGACAGAAATCAATAGATATGTTTAAAACCTCTGTTAATTTTGGGTTACAGCAGTAAAGTGTTCATTAAAATGATGATAAAAAACATTTCCGAAAGTGATTTTTTTCTATGACAAAAAACATTTGCACATATGATTTTAATCAGCGGCTCATAGAGAATATCAACATTAATTTTGCCCTGAAAATGAAAGCAGAAAAACTAAATTATAATCGTCCTAAAAACCAATAAACTATGAAAAAAATATTATTTATTTCAGCTGCGTTGTTTGGAATTTCGTTCATAGCGAAATCCCAAATAACCGTAAACCTGGGGAATTACGTCAACATCCAGAACGGAATTAACCAAAAAATTGATACATTACCGGCAGTGGGAATAGTTCCCGGTAACGCCGGCGCGAGTGTATCGTATAATTTTGCTGCTTTACATTCCCACCTCTCTAACCCGGTAACTTTTATGGCTCCTGCTTCAGGCCTTTTAGGCTCTGATTTTCCTTCTTCCAATATTTGCATGCACCAGGATACATCTTATATGTATTTTGATACAGCCTACAAGGCTCCCTCACAAATATCATTATGGGGCTCAGCCGGTGATATATTGTCAAATCATGTGAATAATGCCGTTACTTATACTACGCCGCAGGAGGTTATTTCATTCCCTTCAACTTATCTTACTGCATTTACCAATACGGCAACCTATAAAAACACATATAATTATGGAGCCTATTATGGCGGTTATTGGGTAGATTCAATAAGACACAGTGAAACAAGCACTACCAAATCTTCAGTTGATGGCTGGGGCAATGTTACAACACCCGATACCACATTATCTTGCTTAAGGCAGAATGTACTTGTTCATTATGTTGACACTTTGTGGGCTAAAGTAAAATTAGGTACTAATAATTATTGGATGATGCTTTCAGCCGATACCTCTTATACAAGGTCATATTCTTACATTTCTTCATTTGGACCATTGGTAGATATAATAGATTATAATGACAGTAACGCCATCAGCCAGGTAAAATGGAGTGCGTTTCCAACTGTATCAATCGTTTCTTCAGGCCCTACAACATTTTGTTCAGGAGGTTCTGTAACACTTACAGCTACCGGTGCTACAACTTATGCATGGAGCCCTTCAGCAGGTTTAAGCGCTGCCACAGGCGCAACTGTAACAGCTACTCCTACAGTAACTACTACATATACTGTAACAGGAACCACTGCAGGAATGAACACACACTCTTCAACTATCACAATCACAGTCAATGCAGGTACAACACCGACACTGACAGTTACCCATACAGGTTCGGATACTATTTGTAATGGAAGCTCAGTTAGCTTTACGGCAGGCACAGCTACCACTTATGCATGGTCGCCTTCAACAGGATTAAGCGCCACTTCAGGAGCAAATGTAACAGCCAGCCCGTCTGCAACACAATCATATACGGTTGTAGGTTCTAACGGAGCTTGTTCAAGCACACCTCAGACAGTTTTGGTTACTGTAAATCCATCGCCTACAGTAACAGTTACTCCGTCTTATTCAGTTATTTGTTCAGGAAGTTCAGTTACGATGACAGCAAGCGGAGCAACTACTTATTCATGGAACACGGGAGCTACCACTGCAAGCTTAACAGCAAGCCCTGCCACTACAACAACCTATACAGTTACAGGCACAAAAGGCAGTTGCACAGCTACCCAAACCCAGCTTATTACTGTAAATCCTACCCCGACATTGGCAGCGGTTACACATACCGGTTCGGATACCATTTGTTCAGGTTCAATGGACTCAGTTAAATTCACCGCCGGAGGTTCAGCAACTTCTTATGTATGGATACCAAGTACCGGTTTGAATACAACAACAGGAACTGCAGTTAAAGCGTATCCTTCAGCAAATACCACCTATACTATTACAGGAACAACCGGAAATTGCCTTAGCGCGACCAAAACAGTAACAGTAACAGTAAATGCTACTCCTACCGTTACAATATCTCCTGCCGCACCTACAATATGCTCAGGAGGAAGTGTAACTTTAGCTGCCAGCGGCGCCTCCACTTATGTATGGAGTACAGCGGCTACAACTTCCAGCATTAGTCCAAGCCCGACAGCTACAACAAGCTACACAGTGACCGGAACCAGTTCAAAAGGATGCGTTGGCACAGCGGTAACTGATATGGTAACTGTTTCAGCTTCATTAAGTATTACAGTAACACCAGCAACTCCGGCTATTTGCCCGGGTGGTTCGGTAAATTTAACAGCAGGCGGCGCAAGCACATATACATGGAAACCGGCTGCCGGATTAAGCAGTACAAACATTGTTAATCCTAAAGCTACTCCTACAGTAACTACTACATATACAGTAATAGGTACCGGCGGAACCTGCACCGATTCGGCTTATGTTACAGTAACTGTTAACCCGACTCCTACCATTACGGTTACCTGTTCCAATTCAAATGACTCAATATGCGCAGGTACAGAGGCTACTTTAACAGCAAGCGGAGCAAATACCTATACATGGGCTCCTACCAATTATCTTAATACAGGTACGACTTCATCGGTAGAAGCATTCCCTCCAAGTACGACTACTTATACAGTAGTGGGTACAAATACAGTTACAGGTTGCACAGCTACAGCAACACAGGTGTTAGGTGTAAATTCAAATCCTGCACCGGTATTAGATGTAGTTGCAACTCCTACAGCAGTATGTAAAGGCAGTTCAACCACATTGTCAGTTACCGGGGCAACCAGTTATACATGGGCTCCTGCTGCAACATTGAGCGCTTCATCGGGCGCATCAGTTACAGCTACACCGACTGCAACTACAACCTATACCGTAACGGGCGCTGTTGGAAGTTGTGGCGGATATGAAGCAACTATTAAAGTAACAGTGAACGCTAATCCTACAGTAACTGTTACCCACACAGGTTCAGATACAGTTTGTTCGGGAAATTCAGTGAGCTTTAAAGCAAGCGGAGCTACAACCTATGCATGGACGCCTGCAACCGGTTTGAGCGCTACAAGCGGAGCTACTGTCACAGCTGACCCTGCATCTTCTGAGACCTACACAATAACAGGTACTACAGGAAGCTGTACCAATGTACAAACTGCAACTGTAACCGTAAATCCTACTCCTACAGTAACTATCAGCCCTGCTTCTCCTTCAATTTGCGCAGGTGGAAATGTTACTCTTGATGGTATGGGAGCTTCAACTTATTCATGGAGCGGTGGAGCAACAACTTCAAGTATAAATGTTAGCCCTACAGCTACTACAGGATATACAGTTACGGGTACAAGCGCTGCCGGGTGTGTTGGCGCACAGGCAACTACCACAGTAACCGTTGTGGCTTCATTAACTGTTACCGTAACGCCATCTACTCCTTCAATCTGTACCGGTGGTTCAGTAGTATTAAATGGTGGTGGAGCAGCCAGCTTTACCTGGTCTCCTGCAACCGATTTGAGCTGCACAACTTGCTCGAATCCTACAGCTAATCCTACTGTTACAACTTCATATACGGTTACCGGCACCAGTGGTGCTTGTAATAATACAGCTTCTGTAACAGTTACGGTTAATCCATTGCCAACTCTTACAATAACAGGTACCACGACAATATGCGATGGCGGAAGCACAACCCTTACAGGAAGCGGAGCCAATACATATGTATGGACAGGAGGCCCAAGCACGGCAACGTATAGCGTAACTCCTACAACAACTACTACCTATACTGTAACCGGAACCAATTCGGTAACAACCTGCAGCAACACTGCTACACAGGTAGTAACTGTAAACGCCCTGCCTACAATAACGATAAGCAGGTCTGGTTCTATGCTTACAGCAAGCGGAGCCGGTGTCGGAGGTACTTATACATGGAGTCCTTCAGCAGGTTTGAGTGCTACAACCGGCGCAGTTGTTAGTGCTACACCTGATACAGTTACAGTTTATACTGTAGTTGGAACCAATAGTGATGGATGTTCTTCTTCTGATACTGTTACTGTACCTAAATATGTTGGTATGTCTCAATTGGTTTCAGGAAATGATATCGTAATCTATCCTAACCCGGTTCTGGCAACCTATGGAAATAATCTGAATATTACTAATAATACATCGAATAAGACTTTATACATGGTAATTTATGACATAACCGGAAGAGAAGTAATGAATACTACTCTGTCGGAACAGACAAAGTCCATTTCGGTAAATGAATTTGCTAATGGTGTGTATATGCTCAGGGTATTCAATAACACAGAGTTAGTAAAAACAGAGAAAATAGTAATAATCCGTTAATTCAAAAACAATTCAAACAATCAATTCAACTAAAAAGAAAACTAATAATTTAAAACTCAACATTATGAAAAAAACTAAATTCATCAGGGCATTCTTCACAATAGTGGCAGCGTGCGGGGTAATTTTCTTCCTATCGATGTGCCAACGGAAAACAGAACCGATTGTGATAGGACAATTTACTATATCGGGGCAAGTGTTGTACCCCAACTATAGTGGTACCGACGTACCCGCAGCCGGAGCTTTGCTCACTCTTTATTCAGGAAGTTCTGATACCGGAACAGCATTGGCAACTACTTTTGCTAATGCTTCGGGCAACTACCAGTTTATGGGCTTACTTTCGGGAGCTTATCATATTGATGTTACGTATAATATGTATAATACAAATACGAATAATTCAAACACCAATACGAACCCAAGCAATGGCCAGCCGCAAACTACCGGTATTTATTTCTTCGCTGCAAGCAATTTAACAGTAGGCACTGTTAATGTTACCGGGAATAACTATACAGTAGGTAACATTACAACTCCGGGCACTCTTAATATTATGTCGGTAAATGAAAACGAAGGTTCGCTGACTAAGAACGACTCAGCGCTTATAAAAGCCGATACTACCGGTACAATGGGTGGCCTCAGGGAAGTTCCACTTGAACCGCACAGTAACTGCACATTTTATTTTGAGTTTACCGATAGCCAGGCTGTTGGAATGAATATGAGCGGCGGTTTTGGTTGCGCAGGCGACAATACAGGCAGCCCCAACGGATTTGCTATTCGTTACTTCCGTTTTGACCAGGGTAACCCGGCAAACTCCTATTTCACGACCTATTGTCTGCTTTCCCGTATCACTACAGGTTGCGGAGCAAGAGACTCGTTTGAATCGGAAAATGGCGGTACTTTAAGCTGCATGGCAGCATGTTTTGGCCACGATAGCGCAGTTGTTGGCGGCAGAAACAGGTGGCTCCCACAAACAGATACCTTAGAATATGTATCGGCACCGGGTTCATGGGCGGTATATGGCTCAGGTTATTTAGTTCACGGTATGCTTTATCCTTGCCATAAGTATTCAGGCGGACAAATTGTTCCTCCACGTACTACACCCGTAGCTACTGACAATGGAATGGGATATAACGGACAATATGGATGGAATTGCAGAATAGGCCTTCCTGTTGACATGTATATTCAATATGAAGGGGAAAAGCTGGTAGTAAAAGGCGCAAATACAACCCCGTATTTTCAATTCGAGGCAAATATGATTTTTGACAGGAATAAATTCTATATGAATGCAGGGATTGGAGACAATGTAACCGTTAACGGCCAGGTTCAGTTTACCGGCGTAGTTAATGAGCACTATCCTTCAATTATTGAACCTCAATTTGTAAGCAACCCAACTTCACGTAAGGCTATAAACACCAAATTTGTAAGGGCTACCCAGGCACCTGCGGTTAGCAGCACACAAGTGAAGACAACAAGCAAAAAATAAAGAAAGCCAAAAAAGGGTATTTTCTTAATAAATCCTGTCCCGCAAATTGCGGGACAGGATTTTTGATTAAAAGGCTATTCGGTATATAAAAGCAAAAGTTTATTTTTGAAAAATATAATCCGAGATTTGATTCTCAATTTTATGAAGAGTATTAATTTCATACTGAAAACAGGGATTCTTTCAATTGCATTGATGGCTTTTACTTCGGGTTGCAGGAATTCATCGGGCAATACGGATACCGGCGCGGTAAACGGGGAAGGAATGGTTACCTATAATGTTTCCTATCCTGCAAATGGCGGGTATAACGATATTAGCACATTACCGCACGAAACAACCTTCTTCTTTAAAGGGACAAAGGCAAGTTTTATTACTACAATTTTAAACATGGTTCAGATAGTAAACCTGCTTGATAATGATAATAAGAAATTCACTTCTCTTTTTCTTACTACGGCGGGAAAGAGCTACGCATTTACCGACTTGCCGGAAGATGTAAAGAAGCAGGAAAGCAACCCGCAATTTAAAATAGAGCCCACCAATGAAACAAAAAAGATTGCAGGACTGCTTTGCCAGAAGGCCATAGTAAACGATTTGACGAATAACAAAAAATTCGATATCTATTATTACCCTAAAGTAAAGGTTTACCTTGGTAACTGCCCATACAAGGATTTTAATTACCTGCTCATGGAATATGATGATAACAAATATGGCTTGTCAATGCACCTGCAGGCTACAGAGGTTAATTTTAAACATATAGATACCAATATGATAAGCCTGCATGGAGATTATAGCTGGGTTGACAGGGATACCTTTATCAAAATAGTGAAAGGCATGCAGCGTTAGGGATGGGAATTATCTTTCTTCAATATTCATATCAAAATTAATTTAAAATTCACTTTGTATGATTGGCAAATGCAATACTGACGTAGTAAAATCATTGTTCAATCGCTTTGTTGGTTTGGCGCTGGTAATTACATTTTTGTTCCCTGCATGCAAACCTGCAACCAGGAGCAAAAAAAGAAGCGAGCGTGAACTTGTAGTGATGAACAAGATTAAAACTATAAAGGAGTATGAAACCCCTATGCGCCTGGGAGTGGTAGGAGCGGAGCATTTACGGAGGGAAAAACAATTTAATGCCCAAGGCCTGTTTTTGAAAGAAATTTTTTATAATGATTCCGGCGTTCAGAATTGTACTGCGCATGAATATGATAAAAATGACAACCAGGTAAAAAGCCTGAAAGTACTGGCTAATGGGGTGTTCCAGTCGAGATATACCAGGGCTTTTGATGAAAAAAATAATGTCAGGGAAATTATTTTTACGGAAGAGGAAAACGGGCCTTATATATACAGAAACGAAATTAAATACGATAACGGAGGCAGAAAGATTGAGACGGATTGGTTTTCGCCTGCCGGGCCTGTAATAAAGACAGAAAAATTCAAATATGACGATGGTAAGTTGATTGAAGACGATGTATATGATCCGCAGGGACAATTAGAACTGAGGGAAACAGATAAATATGATTCGGCTGAAAACCTTATTGAAGATGTTCAATATTACCCCAACAACACTATTGATAAGAAAACAACTTTGGAATACAATAAAGACACCGACCTGGTTAAAAAGACAATCTTTTCAGGCTCGCAGGTGCAATATATGGCTACGTATGAGTACAACAATAAACATTTATTAACGTCGAGAACTGAATATTCACCGGCAGGAGATACACTATCAAAATGGAGATACGAGTATGAGTTCTTTCCCGGCCAATAATCAGGCTGTAAGGGAAGCAAGTGAACCATATTTGCCTTGTACCCGATAAACCCATTATATTTGCCCAAAAATTAAGATATGAGTTTATTGATAATTGGTACAGTCGCTTTTGACAGCATTAAGACACCTTTCGGAGAAATTGACAGGACTGTTGGCGGAGCCGCCACATATATAGGGTTAAGCGCTTCTTATTTCACTAAAAAATCAGCTATTGTATCGGTCGTAGGCGAGGATTTCCCGGTAGAAACAATAAAAGAGTTTAACCGCAGGGGCATTGATACCAGCGGTATTGAGGTTGTTAAAGGCGAAAAATCCTTTTATTGGTCAGGCTCATACCATACCGATATGAATACCCGCGATACGCTTGTTACCGACCTGAATGTACTGGCTGATTTTAACCCCGTTGTTCCACCCGCATACCTGAATGCAGACTTCTTAATGCTGGGCAACCTTACGCCCCAGGTTCAGCAAAATGTAATAAAGCAAATGACTAAAAGGCCCAAGCTGATTGTAATGGATACCATGAATTTCTGGATAGACAGTATGCCCGGTGACCTTATGCACACTATCGGAATGGTGGATGTGCTTACCATTAACGATGCCGAAGCCCGCCAGTTATCAGGTGAATATTCCATGGTTAAAGCTGCCCAGAGAATACTCGATATGGGACCCAAGTTTCTCATCATAAAGAAGGGTGAACATGGAGCCCTTTTGTTTAACCGGGAACAGGTTTTCTTTGCGCCCGCGCTGCCTTTGGAAGATGTATTTGACCCTACCGGCGCCGGCGACAGCTTTGCAGGAGGCTTTATCGGGTACCTCGATAAATCAGATGATATTTCATTCGATAATATGAAGCGTGCCCTTATTTTCGGCTCTGCCATCGCCTCATTCTGTGTTGAGAAATTCGGAATTCAAAGGCTGCTCGAACTTACCGATGATGAACTGGAAGACCGTGTACAGGAATTCATAGACCTCGTTCAGTTCGATATATCGCTGGTTTAAAAAAGCAATGGTGAGTGAATGATGGTTAGTTAGTTTGCACATTTTTAGGCTTATAACTGATAATCAATCACTTAAACGGGTTTACACTTTTTTGGTCTCTTAGAGATTTAATTTGCTGGTATTCAATTTCTTGTATTTTTAAAACCCCTGAAAAGTGTAAACCCGTGTAAACCCGTTAGCTTTTCTATATTTTTTATTCTCCGCGTCCTTTGTGTGGTATTTTTCCTGGCGCCCTTTGCGGTTAAATAAGCAGATGTATTGAAATTTTCACCGCAGAGTCATTACGCTTCGGTTATGATGCTGATATTTATCGTCAGCAAGCGCAAAGATTTACGCAAAGGGCGCAAAGACTTTCTGTCATGCTGAGCCTGCCTGCCCTGAACTATTTGCTTCATGGGTCGAAGTTGCTTCCCCTGAAATTAGCGCAATCCCGACCTCTTCTATCGGGGTTGCTTTCCTTCGGGGAGTAGTAAGGAGTAAGTGGTAAGTAATTCACAATTCACCATTTACAATTCACAATTAAAATTACACGCTTTTACACACGGTTCGCTATTTCGTGTGTAATTTCTCCAATTTTTTGCTAAATTCTTTAGCATTGTTCCTGAAAAATGCACACTTATGCACACGGTTCCCAGAAAAAGTGTGCAGTTTTTGTCCTCTTTTGATAAATTCTTTAGCATTTTTCCTGAAGAATGGCACACTTTGGTCCCGCA
>JBKQUY010000067.1:0-188717 GCA_052325425.1 Bacteroidia bacterium | reverse complement strand
TGATGAATCTCCGGCGGGCTGAAGCCGTGAATGTTGATCTTCGGATAACGCTGCCGGATGGCGGCCAGAAACTCCTCGTACCAGGCCAGCGGCAATTCGGGATGCATGCCGCCTTGCAGCAGAATTTGATCGCCCCCCAGCGCGATCGTCTGCTCGATAAGCATGTATTTTATCTCGATTCCTATGCCGATTATAAGGGCATCAGCTCTGATGAAGGGGTAGATTTCCTGAAAAAATTCGGCGTAACAGTTCACCGGATGAAACTGCCCGAAGTAATAAAAGAATAATTACGTTTATGCAAAACCAGCCAGCAAATACTTCCCAGCCTTCACCCTCTCAACGGCCTGTAATTGTTGGTATTTCGCAAGGCGACATTAATGGCATAGGCCTCGAAGTTATTATCAAAACATTTTCGGAACCTGCCATGCTTGAAGTTTGCACCCCTGTACTTTTCAGTTCCGGTAAAACGTTATCATACCACCGTAAAGCCCTTTCGGCAGACCATTTTAATTACAATATTATAAACGGCCTCGATAATATTCCTTCACGCAAATTCAATTTATATAACTGTTATAATGAGGAGGTAGCCATTGAACTGGGCAAAGAAACAGCTAATGGAGGGCTATATGCAGTAAAGTCATTGCAGATGGCATGCGAGGCATTGGAAAAGAATAAAATTGAAGCTTTGGTAACTGCCCCTATTAATAAGCACAATACCAAATCCGATTCTTTTCCATATTCAGGCCATACACAATATTTAGATGAGCGTTTTGGTAAGGGTAATTCCCTGATGATGCTTATGTCGGATGATTTGAAAGTTGCACTGGTAACTGAACATATTCCTGTTTCAGAAGTTGCAGCTTCCATTTCTACAGAAAAGATTCTGAAAAAGCTGAATACATTAAATAAGACTTTAAAAGAGGATTTCAGCATTACAAAACCTAAAATAGCTGTGCTCGGATTAAACCCCCATGCCGGTGATGGTGGCACTCTCGGTAACGAAGAAACGCAGATAATTGTCCCGGCTATTCAAAAAGCGGTGCAGGACAATTTTCTGGTTTACGGGCCATACCCGGCAGATGGATTTTTTGGAACCATGGCATTCAGGAAATTTGACGCAGTACTGGCCATGTACCATGATCAGGGGCTTATCCCGTTTAAATATATGGCATTTGATACAGGCGTGAATTTTACGGCCGGCTTGCCGGTAATCCGCACTTCTCCCGACCACGGAACTGCGTATGATATAGCCGGGAAAAATAAAGCTTCGGAAGCATCTTTCCGCCATGCTGTGTATTTAGCCTGTGATTTGGCCAGGACAAGAAAGCAATATAAAAAACTTAGTTCAAATCCCCTGAAAGTAACGGCTCCTGCACAACAGGATAATGGTGATTAATTGGTTTTGAATGAAAAAGGTGACTCTATATTATAATCCTCGCTGCTCAAAATGCCGTGAAGCACTATGTTTGCTGGAGGAAAAAGGGATTGAACCCGAAATTATTGAATACCTTAAAACCCCGCCAACTGAAAAACAGCTCAAGGATGTTTTGAAAAAGCTTGGTTTGAAGCCACTGGATTTATTGAGAAAAAAAGAACCTCTGTTTGCAGAAAAATATAAAAGCAAAAAACTCAGCGATGCGGAATGGATTAAGGTAATGTGCAAGAACCCCGTTTTGATTGAAAGGCCTATAGCTATTGAAGGCAACAAAGCCATTATAGGCAGACCGCCGGAAAGAGTAATTGACGTATTAAATTAATATTCATTAACATTAAAAACAACAGAATTATGGAATTCAGAACTGAAAAAGACACCATGGGCCCTGTGCAGATACCTGCCGACAAACTTTGGGGAGCCCAGACAGAACGTTCGCGTAACAACTTCAAAATCGGCGGAAATAAAATGCCGATAGAAGTAATTTACGCCTTCGCAATTTTAAAAAAAGCTGCTGCCCAGGCTAACCAGGAGTTAGGGGTTTTGCCTAAAGAGAAATGCGATATTATAAGCAAAGTATGCGATGAAATACTTGCCGGGAAACTGGATAATGAATTTCCGCTTGTGGTATGGCAGACCGGCTCGGGTACCCAATCGAACATGAATGTAAATGAAGTGATTGCCAACCGTGCCCATATTTTGCTTGGCGGCAAGCTTACCGATGAAAAGAAAGCGATTCATCCCAACGATGATGTGAATAAATCACAATCATCGAATGATACTTTTCCTACGGCCATGCATATTGCCGCGTATAAGCTCATTGTTGAAAATACAATCCCCAATGTTCAGTTGCTTCGCGATACGCTCGATAAGAAAGCAAAAGCATTTAAAGACATAGTTAAAATCGGGCGCACTCACCTTATGGATGCTACCCCGCTTACATTAGGGCAGGAATTTTCAGGTTATGTATCTCAACTCGACCATGGATTGAGGGCATTGAAGAATACCCTGGCTCATCTCTCTGAATTGGCTTTGGGCGGTTCAGCAGTAGGCACGGGGTTGAACACTCCTAAAGGGTACGCGGTATTGGTGGCAAAAAAAATATCTGAAGTATCAGGGTTGCCATTTATAACTGCCGAAAATAAATTTGAATCGCTTGCATCGCATGATGCTATGGTGGAAACATCGGGCGCATTGAAACAATTGGCGGTATCCATGATGAAAATTGCCAACGATGTCCGCCTGCTTGCTTCCGGCCCACGTTGTGGTATCGGTGAAATAATTATACCCGAAAATGAACCGGGTTCATCCATCATGCCGGGTAAAGTTAATCCTACCCAATGCGAGGCTATGACTATGGTTGCCGCACAGGTTGTAGGTAACGACATGGCAATAGCAGTCGGGGGTATGAATGGCCATTTTGAACTGAATGTATTTAAACCGGTTATTATTTTCAACCTGCTGAATTCGGCAAGGCTGATAGGCGACGCATGCAACTCGTTTAACGAACATTGCGCCGTTGGCATTGAACCTAACTATGCCGATATTGCCAGGAACCTCGAAAACTCGTTGATGCTGGTAACTGCGCTGAATACTCATATAGGGTACGAGAATGCAGCTAAAATTGCCAAGAAAGCACATAAAGAAAACAAGACATTGCGCCAGGCAGCATTGGACTATAACCTGGTTACCAATGAACAGTTCGACCAATGGGTTGACCCTAAGAAAATGATAGGCTCGCTTTAAGCGGGTTTTCTTACTACGTAAGTTGCAGTAGCTTGCTGTGTGGGAGTTATTACCACGTCGCTGATATTGACATGGGCGGGGCGCGAAGCGGCAAAATAGACTACTTCGGCTATGTCTTTGGCAGTTAAAGGGTCAATGCCCTTATATACATTCTTTGCCTTTTCGCTATCGCCATGGTAACGAACTACCGAGAATTCGGTTTCAGCCATGCCGGGGCAAATACCCGTTACTTTTATGCCATGTTGCAACATGTCAATGCGTGTGGCTTTAGTAAGGGCATCAACGGCATGTTTGGTAGCGCAGTAAACATTACCGTTTGCATAGACTTCTTTTCCGGCAACCGAGCCAATGTTAATAATATGCCCTTTTTTGTTTTTTATCATTAAAGGGGCTATAAAACGCGTAACATACAACAGTCCTTTTATATTGGTGTTTATCATCTTTTCCCAGTCTTCAATATCTCCCTCCTGAATGGAACTGAGCCCGCTGGCCAACCCGGCATTGTTTACCAGCACATCAATATTTTGCCATTTAGCAGGTAATGATGAGAGGTTTTTTTTAGTCTCTTCCATGTTACGGACATCGAAATTCAGAGGAAGTGCTTCTACTTTATATTTCTTTTCCAACTCGCTTTTAATTTTTTCGAGCCTCTCTTTTCTTCTCCCGGTAATAATTACATTATACTGATTTGCAGCAAATTCATAAGCAATAGCTTCACCGAATCCTGCCGTAGCGCCTGTAACCAAAAGTATCTTTCCCATAACTGTCTTTTTTCAACAAATGTAGAAATTAAGTATATAATAAGGGGAAATATCAATATCGTTGTTGTTTTTCGTAACTTTGTAAGAGATTTACCATGCGGATTAAAATATATATTGCTGTTTTACTCTTTTTATCCTTCTTAAACGGGTATTCGCAGGCCAAAGGCCCTGAAGCATACTTTAATTATGCTTCATTCAACACTCCTTCGGGCTCAAGCTATTTTGAAACATACCTGACAATAAGCGGCAATACGGTCAGGTTCAGCAAAAATGACGATGATAAATACCAGTGCAAAGTGAAGGTATCAGTGAAGTTCCTCAGAGGGGACAGTGTGAAATTTTCGGACACTTATAACCTGTTGAGTGTGGAAACAATGGATACTGCTAAAAAACCTGATTTTAGCGCAGTGCAGAGATACTGGCTTCCAAATGGCGGATATACGGTTCAAATAAAAATGGAAGATAAAAATAACCCGAAGGCAAAGATTGATTCCGGAAGAATAAATGTACATGTTGGTTATTCTGCTGACAGTATGTCAATTTCTGATGCCGAGTTTATTGCATCTTATTCCCATTCGCAGCATCCGGCTTCTTTTACCAAGAGCGGGTATGATATGGTTCCATATTCATATAGTTCCTACCCACCGGAAATTAAAACGCTGAATTTTTATACTGAAATCTATAATTCAACTAAAGTATTTGCCGGTTCAAAATTTGTAATTAAATATTTTATCGAAAATGCCGACGACCATGTAGCGTTGAGAGATTTTGCCAACGTAGCAGTTTATAAACCCGATACGGTTATACCTGTTTTAGGCGGATTTAATATTGAAAAACTGCCTACCGGGAAATATAATCTTGTTGTTGCGGTAATTGATAAAAACGATAAAATCATAATGTCGCGCGGGTTTGGTTTTTACAGGAGTAACAGGTTTGAAGCAATTACCCGTAAAGATTTAGGAACGGTTAGTGTTAAAGGCACCTTTGCCGCTTCCATCAGGATGGATTCATTGACTGAAGATGTGAAGTCATTATATCCTATTGCCGATAAAGATGACAGGAGGTTTATTGACGGAATTGATAAAAATACCGATTCCAGCATTTTGAGGCGATTCTTCTATAATTTCTGGGTTTCGCACAATCCTTCCAACCCGGAGAAGGCATGGATAGAATATTATAAACAGGTGAAACTTGTGAATAGTTTGTTTGGCACTGTTAATAAGAAGGGCTACCAGAGTGACAGGGGGAGGGTATATCTTCAATACGGGGCTCCCAGCCAGCGCGATATAGAAACAATCAACCCCGTAACATATCCTTATGAAATATGGGAGTATTACAGGTTAAATGATGGCGAATCGGACAGAAAATTTGTTTTTTATGAGCCTTCTCTTGCTACCAACGATTTCATCTTACTCCATTCTACTGCCAAAGGAGAAGTACAAAACCGCCAATGGCAACTGGTGCTTTACTCGCAAACCATAGGTCCTTATAGTGTTGACCAGAACAGCCAGCAAGACCCTTTTGGAGAGGATGCAAATGATCAGTTCAGCAACCCACGCTGATATATAAATAAATATGCGGGTAGCTGTTGTAATACTGAATTGGAACGGGAAAACTTTTTTAGAACAGTTTCTGCCTGAGGTTGTCGCGAACACAGGTGATGTGGCAGAAATTTATGTGGCCGATAATGCTTCAACAGATGATTCCATCGAGTTCCTTAAAAAAACATATCCTTCTATACACCTGGTGCAAAACCCTCTGAATGGGGGATTTGCCGCGGGATACAATTTATCGCTCAGCCAGGTAAAGGCAGATTACTATGTCTTGCTTAATTCGGACGTAAAAGTAACGCCGGGATGGATAAAAGCGCCCATAGAAATGCTGGAAAAGAACCGGACTGTAGTTGCGGTACAGCCTAAAATAAAATCTTTTTTTGAACCGCAGCAGTTTGAATATGCCGGCGCTGCAGGCGGATTTATTGATGTATATGGGTACCCGTTTTGCCGCGGACGTATTTTTGATACTATTGAAAAGGATGAGGGGCAGTATAATGATGAAAGGGAAATTTTCTGGGCAACAGGGGCATGCCTGTTTATTAAGGCTTCAGTTTTTCATGAAATGGGTGGATTTGATGAAGACTTATTTTCTCACCAGGAAGAAATAGACCTTTGCTGGAGAATGAAGTTGAAAGGATATAAGATAATGTTCTGCCCCAATTCTGAAGTGCTTCACTATGGTGGGGGAATGTTGCCCAAATCGAATCCTTTTAAAACATATTTAAACTTCCGCAATAACCTGATTATACTTTGTAAAAACCACCCTGCGCGGGCTTTGAAACAAATTGTTTTTCAGCGGATGATACTGGATGGATTGGCTGCATTAAGGTTCCTGTTACAAGCTGATTTTGGAGACTTTTGGGCTATTCTCAGGGCACACGGCCATTTTTACAGAACCTTTGGCAAGACCTGGCAGAAACGAAGGAAAGTGCAGGCTTCGGTTACAAATCCCGAAGTTTCGGCTATATACCGCAGAAGCATTGTGAAAAAATATTTTTTGCAGGGGAAAAAGCTTTTTTCACAGCTCGACCCGCGTGATTTTTATTAAGCATGGACTGGAAATCGGCATTAAACGGGTTTAAGGCATATCTTATGTTGGAGAAATCGGTTTCGGGGAATACTCTTGATGCTTATTACCATGATATAGACCTGTTGCGGAAATTCCTTGATGAGAAACAATACAATCTTTCTCCCGATAAAGTGAAATTGAATAATTTACAGGAGTTTTTAACCTGGATAGGAGAAATGGACATCGGCCCCCGCAGCCAGGCAAGGCTTATATCGGGCATAAGGGCATTTTATAAATACCTCCTTATGGAAGATGTTATTCAACAGAACCCCGCAGAACTGCTCGAACTTCCTAAGCTTCCTAAGAAACTGCCTGAAGTATTAAGCGTTGAAGAAATTGATATGCTTATAAAAGCTGTTGATTTAAGTAAACCCGATGGTCAAAGAAATAAGGCTATGCTCGAAACATTATATTGCTGCGGGTTACGTGTGTCGGAATTGGCAGGCTTAAAAATATCGGATGTATATTTTGATGAGGGTTATTTACGGGTAATTGGTAAAGGGAACAAACAACGTATTGTACCATTAGGTAAAAGTACAGCCAGATTTATACAGATATATATGAACAATATCCGTTGTCATTTGGCTGTTAAAAAGGGGGCTGAGGATATATTGTTTTTGAACAGGAATGGCAATAAAATATCGAGGGTGATGATTTTTCTTATTATTCAGAAATTAAAAGAAAAAGCAGGGTTGAAAAAGAAAATAAGCCCGCATACATTCCGCCATTCTTTTGCTACCCATTTGGTTGAAGGCGGAGCCGATTTAAGGGCTGTGCAGGAAATGCTGGGGCACGAAAGTATAACTACAACAGAGATTTACACCCATTTAAACCGCGAATACTTGAGAGATGCTATTTTAAGGTTTCATCCAAGAAAATAAAAAAAAATGATTTTTGAAAAAATCTATTTTATATATTTGTAAAAAAGAAGGCTTATGTCAGTATATCGTTTTAAAATATACTTTGAAGATGACGAAAATGTTTGGCGTGAAATTGAAATAAAATCAACCCAAACCTTTGAAGATTTTCACAATATTATACAAAAATCCGTCAATTTCGATGATGCATACAGTGCATCCTTTTATGTGAGCAATGACACCTGGCGCAAGGGTAAGGAAGTCCGTATATTAAGAAGCAGGCATGCCTTGCAAAAGGGCACCTGGATGCATGAAACCAAAATAGCTTCGCTTATAGAAGACCCGCATCAGAAATTCATTTATGAGTTTGACCCTGATAATGCGTGCTGGACTATTTATATTGAGCTTTTAAAAATCCTTCCCGATTCCCCAATCGCTTATCCGCGTATTTCCAAAAGCAATGGCAATGCTCCTGCCCAGTATAAATTAACTGTGCCTACTGATGTAGTTGAAGAAGATGAAGAAACACTGCTTGAGGAAGATGACGGGTATGTGCATAATGTAACAGAGGAATTTCACGAAAACGAAGTTGCGGAAGATGAAAACCCTATGCCTCTGCGTACAAAAACAGAGGCAGAAGAATTAGGTGAGGAAGGATTGGTGGAAGAGGAAGGCGAAGAAAGCTTTGAAGAAGAAGCCGGTTACGAAGAGGAAGATATATAATTCTATTTTACATTGTCAAAAAAATTACTCGTAGCAATTGTTGGCCCGACTGCTGTGGGGAAAACAGCACTTGCAATTAACCTTGCTGAAAAATTCCATACTGAGATAATATCAGCCGATTCGCGCCAGTTTTACCGGGAGATGGAAATTGGCACTGCAAAACCTTCATTACAGGAGTTAAAGAAAATCCCGCATCACTTTATTAATAATTTATCCATTAACGAAGAATATAATGCAGGCAGATATGAGAAAGAGTCCCTGGAACGCCTGCATAAGCTTTTTGAAGTACATGATATAGTTATTCTGGTTGGTGGTTCAGGGCTTTTTATAAATGCCCTTTGCAGCGGGTTTGATAAACTGCCCGAAGGAGATGCAAAATTCAGGGCAAGATATGAAGCGATATTAAAAGATAAAGGTATAGGAATAATACAGCAGGAATTGGAGGAAAAAGACCCCGAATATTTCAACATAGTTGACAAAAATAATCCACGCCGCCTTTTAAGGGCGCTTGAGGTAATTAATCAAACCGGTATGCCTTATTCCAGTTACAGGAAAAAGGAAGCAGCAGCCAGGGATTTTTCAATACTTAAAATTGGGCTCAATATAAGTAAAGAGGAATTGAGAGAAAGAATAGAAAAAAGAATAGATGATATGCTGGCTAATGGCTGGCTTGATGAATGCAGAAAGCTATTTGAACATAGAGAACTCAATGCTTTAAAGACAGTTGGATATACCGAGCTTTTCGATTTTATTGAGGGAAAGAATGACCGGGATACTACTGTTAAGAATATTAAAACCAATACTTGGCGTTATGCCAAAAGACAGCTTACCTGGTTAAAAAAGGATAATGAAATAAAATGGTATTCTCCGGATGAAATTGACGCAATAATTAATTCTATTAAACTTGCGGCATTATGATATATAATGTATGATTAATATCCGTAAGGACTATTCTGAAATTCGAAGGAACATCTTATTTGTAATAATAGCTGAATTTTTTGTTCAGCTCATTGCCAATGCATTGCTTTATATTTTGCCATTATATATGCATTCTGCATCTTATTCCGATGGTGAAATTGCTCAATATGTGTCGTACAGGTTCTTAGGTATCTTTCTTGCAGCTATACCTCTCGGGTTTTTAATAAAAGGCCGGAAACTAAAAGGATTATTCATTTCAACCGGTATATTTATGCCTTTGCTTACCATAGTTTCGCTGTTGGCAATTTCCCATCATATAGAATGGATTATTGAGTCAACACAGTTTTTAATCGGTGTGCTGTTCTCTTTTTACAGTGTAGCAATTTTGCCTTTTATAGTAAGAAATGAAAAATATGAAAACCATACCGGAGCAATTACATTACATTATACATCTATAGGATTAGGCACAGTAGTAAGCGGCTGGATGATTAGCTTTTTGAACGCGTTGAACCCTGTTTTGTTCAACGGTGAAAATGTGCTCATATTAATTGCTGTAACCGGGTTGATAAATCTTTATTTTTTAGGGAAAGTGAAAATTGAAGAGAAGATACCGGTATCGGATAGCAGAAAAATTAATTTTCAAAAAGATTTTGACTGGAAAAAAATAATCTTCACTTTATTGCCTACTATTTTCATATCGCTTGGCGCCGGCCTTACCATTCCCTTTATAGGTTTATTTTTTGCTCATGTACATAATATGAGTATGGGTGTTTTTGCGCTTATGAGTTCATCTTCTTCAGTATTAATCGTTATCGCCACATTATATATTCCTTATTTAAAGCGGCGGCTGGGCATGCGGCCTTCCATAACATGGATACAGGTATTGGCTGTTGCAGCCCTGGTATTAATGGCCAGCACCCAGTATTACAATACCTATAGCATAGGAGTTATTATTGCCGTCACAGCATATTTTATCCGTAACCCTCTGATGAATATGGTTGGCCCGCTTACCTCAGAACTTTCTATGGGATATGCCGGAGAAAGGAATGGTGAAATGGTTAGCGCCCTTATGTTTGCAATTGCCTGGGGTGGTTATTTTATAAGCGCGATAGCATTTAAATGGTTGCGTGACCATAATATTGATTATGCAGATATTTTTTACATCACGGCATTGCTCTACCTTACCGGAATCGTTTTTTACTACCATATTGCCGGCAAGCATAAAACTGGAGGAGTTTAAAAATAGAGCCAATAAAATTTGAATTTACCCCTGCTGAATGCAAGAGTGGGCATGGGAATTTTGATAAATGAAACAGCTCCGAAAGCAGCTTTCAGCGGGCCTGATTTAGTAGGAATGCCGGTCAGGTTAATATCAAGAGACAGAAAATATTTGCGGTAGCGGTCAAAGCATAGTTCTTCTCCATTGGCATCATATACGGGAGGGTTAGTAACGGCTCCAATCATTCCTTCTGCGCCATAGCCAAAGTCAATACATGCCCAACCCGGTATTTTAGAGCCCTTGGGCAGAAAAGAAGCAATGGCAACCGCAACCCAGTATGTTTGCCCATTATAATCTTTTATGCTTTGTTGCAACTCATTTTCCCCAAGTTCATCGGGCCTATATTGCGCATATTCGGTAGGGTGAAATGAAAATTTCAGCCCTATGCGTTGCTCGCCCCAACCTGCTTCCTGCGCTAAAAATATGCTGGCTCCGGCAGTATTTGCTATCATATCGCCCGGCGAAAATCCCCATGCGCCCGAAAAGCCATCAAATACTTCGATATTAGTCTGGAATGCCATGCCAAGACTTGTTCCGTAAGCTGCCGCCGGTTGTTGTTTTATTCCGCTCCACTGGTAAAGAGCCGCCGTTATACGGCTTAAGGTATAGGCAGTAAGCATATGCCCTAATTTATCCATTTGCTGCCATTCTTTATTGTCATTAAAAAAATGAAAAGCCGAATGGGCATAATTCTTATACCATAATACATTGAGCCCAACCATAGAGCCGGCATATAACCCGCCTTCGGCTGCCAACAATGGTATTAAGCGGTTGTTATTTTGCACGAGAGAAGGCATGAAGAAATTCTGTCCTTGCGAAGAACCATTGTAACATACTAATAAACAGACTGTTAATAAGATTTTAGCCGAAACGTTGGATAGATTCAATTTTTTTATAATTTTGCGCCACATAAACCAACAAAAACATTTAAAAATGAAAAAGTTATCTATCGTTGCTGCTCTTCTGTTCGCTTTCGGAACAGTTGCTTTTGCTCAAGACAAGGCTGCTGCTCCTGCCAAGAAGGATGATGGCAAAAAAACTGAAAAGAAAGAAACCAAGAAGTCTGACAAGAAAGACATGAAGAAAGACGACAAAAAAGGTACTGCTGACAAGAAATAATTTGTCTGATTCTTTTAAAAAAGACCGTCCTGCAGCAATGCAGGACGGTCTTTTTATTTTCATAACTACTGCCTTCATCATTTTCCGAAAGAATGTACGTATTCCAGTGAAATACCTGCTCCTCCAAACAGGTTAGGTAATACCAGTCCCTCCAAATGGTTAATAACCATGCTGAATTTTGAATTATGGCACTGTTTGGAGAATAATAAGGCGGCATTTATAGTCTCGTATCCTCCATATCCCAATTGCAACGAAGTAATCCAGCCATTGGTAAATATTCTATCCCCTTGCACATAACCATATCCAACTGCATTTTCGTTGAAAATATACCAGTAACCTATTTCAAGGTGGTATTTGCCATAATCAGTATTGCTGTTTATGCTGAATGTAGCGGGAATATTGGTAATGAAAGATGTTTTTTCAAACGGAAGATACTTATTCTGAAGGCTGTCTTTTGAAACAGTATTAAAACTTACATTTTGCAAATCGTTCAGGCTATTGATAGTAACCCCATCATAATAATAAGAAGTATCTTTATAATAATAAAGCGATTTATTGTTCCAGTACATAAAGCCAATGTCGGTAATGCTTATTGAAATAGTGCCGTTTCGTTTTCCTATTTTGTACGGGGCTTTAAAGTAAAGGTCTATTGATGCTCCGTAACCGTTTATAAGCTTACTGTTCCCTGCCGTATCGCTTTCATATAAATCGGCGTCTGAACTGAATTGCAGGTTTTGTCCTGTCGGGTCGGTATAAAGGCTGGCACTGTATGCATTTATTGATAACAGCCTTTGCCCTGCAAGAAATGAGAGCCCTATTCCAAATTCCCCTTTCCCCCCGAAATTGGTGCATACAAGGCCAATTTCTGCCTGCTGGTAGCTTAAAGAATTAAAGGAAAACGGCACGAGTTTGGCTGTCTGGCCGGCATACATAGCATTACCATAAAATGCCAGGTTAAATACATCGGGAGCAAAATCAGCATTTATATATGATTTATGCCGTAAGGCAAAGAAAAAATTCATTTTCCTTTTTTTTGCGGTATCATTATACCAAACCCCGTAAATACCATAATTGAGGTTATATCCCAGCCGGTTAGATTCTTCCAGTTTAGAAGAGACCTGCTGTTTCATGGCATCGGTAATAAAACTTCCGGTCAGTATATTTGCTGCGAATGTATTGGTTACGCAGGTAGAGCCATAATCAGCGCTTCCATATATTCCTGCTGCAACCTTGTTTGCAGTTGAATCCTGCACTATAGCGTCATTCCACTGGGCGCTGGTATGAGTATATGCAATAATTCCAATTACCGGTAAAATTCGGGTTATTATCTGTTTCACGCTTCAAACTTAAATTTATCCTTTCACCTGGTAATCAAAGTTGCCTACAAGCTTAATACCGAGATTATAAGTGTCGTAGATTTTACTGAACTTCTTTGGAGTACATGTAGTACAGCCGGTATTGAACCGGGCCATAATAATTATGTTCTTGCTGGTAAATAACTGGTTGGCCTGTGAATCACTGAGAGGTATAGTTAAAACAGAATTTTCAGGCGTTGTTACATAGCCGCTTGCATTCGTATCTCCGGCAGCAATAGTTTCAGGTGGGTTCATTAACGAATCGGTAACCTGCATTTTATTATTCAGCAGGTAAACCTGCAAAGTTGCACTGAAGGGGAACAAATTGGCGGCATACAGAGTAAATGTTCCGCTTTTTATTTGCCGGGACTGGCTTGAATTCCCAAAATTTACCGGCAAAGTATCTTCCAATGTAAGGTTATTGGCTGCAATAGACAGAGGAACAGCTATATTGAGATAGGCTTTGATGCCATACCCTAAGTAAACAAAATCAGACCAGCCCGGAACAATTGGTTTTGGGTCTGTAGTTACCTGGAGAGCATAACCAACCGATGTTGGCATATTATCAATCCATTGTAAAATATTTGAATTATTCGGATTTATAGAAAAATTCTGAATGGAAGAATTTACAGGCAATGCAGGGTTATTGGTTTGAATTGCGCGGTTAATATCTATGTTTTTATTTATTATGCTGCCCGATAAATTAACAGAAGTTCCGGTATGTGAATTGATAGAAGAAAGCTGGGTTATTTTAACGCTTGCATCTACACCAAATCCATTTTCTAAAGTAAGATTCACCTTCACATCCTTTAAATTAAGGGTGCCTGAAATATTTTTAAACAATGAGAAATTGGTATTATCGGGGCCAAAGGTTTTAGCTGGTGCCTGAAAGTCACCTTGACCATAATAGGGTACTATATTATAAAATGTTGCATTAATTGTTATTCCATTTCCTATAACATTAGCAGTTTTAAGGGTGTCAGCATGTGGGTCAACAATACCATTGATGCGGGTAATAATAAGATTATTGCCATTTTGGCTTGGACCTGTGAAATTTATATGGTACCCATTTAAAGAATATATAGTATCATTGGTTCCCGGAGTATTTCCATTTGCAGCCGGAACTTTTACAGTTATACTCAAAGGGACGAGCGGGTTTCCATTTAATGTAGCATTGGGTATAGTATAAGTATAATCAGTAGGTTGGGTTAAGTAACTGATTACTTCAAATTTCACATATCCTGATTGAATTATAGCATTGGTAAGTAAAACGCTTCCTGTATTGTATTGGGTGATACTGTCAGTACCTTGTATTAGCGGTAGAGCTCCTCCCGGAGCGATATTTAAATTTGGGGGGCTGGGATAGCTATATACAAGTGTCGTATCGGGTATTTTCAGCAAGCTATCCAGATTCAGGGTATAAAGGGAGTCTGTAAATACCAATGTAACCGAACTGTCTGCCGCATTGGTGGTAATGGTTGTATTGGTAACAAGGTTATTTATGCCCAGGGTGGTCTTTATAAGCGGGGCCAATATCTGCGTGTCCCACGACGGGATCATGCCTTTGCGGCACGATATGATGCCAATAACGCAAGACAATACCAGTAGTGCAAATACTATTTTTACTCTTTTCATTACAGGATGCAGAATAAACAACTTATACAAACTTAGCGATTTTAGGGATATAAACCATATAGCTTGCTATTTTTGTATTATATTCCATGTCAAATATGACCCAGCAGAACATTGATAAAATAAACGTAACTCCATTAAATTTTGTAATAGGCAAGGAGCGTTCCGGTACCACCTTGCTGCAGGTAATGCTAAACGCCCATTCCAATATTGTTGCTCCACCCGAATCGCGTTTTATAATGCTTCTGTATTTGAAATATGGCTCAAAAACAAACTGGAAAGAGAAAGATGTAAAGGCTTTTTGCGATGACCTGTTTGAGGAAGATTTTTTCAGAAAATTCTGGAAAATTGATAAGGATAAATTATACGCTTCTCTTATTGGGGCGAAAGAGAAATTAACTTATCCTTTATTATGCAAACTGGTGTTCTTTAACTATGCGCCACCGGCCAAGGATGTTAAAATGCTTATTGATAAAAACCCCTTGTATTATTATTTTTTACCTGAAACAGGTAGAATATTTCCCGGCGCCAGGTACATACATATAGTGCGCGATTACAGGGCCAATATAATAAGCCACAAGCGAATCAGCTGGATATTGAATTTGAATACATACGATATGGCATACCGCTGGCTTAAGGTCAATGAACTTATTGAAGAGGCAAAAAGCAAAGCTCCGGAACAATGGATTACATTGAAATATGAAGCTTTGGTGACAGATACTGAAAAGGTAATGAAACAGGTATGCAGTTTTTTAAATATTCCTTACGAGGAGGAAATGATAAAAAGCCATAACACCAAGATATTCCAAAGCTTCAATCAATATCATGAGGAAAAAGGGGGAATGAAATTCCAGGAAAACCTGTTCCGGCCGATAAGTACATCATTTATTGATGAATGGAAAGAGAAGATGACAGGTGATGACCTGGCTATTGCAGAATCAATTGCGGGGCAATTTGCTGAAAAGACTTACGGATACAGGCTTTATTCTAAAAAGGAAAACTTCCATATAGGCCACCTGCGTTTAGTTATTACAAGATGGAAGTATGTTATAATTATGAAATATTTCAGGGTATTGAGGCACAGGTGGGCGATTTTTTTACATAAACATATAGCAATGTGGTTAATACTGATATTTTATAAAGAAAAATAACTGTTATTTTCATTTAATTTTTTATAATGACAAATGAAAATCCAATTGAGAAGATTAAAGAGATAAACAATATACCTATAGTATTTGTTATTGTGAAAGAACGTTCCGGTACAACCTTGTTACAGGTAATGCTTAATGCCCATTCTAACATTGTTGCCCCGCCTGAATCATGCTTTATCATGCTTTTATATTTAAAATATGGTTCAAAAACAAAATGGAATGAAAAAGATATTAAAGCGTTTTGTAATGACCTGTTTACAGAAAATTTATTCCGGAATTACTGGAATATTGATAAGGAAAAATTTCACTCCTTTCTTCTGGAGGTAAAAGAGTATTTAACCTATCCTTTAGTATGCAAACTTGTATTTTATAGCTTTGCGCCAACCGGAAAGGAGATTAAAATGTTTGTAGATAAAAACCCACCATATTATGACTTTATTCCTAAGCTATATGAGATATTCCCTGGTACCAGATTTATACATATAGTACGCGATTACAGGGCTAATATTGTGAGTCACAAGCGGATTAGTATCGGTGATATAAATACTGCCAATAAGGCTTACAGGTGGCTGAAAGTAAATAGCCAGATCGAAGATTTCAAAAGTAAAATGCCGGAGCAATGGTTCACTTTGAAATATGAAACGCTGGTAACTGAAACAGAAGAAGTAATGAGATCGCTGTGTGGCTTTATTGGTATTGCATTTGAGAAAGAGATGATAGAAACTCATAACACCAAGTTGTTCCCAAGCTTCTATCATAACCAGGAAAGCAATAAGTTTAAAAAGATTCATAAAAATTTGTTCCAACCTATAAATAAGACATTTATTGATGAATGGAAGGAAAAAATGACGAATGAAGAACTGGCTATTGCAGAATCACTTGATGGGCAATTTGCTGAAAAAACTTATGGATATAAATTTTATTCCGGAAATAAAAACTTTCATATAAACCCTGTACGGCTCATAATACTGAAATGGAGATACATTATAATAAGGAGATATTTTCATATGGTATTAAAATACAGATGGGCATTTTTTATACGCAAATACGTATTAATAGTATTAATGAAAATTTATAAAGGAAAATAGTTTATGAATTAACCAATATTAATAAAGGATGACAATATCTGAGATAGAGAAAATACGTAAAATGCCTTTTGTGTTTATATTGGGTAATGAGCGTTCAGGCACAACCTTATTGCAAACCATTCTCAACTCGCACCCCAATATTGTTGCTCCTCCGGAAGCCAAATTCATGATGCTGCTTTTCCATCGTTTTTTTAAAATAAAAACATGGAGTGGAAAAGATATTTTAGATTTTGTTGAAGGAATATACACTGACCCCCAGTTTGTAGGATTCTGGCATATTAATAGAGACCAAATCATTAAAACATTGCTTTCAGTAAAAGAACAAGCCGGTTATGCGATGCTTTGCAAGATGATTTATCTTGAAATGAGTGAGGGCAAGCAGGATATAATGTTGATATGTGATAAGAATCCGCTTTATATATTATTCATAAATGAAATTTTGAAAATTTACCCCCTGGCTAAATTTATTCATATTATAAGGGATCCGCGCGATAATGTGTATAGCAACTTAAAGACTTTTCATACCAAAAATGCAATGTTTAACGCCTGCAAATGGGTGGCATATAATTCAATTATAGAAAAGAGCAAGAAAAAGATGCCTGAAAGATATTGTACTATTCAATATGAAAAATTAGCTTATTCTCCGGCAGAAGTTTTGATACCATTGTGCGCCTTCCTTGGTGTGCCTTATATAGCTGAGATGTCGGAACACAAGTCATTTCAGAAATCATATGCAGCATTGGATGACGAAACTAAAACGCATGTTGGCGAAATACAGGAAAATCTTTTTAATCCGATAAATACCTCTCAAATAGGAAAATGGGAAAAAGAAATGAAAGAGCAGGATATTCGCAGCACTGAAATAATAGCCGGCAGGTTTGCCCAAATTCATTATGGTTATAAAATAGAGCAACATAAGGAAAGTAATACTCATATCCCTCATTGGAAATTGCTAAAAAGCAAGTTCATGTATTATTGCTGGCAAATATTTACCAGGTTGAGGTTTAAAAGCTATAGGTTTAATATAATGTATTGCAAAATCCGTAAAGAAGGAAGGATAGCATAAGCCTTATTTAATTGTTTTAATGCTAATCATATTTTTATAGAATTATAAAGCAATTAATATCATAAATGAACCGGTTATAATGCGGCTGGTTCTGATTCATCTGAGGCAATAAATATTTTATTTCTGTATGATAATATGTTTGCAAATAACCCCATTTAGAGTTATTACCTGCATTATGTAAATACCATCGGGTACGTAACTTATATTAATTTTAAGGCTTATATTTGGTTTTTCTGCAGGTAAAGGCTGCGTATAAATTTCGTTGCCAAGCAAATCATATATTCTGAGCCCGGTATAATCTTGACCACCTAATGTTAGTACCATTTCTCCGTTATTTGGTATTGGGTAAACATTCACTTCACCGGCAGGTGTTGCAAGACCATTAATGCCGGATATTCCAATTACTTCACGGATACGGTTATTGGCAGCATCTGCAATGTAAATGTCATCGAAACCATCTAACGCTATATTGACCGGTTTATTGATTTCGGCATCAGTTGCCGGCCCTCCGTCGCCTGAGTAACCTCCAATACCGTTACCTGCCACAGTGGTTATAATTCCTGTGGTGTTTACTTCACGGATGCGGTTATTGTCCATATCTGCTATGTATAAATTTATACCGTCATAACCTGTTTTTATTCCGGATGGATGATTCAGTTCAGCAGCAGCAGCTACACCACCATCACCTGAATAGCCGGCAATTCCGTTGCCGGCACAAGTGCTGATGATACCGGAACTATTTACTATCCTGATACAGTTATTATTTTCATCTGCAATAAAAAAATTCCCTGAATCGCCTACTGCAAAACCGTTAGGGTTATTTAATTCTGCGGCTGTGGCCTGCCCTCCGTCGCCGGAATATCCGGCAATGCCGTTTCCTGCACCGGTGCTGATAATACCTGAAGTATTTATTACACGAATGCAGTTATTGCCGCCATCCGAAATAAAAACATAGCCTGAAGGATTTACCGATACACATTGGGGGTTATTTAGCTCAGCAGCAGTAGCCAAACCTCCGTCGCCGGAATATCCTTTGATACCGTTGCCGGCACAAGTGGTTATAATTCCTGATGTGGTTACAATACGAATCCTGTTATTACCTGCATCTGCAATATAAACATTGCCCGATCCGTCTACTTTTACTGCACTTGGGTTATTTAACTCCGCTGCAGTGGCCGGGCCTCCGTCGCCGGAATACCCGCTAATGCCGGTACCTGCAAAGGTGCTGATTATGCCCGTAGAGCTTACCATCCGGATGCGGTTATTAAAATAATCTGATATATATAAATTGCTGGAATTTCCTAATGATACCCCAACAGGTTGCCATATCCCTGCAGAAGTGGCAGGGCCTCCGTCACCTGAGTAACTCCCGGATCCATTACCTGCAATAGTATATATTGTTTGTGCAGATGTACATATCGCCAGCAGGGTAACAATGGCAAGTAATTTGTATGATTTCTGCATGCAGTATGATTTTTAGCTGAATCAGTGATATATTCCGGCATTCACAAATTTATGAAAAATTATCATGTTAAAAGCAGCATTTAATTTTAATGCCAGCTAATCTGCAATTACTCATGATACAGGTTATTTACATGTAACGCATTGTATATAGGCCTGAGTATATATACAGTTGGTATGACAAATAAAAAGAGCATTATTGTAAATGCACGCGGCAGGTTTCTTATAAAAGTATATTTGATTTCTCTCTGCCCGATAAAATATGCAGCAAGAATTTTTGCGCAAATCAAATTCTTTTTGTGCAGGAACTCAGGCCGTATCATATCTGTAATAAGTAAAATGCGCCGTTTGTCCGTATCATTCCATGCAAAATGGTTTTGCGCATCATTAAAAAACAGCCATTTACCTTCTTCCCATCCTCTTTCTTCTCCGGCTACATTCATTCCGCATGCAGGTAAGCCTGAAGGTATCTCAATACCTAAGTGGCAGCGTATAATTGCATTTGTTTCACCATGATGTTCGCCAATTTTAGTGTGTGGTTCCAAACGGCTGAGTGATACAGAAACAATTCCCGGCGAATTCCGGAGCAAAGCGAATAACCGCGGGCATTTTCTCACAAAAGACGCGGAGGTATTCAATCCCCAGAACATAGATGATAAGGAACTCCATTTGCCGGTTATATCCACTCCTTTATAGGCTTCGGCATTGGAAGTGAAATTTTTATCTTTTTCAGTAATAAGGTTTTGTAATTCACTTTTTATTTCTCCCCAATTTTTTTCAATATCAGTAGCCCAGGTGTAATCATTTACATTGTAATAACGAATGTTGTTTTTATCGTAAGCATATTTACTTGAACCATACCATAATTTATCGCCCATATTATTGTATATTAATGGGTATGATGTTTGTGTTTTCCCTTTGGCTTATATGAATCAATATGCCTTTCTTTTTTGCTGGGGTAAATATCTGCAATGCTTACCAGTATTCCTGTTTCTTCAACCCCGCCAAATTCCGGGTTAAGGCATGTTCCAAAGGTTTTCATGGTAGAAGAAAGGTTCATATATGAATTTACCAGCGGCGGAATATTTTCTCCCAAAGCCCTGACAGCCTGGTTAAGTATGGCGTGTCCGTCCTTATAATCCTTGCCTTTTAGTTTAGTGCCAAACCTGTACATGTCATGGTTAAGCGGAAGCGGGTCAATGGGTATAACTAAATTTCCTTTATTGGGAAAATAATATTGCATGAAATATAAAATCATATCTCTTGCCCTCACATTAAAATGCCGGTACATGGTAACTTTGCCAAAAAAATATTTCATATCGGGGTTATCAACCACCAAAGCGCCAAGGCCGTCCCATAAGTTATCGAGTGAAAACAAACCTTTACGGTTCACCGCAGATGGCTGGTAATCGGGCTGCACAAATGACCTGCCTAGCTCAATGGTATATGGGAAATAATCTTTTAAAAACTTGCTGCTGAATTCAAATAATTCAACGGTAGCCAGTTGGATAATGTCATTCTTTATGGGAGCATCCTTGCAGCGCATAAACCTGTATGAACCAACAATAGCTTTATCTTCAGGGCTCCAGACAATAAGCTGCTTATAAGGCTTTTCATTGGTGTCGAATTCATCAAGATCTATAGATTTACCTGTTCCACCGCCTGCATAACGGAATGTCAGTTCGCGTAGCCTTCCGATTTCTTTTACAACATTGGGCGCGTTATGATAGGTTACAATGTATATTTCATTCTTGCCGTAATTGGTATTTCGAACGAACTTTTCACGCGTAAGTTCTGAAGCAAGCTTATCTGCCGGAACAGGAGGTATTATGGGTTGCATATAGGAATATTTTTTTGCGTCACATATTAATTGGAGCCATAAACAGCGGCTCTTTCACAACATTTTCTTTTTTGCTATACAGTTCATCCTGGAACATTAATGCCATTTTTGCATCATTATGCCATTGCATAAAGGTAGTGAAAGAAATTGGTTTGCCAAAATGTATAATAATTTGCTTATCTTTCTGTTTGAACATCTCGTCGGGCAGAAAGAACATTTCAAGATTTACTTTGATGCCTAACCTCTTGCGCCAAAAGGCAAACCGGTAAAAAAAATCAGAATTTTTCCCTTCTATCCATATGGGTATAATATCCTTTTTATAATGCTTGGCCTGTGTGATAAAACTCTTTTTCCATGGCAAATCCTTAATGCTTTTATCAGGTTGCCTCCGTGACACCAACCCGGACGGGAAAATCGGGATGGCACAATCAGAACTGTAAATTTTATCCACCAGTTCAAGCATCTTCCGGCTGCTGTGGCCATTTATATTTACGGGAACAAAAATTTCATCCATGTTTTTCAGGGCCATCAGCAATTCATTTACAAAGAATTTTATATCGGTACGCACTTTGCCAATGGCGCTGATGACAGCCATACCATCAAGCCCGCCTAAGGGATGGTTGGCTGCAAAAAGGTACCCCCCGGTTTTCGGAATGTTTTCAATTCCTTCTATGGTAACCTGCGCTCCCATGGTGGCAAGCGCGGCATCAACAAATGCAATGCCTTTGGTTTCCCTATGTTCAGCCAAAAACTTATTTATTGTATCGGCATGGACAATTTTTTTTACATAGTTAATCAGGAAACGGGGAATAAACCTGTAGGCGCCGGGCGCTTTGGTCCGCAATAGCTCATCTATATTTATTTGCAACGATTCCACCTCTATATTCCCTGTATGGTTTAAAAACGGCCTGAAACAAAGATAATAAAATGTTTATCGCTCTTTAAAAAATGGATATTACAAATCAAACCGCTGTTCAAAAAAACCTTAGTAGAAAAAAAGAAAGGCAGCAATAATGCGGCCTTATTACCTTATTATCGTTTTGATTCGGGGAATAAATATCAGTTAAGAGGATAAGGTAATAAGGTGCAGGCATTTAAGGGAAGCATTTTTTCTGCGAAGATTAAAAGACATATAATCAGCAATCAATATCAGGCGGCTTCCCAAATGTATCTTCCCACAATTTCCCCCTTTAAAATTTAAACCTGTTTCTAAGCCATATTTCACAGGTCATACGCTTAAAAATTTTCTGTTTTTTTCTTCCGCGTTTATTTCATGCGGGGAAAAAGTTAATAACGTTCTGTTAACGTAATTTTCCTTGAAATGCCTGCCAAAAGCGACATTGGAAAATATTTTCATGCCTGAATTCCATAACGTTAAATTAAAGTTTTCAACAAAGTGGGAAAAAGTGGTAAAAGGTGGGAATTTTTTTATTACTTTTACACCTCAATAAAAACAACCAAATGGCAGCCCTTATAGGAGAATATGAATGCAAGCTTGACGAGAAGGGGAGGCTTATGCTTCCTGCCGGGCTCAAGAAGCAGCTGCCGAATAAGGAACAAAAACGTTTTGTGGTTAACCGCGGGCTTGAAAAACAACTTAACCTGTGGCCGCGCAAAGAATGGGATAAGGAGACTTCAAGGTTGAACCAGCTCAATTTATATGTACAGAAGAACAGGGAATTTGTGAGGAAGTTTAATAACGGCGCTACCGAAGTTGAGTTGGATGGTTCAGGCCGTTTGTTATTGCCAAAGACCCTGATGCTGCATGCAGGAGTGGATAAAGATGCCGTGTTGTTTGGCTTTTCAAACAGGATAGAAATATGGTCAAAACTGGAATACAATAAATATATGAAGCAGGGCGCTGATGATTTTGCCGCCCTTGCCGAAGAAGTAATGGGTAAAATACCGAATGATAATAACGGAGATGTATCATAGACCGGTACTTCTGAAAGAAAGTATCGAAGGATTAAACATCGTAGATGGAGGGACTTACGTCGACGCTACGTTCGGAGGAGGAGGGCACACCAACGCAATACTTAAAAAGCTTAAAAGCGGAAGAGTAATTGCATTTGACCAGGATAAAGACGCATTTGAAAATATAAGCCCGGATACAAGGTTAATTGCTATTCATTCCAATTTCCGTTATATAAAAGAACAATTAATGGCGCGTGGAATAACCCAGGTTGACGGAATACTTGCCGACCTCGGAATATCCTCCCACCAGATTGATACCCCTGAACGTGGTTTTTCTACCCGTTTCGATGCCCTGTTAGATATGCGTATGAATAGCGATTCTATACGCACAGCCGCCGATATTATTAATACATACCCCGCAGCAAGGCTCCAGAAAATGTTTTCGGTTTATGGTGAGATTACCAATGCGGCAAACCTTGCCCGTAATATTGAAAAAGCAAGAAGTATTAAGCCAGTCCGCACAACCGCAGATTTAATTGAGGCCATTAATGGATGCACCCCTCCGCAAAATGCCAATAAGTACCTGGCACAGGTATTTCAATCATTGAGGATTGAATTGAATGAGGAAACAGATGCATTGAAGGAACTTTTAAGCCAGAGCGAAACTCTGATAAAGAAAGGCGGAAGATTGGTTGTTATCTCCTACCATTCCCTCGAAGACAGGCTGGTAAAGAATTATATGCGCAGCGGAAATTTTGAAGGCGTGCCTCAAAAGAATATGTACGGCCATGATTTGCGCCCGTTTGAGCCAATAACCAAAAAGCCAATTGTTCCGGGCGAAGAGGAGATTGTGTCGAATAACAGGGCGCGTAGTGCGAAAATGAGGATAGCAGAAAAAATATAATATGAAGAATAGGCTGAAAGCGGACATAGAACAAGAGGAAAAGTTGACGGAGCAGATAATTACAGCTCCTGAAACCGAACCTGCGCCTGTTCCTAAAAAGAGCAATAAGGTTGGGCGAGCTGTTTCAAGTGTGGTTAGCGGCAGGTTTCTTATATCTGAGCCAACATTGAAATATATGCCTTTCATTTTCTTTCTCGCCTTCCTTGGTTTGTTATATATAGCTAACGGCTACTTCGCGCAGTCGAAAGACAGGGAACTCGATACATTGAACACGCAGATAAAGGAACTGAATACCCAATACCAGATAGCGAAAGCGAAGCTTATGTATTTAAGTAAAGAATCGGAGGTGGCGAGAGCAACAGCAGGTATCGGGTTAAAGGAATCAGTTATACCGCCCGAGAAAATTGTAATTGATAACAAACTGGCAAAAAAGTAAATGGAACCAAGGAAAGGAACATTGCTCCGTACGTACTTCTTATATGCCTTTATGTGCATATTGGGTATTGTTATTACTGCGCGGGTAGTGTCCATACAATATTTTCAGGGCAATAAATGGAAAATTGCCGAGGCCAATATGACCACTTCATATTATACTATTGAGGCAATGCGCGGCAATATTTATGCCGCCGATGGCAACCTGCTGGCAACATCGCTGCCATACTATGACATTGCAATGGATGTGAATACGGATTACTTAACCGATGAAATTTTCAATTCCAAAATTGATTCGCTCAGCATCAGTTTTGCTGAGTTGTTTAAAGATAAATCTGCCGACGAATATTATAAAATGCTGAAAAGCGCACGGTCATCAGGTGAAAGGTATGTGCTGCTTCATAAAGATGCTTCGTATGAGCAATTGCAAAAAGTAAAGCATTTTCCGCTGCTTCGCCTGGGCAGGAACAAAGGCGGCATGATTGTGGAACAAACCTATAAACGCGAATTACCATTCCGTGACCTGGCAGAACGTACTATCGGCTATACGCGCGATAATATCAGTGTCGGGCTGGAAGGCGCATTTGATGAATATTTAAGAGGCGACAGCGGGCGCATACTTATGGAAAAACTCGCAGGAGGAATAAAAATTCCTATTAATAATGACGATGATGTGCAACCCCAGAATGGAGATGACATTGTATCAACCATAAATATAAATTACCAGGATGTGGCTGAGACTTCATTGCGCGAGCAGCTCATAAAACACCATGCCGACCATGGATGTGTTGTATTAATGGAAGTAAAGACAGGCAGAATTCTTGCAGCGGCCAACTTAGCCCGGAAAGATTCCGGAGATAATTACGAAGAATCATACAACTATGCCTTAGGTGAAGCTGCCGAACCGGGTTCGACTTTCAAACTCTCTTCACTTATTGTGGCTATGGAAGATGGTTATGTGAATAATACCGACAGCATTAATCTTGAAAATGGTACGCATCAATATTATGACCGGGTAATGCACGATGCCGAACATGATGAGTCAGGCTGGGTAAGCGTGCAGAGAGCTTTTGAAATGTCGTCGAATGTGGGTATTTCTAAAATCATCTACAAATACTATGCCAACCAGCCTAAAAAGTTTGTTGACGGCCTTTGCCGGCTGGGCCTGGATAAACCTTTGAACCTGAGTATTCCCGGTGAAGGAACCCCTAAAATGCCCGACCCTTCCGATAAAAACTGGAGCGGTGTGAGTCTTCCCTGGCTGGCTATTGGTTACGGAGTTAATGTTACTCCTCTGCAAACACTTACCATTTATAATTCCATTGCCAATAACGGAATAATGGTAAAACCAAGATTTGTTGACGCGCTGATGAAGGATGGAAAAGTAGTCAGGACATTCCAGACACAGGTTATTAACCCTGCAATTTGTTCTGCAACTACGCTTAAAAAAGTGAAGAAATTACTTGAAGGAGTTGTATTGCATGGCACGGCTAAAAACCTGAACAATACTGTCTATTCCATTGCAGGTAAAACGGGCACCGCGCAGATTGCCAATAAAGGAAAATATAAAACGGAAGGAAAAATAAATTACCAGGCTTCATTTGTTGGTTATTTCCCTACCGAGAATCCTGAATATTCCTGCATTGTTATTATGAACTCCCCAAGCGCTGATGGCTATTATGGCAACATTACCGCGGGGCCAATTTTCAGGGAGATTGCCGATAAAGTATATGCCAGCAGCATAAATATTGACCCGTCTGTAAATAGCATAGCAGCTAACAATAAACACAAAGAACCGGTTGTAAAGAATGGCGATTTCAGGGACATACACAGTGTATTGCAGAGTATGGGAATAGCCTTTAATGGGTTAAATAAAAATATGGGCTGGGTAAATGTGGAATTGCAGGATTCTGCAATACATATTATTCCTGAAAACCCTCAGAGAATGCTGAGACAGGGCATTATGCCCGATTTGCATGGTATGAGCGCGGAGGATGCTGTTTACCTGCTGGAGAACAATCATTTAAAAGTAACGGTGAAAGGCCTGGGCGCTGTTACAGGGCAATCGCTTGATGCCGGAACAAAATTTATAAAAGGACAGAGAGTATTGCTGCAATTATCATAAATAAGAATGAAGAAGCTGAAAGACATATTATATAAGGTCGCCCTGGTAGAAGTTGCAGGCTCTACCGATGTGGCTGTTTCAGCTATTCAGCTTGATTCGAGGAAGGTGACAGAAGGCGCATTGTTTATAGCCATAAAAGGCACGCTGACCGATGGGCATAAATTTATTGACCAGACCATTAAAAACGGCGCGGTTGCCATTTTGTGCGAAGTAATGCCCGAAAACAGGGTAGAAGGAATCAGTTATATACGGGTAAAAAATTCTTCTGCCGCACTGGCTATTATTGCCGATAACTTTTACGACCATCCGTCTTCCGGGTTAAAACTTGTAGGGATTACAGGGACAAATGGCAAAACCACGACCGCGACACTGTTATATAAATTATTCCGTGGCCTGGGTTACAAAACCGGCTTGCTTTCCACTGTGCGCAATCAAATAAATGATAAACAATTCCCTGCAACGCACACTACTCCCGATTCCATTGACCTGAACAGGATACTGAATGATATGGTTGCTGCGGGTTGTACGCATTGTTTCATGGAAGTGAGTTCGCATGCTATTGTACAAAACAGGACTGCCGGTATATCTTTTGCAGGTGGTGTATTTACAAACATCACGCACGACCACCTGGATTACCACCAGACTTTTGAAGCATATATAAAAGCGAAAAAAAGATTTTTTGATGAGCTTCCTTCAGGTGCATTCGCACTGGTAAACAAGGATGATGCGAATGGAATGGTTATGCTGCAAAATACAAAAGCGGCAAAGAAAACATTTGCCCTGAAGAGCCCGGCTGACTTTAAGTGCAAGATAGTGGAGAATAGCCTCGCAGGCCTTGTAATGAATATAGATAGCAGGGAAATATGGACAAAACTTATAGGCGCATTCAACGCGTATAACCTGCTTGGTATATATGCCACGGCTATTTTGCTGGGCGAAGAAAAAGAAGAAGTTCTTAAAGTATTAAGTTCTCTTGACCCCGTTGAGGGCCGCTTCCAGTATGCCAAGTCGCCTAACGGTACAATAGGCATTGTTGATTATGCCCATACCCCTGATGCCCTTGAAAATGTGCTTTCCACCTTGCAGGAAGTTCGCGCCGAAAATGAAAAAATTATAACTGTCGTTGGCTGCGGCGGCGACAGGGACAGGACAAAGCGCCCGGTAATGGCGTCAATTGCATGCGAGAAAAGCGACAAGGTAATACTCACTTCCGATAACCCCCGTTCAGAAGAGCCTGCTGAGATAATTCATGAAATGGAAAAGGGCGTTAACACACTTTGCAGGAAAAAAACCATTTCGATTACAGACAGGAGGGAGGCTATAAAAGCGGCCTGCCAGATGGCCGGGAAGGGAGATATAATCCTTCTGGCAGGCAAAGGACACGAAAAGTACCAGGAAATAAAGGGAGTAAAACACCCATTTGATGATATGGAAATTTTATGTGAAACTCTTAATCTTTTTCAAAGCTGATGTTCTACTATCTGTTCCATTACCTGAGGGAGACGTATAACATGCCGGGCGCGAATGTGTTCAACTACATTACGTTCCGTGCAGCTTTGGCTATTATCTTTTCGCTTATTATTTCCGCATTGCTTGGTAAGAGGCTTATTGCGGTGCTAAAGAGAAAGCAGGTTGGCGAATCAGTACGTGATTTAGGCCTGCACGGCCAAAAAGAAAAGGAAGGCACGCCAACTATGGGCGGGCTTATTATTCTCGCCGCCATACTTATTCCCACACTTCTTTTCGCAAAGCTTGATAATGTTTACATCGTTCTTATGCTTATTACCACTGTATGGCTTGGTACTGTGGGCTTCCTGGATGATTATATAAAAGTATTCAAGAAAGATAAAAAGGGGTTGAGCGCCACTTTTAAAATAATCGGGCAGGTAGGTATTGGCCTGATTGTAGGGTGCACCATGTATTTAAACCCGCACGTGGTGGTAAAAGAAAAAATAGCAAGGGCAAAGGAAACAGCCTTAATCAATGGGCAGGAAGCGGGCTTTACAGAATTACCCAAATATGCCAAAGAAGAAACCAAATCGCTGAAGACTACCATACCTTTTGTGAAAGACAACCAATTTGATTATTCCATATTGACATCCTTTCTCGGAACACATTCCAGGAAATTGGCATGGATATTGTTTATTCCAATCATTATTTTAATTGTGACTTTCATATCCAATGGCGCCAATATAACTGATGGTATAGACGGCCTTGCCACGGGAACATCGGGCATTATAGGTGCTACGCTGATGATACTGGCATATGTATCCGGTAATACAGTATTCGCAGATTATCTCAATATAATGTACATACCCAATTGCGGAGAACTGGTTGTCTTCATGAGCGCTTTTGTTGGCGCTTGTATCGGGTTCCTCTGGTACAATTCTTATCCTGCACAGGTATTTATGGGCGATACCGGGAGCCTCGCTCTGGGCGGTATTGTTGCGGTATTTGCCATTGCCATACGTAAGGAACTGCTGCTCCCTATTTTATGCGGGGTATTCGTTATAGAGAACTTATCAGTAATAATGCAGGTAAGCTATTTCAAATACACCAAAAAGAAATTTGGCGAAGGAAAGCGCATTTTTAAAATGGCTCCTTTGCACCACCACTTTCAGAAGATGCAGGTTCACGAATCAAAAATTGTATCGCGCTTTTGGATTGTCGGAGTTATGCTGGCAGTAATAACCATTGTAACACTGAAATTAAGGTAAGAAATGGAGCAAAAGAAGAAAATAGCAGTATTGGGGGCCGGCGAAAGCGGTGTAGGCGCTGCCATTCTTGCGCAAAAGAAAGGCATGGAGGTATGGGTATCGGATAAAGGCAGGATAAAAGGGAAATACCTCGAGATGCTTCAGCAGGAGAAAATTCCATTTGAGCAGCAGCAGCATACCGAGGAAAAAATATTGCAGGCTGACGAAGTGATAAAAAGCCCCGGGATACCCGAAGATGCACCGTTAATAGTAAAGATAAAGGAACGCGGTATACCGGTTATTTCAGAAATAGAATTTGCCGGGAGATATACCAATGCCAAAATGGTATGTATAACAGGCAGCAATGGCAAGACCACTACAACCATGCTCACCTACCATATATTCAAAAAAGCGGGACTCAATGTAGGATTAGCTGGCAATGTAGGCAAGAGTTTTGCATTGCAGGTGGCTACTGAGAATTTCGACTATTATGTAATTGAACTGAGCAGTTTCCAGTTGGATGATATGTACAAATTTAAAGCCGATGTGGCTGTATTGCTCAATATTACACCTGACCATATGGACAGGTATGACCACAAGATGGAGAACTACATTGATTCCAAATTCAGGATTATACAAAACCAGACCGGGGTTGATTCATTCATTTATTGCCTCGATGACGAGGTTACCAGGACGGAAGTAAGCAAACGAAATATATCCGCTAAAAAGTATCCATTCTCTGTAAAAGAGCGGGTGGAAGAAGGCGCTTACAAAGAAGGCGACGAAATAATTATAAACATTAACCAAAATCCTTTATCTATGGCAGTACAAAGACTTTCTCTGTTTGGCACACACAACGTGTACAACTCAATGGCCGCCGCCATTGCCGCCCGCGTGGTGGACATCAAAAAAGATACTATCAGGGAAAGTCTTTCCGACTTTCAGAACATTGAACACCGCCTGGAACAGGTAGCAACCATTCATGGTGTGGAATACGTTAACGATTCGAAAGCTACCAATATAAATTCTACCTGGTACGCGCTGGAAAGTGTGAACACGCCTGTTGTATGGATTGTCGGGGGAATTGATAAGGGAAACGACTATTCCACGCTGAACGATATGGTAAAACAGAAAGTTCGCGCCATAGTTTGCCTGGGCAAAGACAACCGGAAAATCATTAGCGCCTTTTCAGTACTTGTTCCAACTATTACGGAAGCTTCATCGGCTGCTGAAGCGGTTATGAAAGCGGCTAAACTCAGCCAGAGAGGCGACACTGTCCTGCTTTCCCCGGCATGCGCAAGTTTTGACCTGTTCCAGAATTATGAAGACAGAGGTAACCAATTTAAAGCTGCGGTAAGGGCTTTATAAGCTGTTAAGAAATGAAGGCAATATTCAACTATATAAAAGGAGATAAGGTGATTTGGGTAATCGTATTGCTCTTGTCGCTTGTGTCTGTTTTGGTTGTATATAGCTCGGTTGAGGCGCTTGCTTACCGCAGCCATTCGGGTAACGCAAGTTATTTCCTTATCAAGCATATCATCATTATCCTGTTTGGTTTTATGCTCATTTACCTTGTACACAATATCAGGTACACTATTTTTTCGCGCGTATCGCAGATTGCGCTTTATGTTTCCGTTCCGCTCCTGCTGTTCACCTTGCTGAAAGGTGTGAATGAAGGCAACGCTACCCGCTGGCTGCAAATACCCGGCACCGGCCTGACCTTCCAGACATCTGATTTTGCCAAGCTTGCCTTGCTGATATATGTGGCACGCATGCTTGCCATTAAACAAAACTTATTGACTGATTTTAAAAACGGCTTTTTGCCAATCATTATACCTGTAATTGTTATTTGCGGTTTGATATTCCCGTCCAATTTTTCTACCGCGTTTTTATTATTCCTGAATTGTCTTTTTATAATGTTTATAGGCAAGGCCAAAATGACTCACCTGTTCATGACCATAGGCATTGCTGTTGCCTTTGCAGGGCTGTTTATTCTCATCGTTTTCAGGTTCCCTCACATTAATAACCGTGTGGCTACGTGGAAATCGCGTATTGAAAGTTTTGCCAAAGGAGATAAAGCCGATAACTACCAGGCTGACCAGGCAATGATTGCCATTGCAACGGGCGGACCATTGGGGAAAGGACCCGGTAACAGTACGCAAAAGAACTTCCTGCCCCAGGCTTCTTCCGATTTCATTTTCTCCATATTGGTGGAAGAGTATGGAACCATAATGGCTGCCGGAATAGTATTTCTCTATCTCACTTTTCTATACCGAGGAGTGAGGATAGCTACACGGAGCTACAAGACATTCGGCAGCTTGCTGGCCATAGGACTGTCATTGAATTTAGTGATGCAGGCCATGGTGAATATGTGCGTGGCCGTTCATCTTATACCCGTAACCGGCCAGCCCCTGCCATTGGTAAGCATGGGCGGTACTTCAATATGGTTTACCAGCATAGCGGTAGGAATAATATTAAGTGTAAGCAAGGAAACAGAAAATATAACCAACAGCAATATTGTCGCAACAACTTAAAATAATAATCAGCGGAGGAGGCACAGGCGGGCATATATTTCCTGCTATAGCCATAGCCCGCGCGCTTGAAGAGATGAGACCGGGAACAGAAATATTATTTGTAGGAGCCAACGGCAGGATGGAGATGGAAAAGGTGCCCGCTGCCGGGTACAGGATTGAAGGGCTTGACATTGCAGGCATATCGCGAAGCGATATGCTGAAAAATATTTCATTGCCTTTAAAAGTTATGAAGAGCGTGAGCAGGGCCAAAGAAATTATCTCACGATTCAGCCCCGATGCTATTGTTGGAGTGGGCGGATATGCGAGCGGACCTACATTATGGGCAGGCATCCGCAAACATATTCCGACACTTGTGCAGGAGCAGAATTCCTTCCCCGGTGTTACCAATAAGATTCTTTCAAAGTATGTAAAGAAGATTTGCGTGGCTTATACCGGCATGGAGAAATATTTCCCAAAGGAAAAAATTATTGTAACCGGCAACCCCGTAAGGCAAGATATTACCGGCTTGCAAAGCAAACGCAAGGAAGCCCTGGAATATTTTAAACTGAATAGCGAAAGATTTACCGTATTGGTTATTGGCGGTAGCTTGGGAGCGCGGACTATTAACGAAAGCATGGCTGCTTCACTTGATTTATTTGCGCAAAGTAACATCCGGTTAATATGGCAGACAGGTAAACAATATTATGCCCAGGCACAGGAAATCCAGAAAAAATATTCCAATATAAGGGTGTTTGATTTCATTTCCAGGATGGATTATGCTTACGCTGTAGCGGATGCTGTTGTATCGCGCGCAGGAGCTATTTCTCTTTCTGAATTGTGCATAACGGGCCTTCCGTCCATACTTATTCCTTCACCCAATGTATCAGAAGACCACCAGACAAAGAATGCTATGGAGCTTGTTAATCACAAGGCAGCCATAATGATAAAAGATGCAAGCGCATTAAATGAACTGGGAAATGCAGTGGTAAAACTCGCGTCAGATGGGGCAACGAGGGAGAGTTTAAGCAAAAATATTTCAGCATTGGCAATAAAGGATTCGGCAGCAAGAATAGCAAATGAAGTAATTGCATTAACAGAAAAAAAATGAACCTGAAGGATTTGAAATATGTTTATTTGATAGGTATCGGCGGTATCGGTATGAGCGGCCTTGCGCGTTATTTTAAAGCATTGGGCAAAGAAGTAAGCGGATATGACAAAACTCCTTCTCCTCTTACTGAAGAGATGGAACATCAAGGCATAAAAATCCATTTTAAGGATGATATGGGTTTGGTTTGCGATAAGATAAAGAGCAACAGCAAGGATACGCTGATTATTTATACCCCTGCGGTTCCCGAAGACCATCATGAACTGACATATTTCCGTAGCCATAATTTTAGCTTGCATAAAAGGGCAGGCGTGCTGGGATGGATTACGCATGGGCACTATACCGTTGCTATTGCAGGCACGCATGGTAAAACAACGACAACAACACTGGTAACCCACATACTTAAATCATCGCATACCGATTGCATGGCATTTTTAGGCGGGGTATCAAAGAATTACCATACCAATGTATTGCTTGAAAATAACATTTCAGAAAATACAGTGGTAGTGGTTGAAGCGGATGAATATGACCGTTCCTTCCTGCAACTGAACCCGAATATTGCAATTATTACTTCTATTGACCCCGACCATCTTGATATATATAAGGATACTGCAAACATGCAGGAATCGTATGCCATGTTCGCCAACCGCATAAGCGCTGACGGTTCATTGGTTACCAAAGAAAAAGTGAACGAGGTGATTCAATACGGCGGCAGAACATATACCTATTCACTCAACCAGAAAGCCGATTACTATGCGAGAAATATCACGATTAAAGAAGGGCATTACCAATACGATATAGTTACTCCAAAAGGAGATTTGAAAGATATAATGCTTGGAGTGCCCGGCCTGCACAATGTTGAGAATTCTGTTGCGGCCACTGCTGTGGCTCAATTGATGAATGTAAAAAATGAAGATATACGGGCAGCGTTGGGAACATTTGAAGGCGTACAGCGCCGTTTCGATTACCAGATAATTTCTCCCAGGCTTGTATTTATTGACGACTATGCGCACCATCCCGAAGAGCTCAGCGCCTGCATCAATTCGGTTAAAGCCATGTACCCGGGCAAAAAGATCACCGGCATATTCCAGCCCCATCTCTATTCGCGCACCCGCGATTTTGCCGACGGATTTGCCCGCAGCCTTGAATTGCTCGACAGGCTCATCCTGCTCGATATATATCCGGCAAGGGAATTGCCCATTGAAGGTGTTGATTCGGCTATGTTATTGAATAAAACGCGCCTGGCAAATAAGAAACTCTGTACGAAAGAAGAGTTGATTGATACCGTAACAAAAGATATGCCGGAAGTGCTTATAACTATGGGCGCAGGCGATATTGACCGTTTGGTGGAACCATTGAGAACAGCATTGTTAAAAAAGATACAGTCGTAATGTTTAAGAAGATACTATACATATCGGGTTGGGTGGTGCTTTTAGGCGGAATGCTCGGTTTGCTTGGTTTTGCGGAGGTGAAACGTAATACCACGCCTTGCAGGATGCTCGATATAAGGATAATGCAGCGCGACAGCGATTTCTTTATTACACCGGGCGAGGTGCGAAGCCTTATCGTAAAACAGCAGGGAAATGTTGTAGGCAAGGCGATGTATATGATTAACACCCATAAGATAGAAGAAATGCTTGGCAGTAATCCCTTTATTGCCGATGCGCAGGTATATGCCACACTGGACGGTGACCTTGAAGTAAGGCTGGTTCAGAAGAAACCCATTGCACGCATAATTAACAGCGATGATGAAAGCTATTATATTGATTCTGCGGGAAGCCTGGTGCCGCTGTCTGCCAATTACACACCCAAAGTGGTTATCGTTAACGGGAATTTTAATGAACCATATTCCATGTATAAATCGGGCAATGTAAAACAGATGGCTCATGATACATCAGTTCACTCCCTGCTTCCATCAATATACAGGCTTGCTTCATACATCCGCCATAATCCTTTCTGGAACAGCCAGGTAACGCAGGTATATGTGGATACAGCCAAAGATTTTTGCCTGGTGCCGAGAGTGGGCAACCAGAAGATAATTTTCGGAGATACGACAAATATGGAGCAGAAATTTAACAGGCTGTGGGTACTTTATCACGACGGTTTAAATGCTACCGGTAAATGGAATGACTATTCAGTAATTAACCTTAAATACAACCATCAAATCGTTTGCACTAAAAAATAAACTCTATGGAAAACAAATCTGACATTATCGTTGGCTTAGACATTGGTACAACCAAAATTGTATGCATTGTAGGCCGTAAAAACGAGCACAACAAAATTGACATTATGGGTGTTGGCAGGGCTGACTCTGTGGGCATAGCGCGTGGCGTGGTGCTTAACATTGACCAGACTGTCGCGTCTATTGTAAAAGCCGTTAAAGAAGCCTCGGAAAAATCGGGGGTGGAAATAAAATATGTGAATGTCGGCATTGCGGGACAGCATATAAAAAGTTTGCAGCACAGGGGTATTAAAACCCGTGCGAACCTCGAAAAGGAAATTAACCAGGCCGATGTTGATTCGCTCATTGAGGATATGTACAGGCTGGTAATGCCTCCCGGCGAGGAAATTATTGAAGTGCTTCCGCAGGAATATATTGTGGACAATGAACAAGGCATAAAGAACCCTATTGGCATGGCAGGCGTTCGCCTCGAAGCCAATTTTCACATCATTACGGGGCAGATTGCCGCCGCGAGGAACATTGAAAAGTGCGTTAAGAAAGCAGGGCTGGAGATGGCCAACCTGACCTTAGAGGCTCTTGCGTCTTCCGATTCAGTGCTTACAAGCGAAGAAAGGGAAGCAGGCGTAGTGCTTGTGGATATTGGCGGCGGAACCACGGATGTGGCAATCTTCCAGGATGATATTATCAGGCATACTGCGGTAATACCTTTTGGCGGTAATGTAATAACCGATGATATTAAAGAAGGCTGCCAGATTATCCGTTTGCAGGCAGAACAACTGAAAGTGAAGTTCGGCTCGGCGATTCCTACCGAAGCCCAGGAAAATGAAATAGTGGTGATACCCGGCTTAAAGGGCAGGCAGAACAAGGAAATTTCGGTAAGGAACCTTTCGTGCATCATCAATGCCCGCATGGAAGAAATCCTGGAGCATGTTTATTATGAAATAAAAAATTCAGGCTTCGAAAAAAAGCTGATAGCAGGAATAGTAGTAACAGGCGGCGGCGCAAACCTGAAACATCTTCCGCAATTGGTGGAATATGTAACCGGCATGGATACCCGCATAGGCCACCCCAACGAACACCTTGCACCCGGGGTGTTCGACCTGAGCCATCCCTTGTATGCGACCAGCGTTGGGCTTGTGATGAAAGGCTTCGAGGAACTGGAGAAGGAAACTTACTCTGAGGCCGAGCAGAATACAATCAGGCAACCTGAAATAGTGCAGCACTCGAAACAAAAGAAAAAGGGCGGCTTTATGGAAAGGATTTTCAGCGGCGCGACTAAGTTTTTCGATGAAGATGTAGAAGGAGAAAAAAAGTAACTCAATTCAAAACAGGCAACACGTAAAACCAAATAATAACCTTAAACACAACCAGTATGATTAACTTTGATTTACCGAAAGACCAGTCCTCTATCATTAAAGTGATAGGTGTAGGAGGAGGAGGCAGCAATGCCGTTAACCACATGTACCGCCAGGGAATAAAAGGCGTTGACTTTGTGGTTTGCAACACCGACCAGCAAGCGCTCGACATCAGCCCCGTGCCCATTAAAATAGCGTTAGGCTCTGGCCTGACCGAGGGCAGGGGAGCAGGCTCGCTTCCTGAAGTGGGAAGAAAAGCGAGCATGGAGAGCCTTGAAGAGATAAAGAAAATTTTAGGCAATAATACCAAGATGGTATTTATTACTGCCGGGCTTGGCGGAGGCACCGGAACAGGCGGCGCTCCTGTAATTGCGCAGGCAGCCAAAGAAATGGGCATACTTACCGTGGGTATTGTTACCGTTCCTTTCGCATTTGAAGGGAAGAAAAGAAAAATGCAGGCAGAAGAAGGATTGAAAGAACTCCGCCAGCATGTGGATACCATACTCATCATTAATAATGATAAGCTGCGCGAGATGTATGGCAACCTGAAATTAGGCGAAGCCTTTGCTCATGCTGACAATATACTGAACATAGCAGCCAAGAGCATCGCTGAAATAATTACGGTAACCTTGCATATCAACCTCGACTTTGCCGATGTGCAGACGGTAATGAAAGACAGCGGAGTAGCCATAATGGGTTCATCGTCGGCTGAAGGTGAGAACAGGGCTTTAAGAGCTGTAGAAATGGCTCTTGCTTCACCCCTGCTCAACGATAATAACATCAGGGGAGCACGTTATGTATTGCTCAACATTACTTGCGGCAACGATGATATTACCATGGATGAGCTTGGCGCTATTACCGACTACCTGCAAGAGGCAGCCGGGCAAACTGCCGATATCATTAAAGGTTATGGTATTGATGAATCATTGGGAAATAAGGTGAACGTTACGCTTATAGCAACCGGCTTCAGCGCTAATCCTGTGGTTACATTCGCCGAGAAGAAAGCTGAAAAAATCATACGCAGGCTCGATGATATAGCACATCCGGCCCCATCAGTTTCTGCCGCTCCTCCTGTTGCTCCCAAGCTTATGCTCAACCTGAATGATGAGGTAAAGCCGGCTGCTGAGGTAAAACCTGTAATAAATGAAACTCCCGTGCAGGACAAGGTTGAAACCAATGAGCCATTCATTAAAACAGGCGAAACACCCGTTGAGAATAATAAAGTTGAATTTGAGATAACCAAACCATGGGAAACCAGGCCTGCAGCATCTGTTCCTCACATGGCAACACCTCCTCCCATTCCTCCTCTAATGAACGAACCTGCGCAGGAAGAAAAAGTAGAAATGAATGACCCTGTATTCAGCGAAGAACAGAGGAAAAAGGCCCAGGAAAGGATTGAGAAGCTGAAACAACTTAGTTACAAGCTGAAAACCCCGGGCGCTATCAATGACATGGAAAACGAACCGGCTTATAAAAGAAGGAATGTGGAGTTAGGAGATACCCCCCATTCATCGGAATCAAACGTATCGAGATTTACGCTATCGGAAGGAGAAGAGAAGAAAGGCGAGTTGCGCCAGAACAACTCCTTCCTGCACGATAATGTCGACTGAGGTGGAGTTATACATTTAAGGTTACGAAAGGGTTAATACGGACCGGCGCCTTTGGTTGGGCGCCGGTTTTATTATTGTACAACCAGCTTACCACTTGTAAGCGATGAGCCATTATCTGAAATAATTCTATATAAATAAATATCTGCGGGCTGTTCACTTAAATCAATTTGATAGTCACCCTGAGCTTGTCGAAGGGGTTTATTGTAAATCTTATCTCCAAGTAAATTATAAACTTCAAGTTTTGTTTCCTTATTTATTACTTGCAACTGGAATGTAAAAACTCCTTTTGAAGGATTCGGAAAAACCTTTATATTATTATTTTGAGATAATTCATTTATTCCGGTTACTGTACCCCACTTGGCAATATTATTGGCAGAAATAGCTCCTGCAGTAGCAAAAGTGCCTCCTGCATAAAGGCTGCCATTGTAACCTATCAAGGCCCATACATAAGTAATATTAGAAAATCCCCCACCTGTTCCTTGACCACCATATAAACCGCTCTGCAAAGAATCCCATTTTGTTGTATTCCACACAGCAATATTATTAGCTGGATTTCCTCCTGCTGTATCGAAACTTCCACCTGCATAAAGGTTGCCATTATAAACGGTTAATGCGTTCACTTCGCCATTCATTCCACTTCCCAAAGCATTCCAAGTCGTTCCGTTCCATTCAGCAATGTTATTAGTTGGAACTCCACCTGCCGAATCGAAAAATCCTCCTGCATAAAGGTCACTATTGAGAATAGTGAAAGCATTAACGTAAGACCCCAAATAATCTTGCATCCCATTCCCAACCGGCATCCAATTTGTACCATTCCACTCAGCAATATTATTTGCAGGAGATCCTCCGGCAGTAGTAAAAGAACCACCAGCGTAAAGGTTTCCAGTATAAACGAGTAAGGCACCTACTGAACTATTCATACCGCTTCCAACAGGCGCCCATACTGTGCCATTCCATTCGGCAATAAATTTAGCTGGCTTTCCTCCAGCCGAATCAAACCATCCACCTGCATAAAGATTTCCATTATAAGTGGTTAGAGTGTTTACTTGACTATACGATCCGCTCAATCCGCTTCCTAAAGCGCTCCAATTTGTACCATTCCACTCAGCAATATTATTAGCGGGATTTCCTCCTGCCGAATCGAAACTTCCACCTGCATAAAGGTTGCCATTGTATACTATCAGGGAATATACTGTACCATTCGTTCCGCTTCCCACAGCATTCCAAGTCTTTCCATTCCATTCAGCAATATTATTAATTAGATGCCCTCCGGCAGTATCAAAATTTCCGCCAGCGTAAAGGTTACCACCTAAAGTATCGAGAGCATATACAAAACCGGGACCAAAAATTCTAGGCACATTCGTTCCACCACCCACAGCAGACCATGTTTGAGCCTCACCACAAAAGCATATTATGAATAATGAAATAAAAGAAAATATTTTTTTCATGGTGGGATGAGTTAGAAATTCAAATATAAGTAATTTTAATAATGACGCCAAATTTATAACATGGTAAATTAAACAATTGCTGAAATCTTTATCAGTTCCATTGTTATTCACTGTTTTTTTATTGTAATTATCAATGAACTGAGGTTGAGATTGATGAAATTGGTGCGGCAAATTAAGCCCAACGAGCTTAAATATTAATAGCCACCATGATATAACAACCCCATCGGGTTGAATTTGCCATAAATAAATGCTGTAATTTTAAGGTTCAACCCCGAAGGGGTTGTAAATTTAAACTCCGGTAAAACCACCGATTTCATCGGCGGCTATTAATATTGAATCCGCCCTCCGGGGTTTTCAGGCAGTTAATAAAAATTAAATTATTTATACATTAAAATTAAATAAAATGTTTATATTTGCAGTGCGCGAAGCGCATGCAAAATGGTGAATGGTAAATTGTGAATTGTGAACGAAAGACCACTGTATCATGTATTTAATAAAAGAACAGCCTGAGTTTGAGAGTGCTCAGGAGGAATTTTGCAATATCACACTCTATACTACATGGAATAATGAAAATTAAACAAATAAATCCACCATTATTAATTACTAATTGCTAATTATTAATTACATAGTGGGGGGGAGGGGGGGTAAAAAAATATTGGCATTGCATAAATCACTGATAATCAAATACATAAAAAATTCCTTATGCCAAATAGTGCCAAAAGATGCCAAATCATGCCAAAAAGCGCCAAGTGTTAGAATAAAGATGCCAAAGAATGCCAAACTAAAATGAAAAGTGAAAAACTAATCGTGTAATTCGTGGCTAAAAAACCTGATAAACTCATTGCAAAAGTATGAAATTATATAGTGTTGATTGTCAGCATTTTGCAAAAAAACCACCCCCTCCAAACCAGCAATTTTTACCTATTTTTTGCAATTCTTAACCTTAACCTCAATCTCAACCTTAACCTCAACCTCAATCTCAACCTAAAATACTAATTTTGACCTATAAATTCAACTATTTATGTCAAACGCATTCTATAAAGTACCACCGGCAAAAAATGAACCCATAAAATCTTATGCTCCCGGAACTCCTGAAAGGGATGAGTTGAAACAGACCCTACGCAGGTTTATGAAGGAAGAAAAGGATGTGCCGATGTACATTGGCGGCAAGGAAGTGCGCACGGGCAAGACTGTGGCAATAAGGCCGCCGCATAATCATAAACACCAGGTTGGGCAATACCATAAAGGAAATTCTTCACATGTAGAGAAAGCTATTGAAGCTGCTGCCAGGGCAAAAGAAGATTGGGCGCACATGCCCTGGGAACAGAGAGCGGCTATTTTTCTGCGCGCTGCCGACCTTATATCAGGCCCTTACCGTGCGGCCATGAATGCCGCTACTATGATAGGACAATCGAAGAATGCTTTCCAGGCCGAAATTGACGCTGTGTGTGAACTGGCTGACTTTTTCCGCTTCAATGTTCAATTCATGACTGAAATATACCACCAGCAACCGGAATCGCCTGCGCTTACCTGGAACCGCACCGAACACCGGCCACTGGAGGGCTTTGTCTTCGCGCTGACTCCATTTAACTTTACTTCGATAGCCGGTAATCTCCCCTCTGCCCCTGCGCTTATGGGCAATACAGTTGTCTGGAAACCTTCCAATACCCAGGTATATGGCGCCAATATGATAATGGAAATATTGCAAAAAGCAGGGTTACCGCCTGGAGTAATTAACCTTGTTTATGTTTCAGGCCCGGAGGCGGGAGAGGTTATATTCTCCCACCGTGATTTTGCCGGAATACACTATACCGGTTCCACTGCCGTATTTAACGGAATATGGAAAACAGTTGCAAACAATATTGACGTTTATAAAACATATCCGCGCCTGGTTGGAGAAACAGGCGGAAAAGACTTTGTTGTAGCGCATTCTTCGGCTGACCCTAAAACTGTCGCTGTGGCTTTGTCGCGCGGCGCATTCGAATACCAGGGGCAAAAATGCTCGGCCGCATCGAGGGCATATGTCCCTGCATCTATGTGGAAAGAAGTTAAACAATATTTATGCGAAGACCTTGCATCATTTAAAATGGGTGATGTGGAAGACTTCTCTAATTTTATTAATGCTGTTATTGATGAAAATTCATTCGATAAAATCAGCGGTTATATAACCAACGCGAAGAAGGATAAGAACGTTTCAATTATTGCCGGCGGCAAGTTCGATAAATCGAAAGGCTATTTTATAGAGCCTACAGTTATTCAGACCCAGGACCCTTATTATACTACCATGTGCGAGGAGATATTCGGCCCGGTGCTTACGGTTTATGTTTACGACGATAAAAAGTTTGAGGCAACACTTGATATGGTAGATAAGACTTCAGGTTACGCGCTTACCGGCGCTATACTTGCCAACGACCGGGACGCTGTATTGCTTGCAACCCGCAAACTGACCCATGCGGCAGGAAATTTTTATATTAACGATAAACCAACCGGTGCAGTAGTAGGTCAACAGCCTTTTGGCGGAGCGAGGAAATCGGGCACTAACGATAAGGCAGGTTCAATGATTAACCTGTTGCGATGGGTTTCTCCGCGCAGCATCAAAGAGAACTTTGTACCCCCGACCGATTACCGTTACCCGTTTTTACAGGAAGAGAAGAAAGGGAAATAACCCTTTGACTATTATTATCCGTGAAATTCGTGGGCTGAATTATAACCCCTGTAACTGGTCGAGAATAAGATGCAATATGCTCGAATGAAGGTTTTCTACAATACCATAACTACGCGTAGGAGTGACAATGTTTACATCACCTGATTTGCCCAATGAATTATCTTTATTAAAACCGCTGAAAGTAATCACCTTGCCACCCATATCCTTTGCTCTTTTTACGGCATTCAGTATATTTTTCGACTCACCTGAACTGCTTATGGCAACTAACAAATCGCCCGGCATAAATTGAAATTTAATCCATTCTTCCATAGCTTTTTCCCAGCCGTAGTCATTGGCAAAGCAGGTAATCATAGCAGCGTCGGTAAATGAAAAAGTGCGTTTACCCAGCATCTTCATATAATCTTCCATATAATGCGAGCATATTGAGTTTGAACCTCCGTTTCCGAGAAAAAAAATACGCTCATGTTTGCGGAGTAACTCCATTGCCTTTTCAATAGACGATTTAACTTCAGGTGAAGTAAGATGTATGGTAAACTCTTTCAGGTATAATTCAAGTTGTTTCATAATGTATATAGTAAATCCTTGCGCAAAAATAAGCAATTCCCCTGTTTGTTTTTTATTTAAAGAAAAGCAACCGGCATTTCAATGTGTGTCCGTATTTTTATAACCTTTGTAGCTGTATGGCAAAAACAGTTGTAAAAGAAGCCGGAGATACCCCGCTGATGAAGCAATACCAAGGCATTAAGGCTAAATACCCTGATGCTTTGCTCTTGTTCCGTGTTGGCGATTTTTATGAAACTTTCGGCGAAGACGCTGTAAAAGCTTCCGCTGTTTTGGGAATAGTGCTTACCCGCAAATCAATCGGATATAATGCCAATACCGAACTTGCCGGGTTTCCTTATCACTCACTCGATATATACCTGCCGAAGTTAGTGCGCGCCGGCCACAGGGTTGCAATATGCGACCAGCTGGAAGACCCCAAAGTGGCTAAAAAGATTGTGAAAAGAGGGATTACCGAACTGGTTACTCCCGGCGTTTCATATAACGATAAGGTGTTGCAGCACAATGCCAACAATTTCCTTGCCGGCTTATACTGGCATGGCAAACTTGCAGGTGTGGCTTTTTTAGATGTTTCTACCGGGGAATTTTTGGTTGCCGAAGGCGACAGGGACTATATTGAAAAATTATTGCAGAGTTTCCAGCCAACAGAGGTTTTGTTTCCAAAAGATAATAAGAAAGAATACAGCGAAATATGGGGAGAAAAATTTTATAATTACCCGCTTGAAAGCTGGATATTTACCGAAGACTACGGCCGTGAAACATTGCTGAAGCATTTTGGGACTCTTTCACTGAAAGGTTTTGGCATTGAAGACATGAAAGAGGCCATAGTGGCTGCCGGGGCGGTTTTGCACTACCTGGCCGATACGCAGCATGACAAGGTTCAGCATATAAACAAAGTTTCACGGATAGAACGCGACCACTTTGTATGGCTTGATGAGTTTACCATCCGCAATCTTGAACTGGTACAGCCGCTTCATGATAAGGGAAGGTCGCTGATGGATGTGATGGATAAAACATCTTCGCCAATGGGTTCCCGGCTATTGCGCAGGTGGATTACTTTTCCGTTAAAAGAAAAAGCCCTCATAGAAGAAAGGCTTGATATAGTTGAGTTTTTACTTGGGCATGAAGATTTTTTCGGGAAGACAGAGCAGCAGATAAAAATGATTGGCGATTTGGAACGCCTTATTTCAAAGGTAGCCGTGGGGAGAATATCGCCGCGTGAGGCTATCCAGCTTAAAAACGCTCTTCGTGCCATTGAAATTATTCAGCAGGATTGCGGGAATACCGGGGATAGCCATTTAAAGAAAATAGCGGAGCAGTTCAATCCGTGTAAAACTATGTCGGAAAGGGTTGAGGCGGAGATTATGCCTGAACCGCCTGCATTGGTGAACAAAGGGAATGTAATTGCCACAGGCGTTAATGCTGAACTGGATGAGTTAAGAAAAATTGCGTTCTCCGGTAAAGATTACCTGGTGCAAATACAGCAGCGCGAAGTACAGCGGACCGGTATCCCCTCGCTTAAAGTGGGGTTTAATAATGTCTTCGGCTATTTCCTTGAGGTTACCAATACCCATAAGGACAAGGTGCCGGCAGAATGGATACGAAAGCAGACTTTGGCTAATTGCGAGCGCTACGTTACGGAAGAGTTGAAACAATATGAAGAAAAAATATTAGGAGCGGAAGAAAAAATATTGCTGCTGGAAGAAAAGTTATTTAACGAACTGATAGTTGCCTTGGCTGATTATGTTGTGCCTGTACAGCTCAATGCCGCGCTCATTGCCCGGCTTGACTGCCTTATTTCATTCGCGAAGGTGGCTAAAAGGAATAACTACATAAGGCCGCACATTATAGAAGGCAATGGCATTGAAATAAAGAACGGGAGGCATCCGGTTATTGAGCAGCAATTGCCGCCGGGTGAAAGCTATGTTGCCAATGATATATTCCTCGATGACCAGAGCCAGCAGGTGATGGTAATTACCGGGCCCAATATGTCGGGTAAATCGGCTTTGCTCAGGCAGGTAGCCCTGATTGTTATTATGGCTCAAACGGGATGCTTTGTTCCGGCACAGAATGCCGAATTGGGTATTGTGGATAAGGTATTTACCCGCGTCGGGGCATCTGATAATATTTCTTCGGGCGAATCTACCTTTATGGTAGAGATGAATGAGACGGCCAGTATCCTGAATAATATATCTGACCGCAGCCTTATTTTATTGGATGAAATCGGGCGCGGCACAAGCACCTACGATGGCATATCGATTGCATGGGCAATAGTTGAGTACCTTCATGAACATGCCCCGGGGAAAGCAAAAACACTTTTCGCTACCCACTACCATGAGTTGAATGAAATGGCCAACCTGTATAAGCGGGTGAAGAATTTCAATGTCTCTGTAAAAGAAGCCGGGAATAAAATAATATTCCTCCGCAAGCTTGTGCCCGGTGGCAGCGAACACAGCTTCGGGATTCATGTGGCGCGCATGGCGGGCATGCCTGTTAAGGTTGTTCAGCGCGCATCGGAAGTACTGAAGCAGCTTGAAAATACCCATAGCCCGGCATTGCTTAATAAGGAAACCGGGCAGGATAAAAAAGAAGACTACCAGTTGAGTTTTTTCCAGCTTAATGACCCCTTACTGGAACAGATCCGGGAAGAAATACAAAATACCGATATTGATTCGCTAAGCCCGATTGAAGCCTTATTGAAGTTAAATAAAATCAAGAATCATATTAAAGGGCAATGAGAATAAAGAATATCGAACGTTGAATATCCAATGCTGAAGTAAATGGCAATAAAATCAGTACCAGTAAAACAGATATTTTTTTATTTAATCTTCCTTCCCAGATTTCTCTGCAGCTCACGGCGCTTAATGCTCTCTCTCTTATCATATTGCTTTTTGCCCTTGGCAAGCGATATTTCTACTTTGGCCCAGCCTTTATCGGTGACAAAAAGCTTTAAAGGAACAATGGCCATTCCATCGGTAAAGGCATTTGATATTTTGCGGAGTTCTTTTTTATGCAACAAAAGCTTCCTGTCTCTAACCGGGTTATGGTTATAAAACGAGGCCTTTCCATATTCCGCAATATGGAGGTTTTTAATCCAAAGCTCCCCATTGTCAAAAAAACAAAATGCCTCGTTAAGGGTTACTTTTCCTTCCCTGATTGATTTTATTTCAGTGCCCTTTAACTGGATACCCGCTATATACTTATCTAACAGAGCATATTCGAACGAAGCCTTACGGTTTTTTATATTTATTTCTTTTTCCATAGTTCAGTTGTCAGTAATCAGTTGTCAGTAATCAGTAGTCAGTAATCAGTAGTCAGTAATCAGTAGTCAGCCTTTAAGGACTTTATTAATCCTGTTATTATTTTTGAAACTTCAATAGTTTTATTAATCAGTATATCTCTATTTTTTATATCTATATATTTAAGCCTTTCCGCTAAGTAAAACATTGATTTTACTTCGCTGCACGAGCCTAATGAAAAATACAAGAATCGTTTAAATTCAGCATTGCTGCTCCTATCAAATCCTTCTGCAATATTATTCGATACCGATACAGCAGCCCTGCAAAGCTGCTCTCTGAATCCATAATCATTCAACACCTTAAATAGAGAATAAATTTCAACAGTAAGGTCTTGTGCCTTTTGCCACGCAATAATATCTTCAAATCTTTCTATTTTGCTCATATCTATAATTTATCTCTTATAAATTTATAAATACTTTGCTTTAGTGAGAACTTCATTGTTCAGTTTTTTACTTATGAATTTCTGACTACTGACCACTGATTACTGACCACTATCTTAACAAATACATTTTCCCCCAGCCTTTCGTAAAATATGAATCGGCATCGGTAGAAAGGTGGTCAATAGCCTGGTTATTGATAGAGCTTATTACCCTGTAAAGATATACTCCATTGGCTAATTTGCTGCCAAACTGGTCGGTTCCGTCCCAGGCATATTCGGTAATGTTCAACCCGATATGCAAAGGCCCTAATTCCGATTCGGTAATTTCTCTTACCACTTTACCTGTTATGGTTATTATCTGTATTTTAAAATAGGTGGGCAACTGGTCGCCTGTAATGGTAAACACAAACCGGGTTGATGTGGAAAAAGGATTGGGATAGTTCAGCACATTGGTAATAGATGACTTGTTTATTACCTGGAAATCTATTTTATAGGGATTCGAGCCGGAAACATTATTGGAACGGTCTGCCGCCTGAACGCTCAGTTCGTATGTTCCGTCAGTAAAGGTGGGAGTATAAATCACCTTGCATTTGTTATCGGGCAATACCGCAGGTGTAAATTGTATCTGAGGCGAGTCAAAATAGAGGCGTTGCGGAGTTGGGTTATTTACGTTCCGTATATATACTGCAATATTGCCTGTATCATTCTTATCAAGGGGAAGGAATTTATTATCGGACGTAACCTGTATAAGTATATTGGGGTGAGGCGATACAATATCGTTATTCATAATATGCACCCCGTCGAAAGTAACATCGAGCAATGGGTTATTTTTATCGGGCTGGGCAACAAAGGGTTTTTTCGCATAGTTATTAAAATAATATTCCTCCGGCCTTGTTTGCGTGAGGTATTCAGGATTTGCGTCTATCCATATACTGCAATTGCCCGGGTAAATACTGGTCGAACATTTTGCCGTAAGCAGGGTAGTATCACCCGGATTCATTATCTTGGTATGTTTTACAGGCAGGTAATGTATGGCATTGTTGGCATCCACAATCCATGAATTGACCAGCATGCTGTCCATCGTATAATCGCCCACATTTTGCAGCACGGTACTGAATTTTACCGTATCGCCTCCAATAAGCGGGGTGGTCTTATAGAAAGAAGTAAATATGGAAGGATTGACCGCTACTTCAGGCACAGGAGTATAAAATACCTGCCATTTGTTCATTTGCGATGGCTCGCGTATTACAGCGTCTTTGGTATATAGTTGCATCTGCAGGTAAGGATATTGCTTTGGGTTGACAGACTTGACATATATATTGGCAACGGCAGGAGTAACTCCTTTGAGCAATATTGATGAGTTGCCATTATTATCAATTGTCATTACGTTCAGCCTTACGCTGTCATAAGAGATTTTCAGCAACTGGTGCTGCCTCCACGAAATGGAATCCCATTTTTGGGCCGGGCCAATTAAGGGAGTTGTCATGGTTCCATAATATTCATGGTTCCAAAGATTAACGGTAAGGGTTAATGAGTCTAATACTCCTTTCCCAATAATAGTTTGAGCGGTGGCAGTATGTCCCTTTTTTACAAAGAAAATCCATGGAACACTGTCTTTCGCTGTGGTAATTGCACTACTACATCCTAAGCTAATTAACTCACCTTTTAATTTCAATGAATCAGGCCCGGCCCATGAATGGAATTTGGCCCACATCCAGCTATATATTAGAATATAATCTCCGGAGGGAATTGAATCAGCAAGTGCTGTATATAATCCTTTAATAGCATTGGGGTCGTCATGGCGGAAAATAAATTTCAAATCAGGGACATCATTACATCCGGAACCGGGCACATTATTTTCCCCAAAATTATGGTTCTGGGTTGACCATGGAGTAAGTGATGTAGAATCAATTACCGCGAGGAAAAGGGCAGGGTCAACCTGGCAACCATTTGCAGCTTCCAGATTGAAATCAAGATAATAATCTGTTGCGCCTTCGGCAGTAGTATTATTATATCCCTGTGGTGGAAATGGATAATTTCCATAGGTGTTACATAATAATGTTTTCCCGGTAGTATCAAATAGCCAGTTTCGTTTTGTCAAATTTTGCTGCAAGTAGGAATACTGGTTATTATCGAACTGAAAATAGTGCGACTGCCCCCATCCTGATTTGCCTGTAATATACTGGAACGAGCTTACCTGCCAGCCATAGTCTTTTACATCGCTTGTATCGCGCCTTACACGCCAGTAATATACAATAGTATCTTTAAACATAAGAGGAACCGGTGGCCCGGTAAGCTTGCCCGGGTAAACAGGTGGGGCATGGGGAGTATTTATCCAGGTTTTCCATGATGCCCTTACCACCCCGCCTTTTGCATTTATTACCTGGGTTTTAAGGAACGGGCTGTTGAAATAAATGGTGGTATCAATTTGAAAAACGTAATTATGCGCTGGCGCGAATGGGTCGCCGGTAGAACATTTAAGCGTAGCCGTATCTTTGGGTATTATAGCAAACTGGTAAGGGTAAATAGGTATTATATCTCCCGATGTTATCAGTAAAGGAACTTTTATAAGATTATTATTCGATTTGGTAATCTCTTTTATTGTATTACCAGGGTCAACTGACACATTGAAATAATTCATCCCCGGCCCCTTAATTTTATTTACAGGCATGGTAATGCTTATAGTGCCATTGTTATATACATTCTTTAAAGTTCTGTTATAAATGGTATCGGTATTATCGGGAAAAATGCGTTCAATCTGAACCGGCACATTCTGGTTCAGGGCTTCGGCATTATTCCAGACCACAAGGTTAACTTTGAATGAATCAATCTGTGTTGTTACATTGGAAGGAATAAAAGTGAGGCTTGAATCATTAACAGCGTAATCGGGTAATGAATCTTCGCCATTTAATATTATTGCAGGGTCTCCATGCAATGCCATTTCAAGGAACATATTATCGGCAGTCTGGTCATAAAAACCACCATAAAATGCCTGAAGTTTTCCAACTACATCCTGCATACAATTACCAATGGGTTTGCGGTACATTAATGTTGAAAAGTCTGGATAAAATTTCAGGGAATAGTTGGCCAGGTGCTCTTCTTCCGATACATCATCCATAGCAATAAAACCAATTGAGCCTTTAGGGTCCAATACAAACTGTTCGCTGGTACTCGATGCGCCTGCCCCTGCGGGCTGAAAAATATCGCCCGAAAAACAGGCGAGCGCCAATATAAGCGGGTATTTGCCCGCATTATTATAATCGGAAGGCGCATCAAGGTTAATATCGAAATTACTGCCCGCGGCATGCCCGAAAAAGGTCATTAAAGAAACACCGTTATTGATAATATTTGTTATAGAATCTGCAAGGGTAATCTGTATGGGAGCGGTAGTGTTTTTCTGAATCAGGTAAACATTTGCCCCGAAATAGGGGCCTTCGGCAGTATTGGCATTTGCAGTGAAGGTCTGTAAAATTGTAGTTTGTTCCGTACCTTGATTTCCACCCGCCAAATGAATAATATTTTTCTGCCAATAAGCGGGTGTAGTGCTTTCATATACAGCAACCTTATTCAGGTAATTCATTACCTGGGTATTACTGGTTGCGGCTAACCTGCCCGTAGGTATGGCAGCCTGTAAAGAAGAAGGTGAGGATGGGTTTAGCGCGGCGGTTAACAGGGCATCAGATGAAGGATAACCGAATGAGGGAACCAAACAAGCACTATAATCGCTCGCATACTGCCTGTATAACCAGGAGTGGATTCCTTTGCCAATCAGAAATAAAGCAGATGGAGGAGCCGATGGGGAACATTGGCTGATTATATAACTGCAAAAATTCCTTATGGCAAGCGGGTCCTTTTCAATTCCATAGCAGAACTGGTCATATAGTTCTTCCACATTGGCCAGTATTTCTGAGGGATAACGTGTATGCCTGTAACTATAATAGGCCTGTGCCTCCGGCATCAATAAAGGATGGGTGATTATAATATATGGTGAAGTATAATTTCCGCTGAAATTTGTGAATTTTCCGTTACCCAAGCTGCCGGCAGGTATAAGCTTGCTTACCATATTAACATGGTTATCATCGGTTATATAACATTGCCTGGTATTACCCGAATTGGGTATTAATATTTTGAAAGAACCACTTTTCTGCGTAACAATATACCTGTTATGGTTGGTTAAATCGTACAGGCGCAAGGTATCATTGGAACCAACATTCAGGCCTGTAAAATTAAAATAAGTTTGAGGAGCCAAGGGATTGTCGCCCACATACATCATCATTGAATCTCCGCTAAGCGTTGTATTATGCGGGTATTGAAAATAGACATAAGAAACGGCAGTGGAATTGTATGTTGTGCTGGAAACACTATTGCTGGTAATGGTCATGGTAACTGTACCGCTTAACTGGCTGGCGGTAATATTTGGAAAGGTTTGGACAAATGGTGTGAACCCTGTAAACTGCACATTATAAGGAGATGATGGCCATGAAGTGGTAATTGTAATACTATGGTCATTGTTTCCATTACTTGTCTGCCCTTCAAAGAAAATCTTTGCATAAGCATTGGGCGCGCCAGGCCCGGTATAAACAGAATTGGACGGAGCAAGCGTGTATGTTTGTGACTGGCCAATACCAAAAGAAGGTAAAAACCAACCTACCGTGGGGGTATAGCGTGGGTCATTAGTTTCATCTGGAGAAATGTAAAATCTTGCTCCGGCAAAATAATTTTGATTAGTTGCAGTGCCAAATTGTACATTCTGAGCTATAAAATAGGGAAAAGGCGTATTGGAAGAAAATGCTGTGTCATTTTTTGGGGCATTTACCACTCTGTTATTGGCTGCTGAATTGTTCCAGGTAAGAAAATAGGTGGAAGTATCATTGAACATGCTGTAATAAGGATTCGGGACAGCAGTTATGCGATTATAAGGCAGAGTATCAACACAGGTATAAAGCAGGGAATCGGAAGCCGCGTCATTAATCAATGAACCGGTATTGTGCTGCCCGTAGAATTCAATGTAATTGTTTTTATTCTCGTTAAATACTCCTGTGCTGCTCAACTGCACATAGATGTATTGCTGCTGGCCGTGAAAAAACAATTGAATATTTTGTGCGGTTAAACTGTCAACGGGGATTCCCGCTTTGGCCAGGGTAGCCGAATCAATACGGTAAATACCGTCCCTGGCAACTTTTATTTTGTAATATTTTTGGTTGAAATTTATCCACTTATTAGCCTGGCCACAAAGTAGCATCGGAAGAATGACACATGCTAATGAGAGGTATTTTTTCATCATGGGGTTTTCCTGTTAATATCAAACTTAACCGAAAATACATTTGAGTATAAAGCTATGGAAGCATCGCCGATGTTGGTAAGCGCGTAGTCGAGCGTAAAAGATTTTATTTTTATGCCAACCCCGAAATCAGGCTGAAAGGTGGTAATGGGGGCGCCGGTAACATCGGTGCTGTTCTGCACATTATTAATGCCAAGGCGCAGAAACACAAATCCCTTATATCCAATTTCACAACCAATATGAGGGTCAACGCTGACAGGGTTTGTGCTTATAACCGTGTTTCTCTTCCCGTCGAAGGTAATATCGGCGCCTAACTCGGCAAGCAGGGATACTTTATTACTGAAAAAATTGAATTTTCTTCCGGCCCCTAACAATAAACTGGGCAAGGTAACTTCAATATTATTCGTGGGCAGCAAATTACCTGTTTCCTCAAATACCTGCTGCACTGCGGGATTTAGAGTATAATTCCATGCATTAAAGGTTGAGGTGAAATCTCTTGCCACGGCGCCAAATAACCATTGTTTATACTGGTACTGGGCTCCGGCATCGAAGCCAAAACCCCAGGAGCCGCCAAAGTCGCCCACAACACTCCTGATAATTTTAACATTAGCCCCCAGGTTTAAACCGGGTATTCCGATTTGGCGGGCGTATGAAAGAAGAAATGCATAGTCAGCTACGGAAAATGAAGTAATATTATCGTAATTTATATTACCCGATGACATTAGCATGGTAGTATTGGGAATATCATCAACCCCAAGGCGTATTGCGGTAAAGCCGAATATGCTGCTGCTGTCTATTTTGTAAGATAAAGCCGCATAATCGTAGGTAGCCATTCCGGCAAAATATTCATCGTGCATCAATGAGAATTCCAGGTTACTCTTAATACCCAATAATCCTGCCGGGTTCCAGTACCCGGCCGTAACATCATCTACCGAAGCTATAACAGAATTGCCCATAGCTAAAGCCCTGGCGCTTACCCCGATGTTTAAAAAATCGTTGCTGTATTTAAGTGCCTGGGCATTAACAACATTACAAGCGCAAAACAGCGCTGCCGCGAGTAGAGCTTTGATTTTCTTCATATTATAACAACAAATATAGTAAATTTTATCATTAAATAACCCATAAAACAGCCATTTATTGCATACGATAAACGATATTATTACTCCATACATGTATAGTAAGGTTTACAAACCGTTAACATATGCTTTTCAAAATAAATTATATATTTGCTAAAGTCCATTCACCAAATTATTATCTCATGAATAAAAAATACCGTACACTCAAACTAAAAGCTTGCTTGCTTGGTTGCAGCATATTTTTATCGGGCTTTATGGATTTACATGCTCAAACTACCGCCCCGCTTGATAAACATGCCCGCCATGAATTAGTTGAACGGCTCGAAAAAATTGAAGGAGAAGTATCAGAAATAAAAGATATGGTATCTGCGGGGCTTAGGCAAGAAACCGGAATGTCAGACGTAGATTTCTCAGATTTTATGAAGTATTATGCCGATACATTATCAGGGAATTCAAGAAAATTATCCCATTATTTGAGGAGTCATCCCGACCCGGATACTTTGATGAAACAGAAATATGTAGCTGCAATGCAAGCTCATTATGTTAAGTTATTTCATACGTTTAAAGAAACCGAAGCTGAGTTTCCCTCAAGTGTGGCAGAAGTTTTATATAAGCATAGCCATCGGCCATTATATACCATGACCTGTAATCCTGCTTACGATAATGTCGGCTTTGAAAATGGTACATTATCCGCATGGACTACCGGTTATGCCTCTTGTTCATCTGAAGATAATCCGACATGCACCAATCCACCCAGTGTCGGTGGCCCTGCTGCTTTTTCATATAGCGTACCTGTCCTGGCCGCTAGTACAGGCACCACAGGCGGAGGGCCTGACGCTTCTACCGGCAAGGATTACCAGGTAACCCTGATGAGCGGGGCTGGAGTTGACCCTGTTGTAAAGAATGGCGGAGGTGTTCTTCCGGTTGTTCCCCCGGGTTATACATATTCAGCTATGGTTGGCGATGGTTGCCAAGAGCTTAAGGGTGAACCGAATTTTGGAGTTGGTATTTTAGAACAAGAATTTACAGTGACCCCTGCCAATGAGGATTTTTATTATAATTATGCCATAGTATTGGAAGACCCTCTTCATTGTACACATCAGCAGCCATATTTTAGCGTTGCCATACTTGACCAGAATGGTGATACCATACCATACTGCGGTAATCATATTGTTGTTTCAGGTACACAAACCGCCGGAGTCGGCTGGAATGAAATTGTAAGTGATACGAACGGGAGCCCTTGTTATTGGTTGCCCTGGACAGCTTCTTATGTATCATTAAAAAAATATATTGGCCAGTGTGTTACAGTTATTGTCATCGCATCTGATTGTGGCCAGGGCGGGCATTTCGGGTATGCTTATTTTGCTGCCAATTGTTCAACATTTAACATTACATCATCTTCACCCTCCATATGCGGCAATCCTATTACTTTAACTGCTTCAGGTGGTGGCGCTACTTATAACTGGACAGGCCCCTGCATATTGGGGCCGAGCAATACACAAACCATAACTGCCGGTTGTGCGGGGAAATATTCTGTAATAATTGGAAACGCTAATGCGGCATCGTGTAACGACACCATTGATACAGTAATTGTAAGCGGCTCGGGCAATGCCCCTGTTCCTGATTTCAAATTTGACACGGTATGCGCCGGCGCTCCTACACAGTTCACTAACTTGACTACAGGCGGCAGTTCAGGCAATACTTACAAATGGAATTTCGGGGATATTTCAGGTGGCACCAGCGACACTGTTTCAGGCATTACCAATCCTGTTTATACTTACCAAAATGCAGGTACCTATACTGCCACCCTTGAGGCAATAAATGGAGAATGCGGCGGAACCATATCATATTCTGTTATAGTAAAAGCATTGCCCCATATTACAATTACCTCATCTCCCACTGATGATACAGTTTGTACCGGAGGTAATATTATCCTTTCCGGCAATGGAGCAACTTCTTACGTTTGGTCAGGTGGTGTAACCAATGGAGTGGCATTTTCACCATCTTCATCGGGAAAGTATTTTGTTACCGGCACTGCTAATGGATGCGCCGGTAAAGATAGTGTCAATGTAGTTACCAGTTCCGGCGCATTGCCGACAATTACTATCGCCTCATCACCGGCCAATGATTCGGTATGCTATGGAAGTTCAGTTACCCTTACGGCAAGCGGTGGAGTATCATATAGCTGGTCGGGAGGGATTACTAACGCAGTTGCATTTACTCCGGTTTCATCCGGCAAATATTATGTTACGGGTACTGCTTCTACAGGCTGCAGCAACCGTGATTCTGTCAGGATTAACGTTGACCGGCCAAAAATCACCGTTACTTCTGTCCCTGCTAATGCTACTGTTTGTAAAGGGAGCAGCGTAACGCTTTCAGGTAGCGGAGGAGTGTCATATAGCTGGTCGGGGGGAATTACCAATGGGACTCCATTTATCCCCGCATCATCGGCTTCATATATTGTTACCGGAACCGACTCACACAGTTGTAAAAATACTGATACTGTTGCAGTAACCGTAAATGCTATACCGGTAGTAACAATTACTTCATCTCCCATTGATGATACAGTTTGTACAGGAGGCACTATAACCCTTTCAGGCAATGGAGCTGCAACATATAGCTGGTCGGGAGGTATTACTAATGGCATGCCATTTTCACCTTCATCTTCGGGAAAATATGTTGTTACAGGTACAACTGATGGATGCTCAGGTAAGGATAGTGTTAACATAGTAGCAAGCTCCAAAGCTTTACCTGCTATTACCGTAACTTCATCCCCTGCCAATGATTCTGTATGCCATGGCAGTTCAGTTACACTAACAGCAAGCGGTGGAGTATCCTATAGCTGGACCGGAGGAATTACTAACGCAGTTGCATTTACTCCGGTGTCATCGGGCAAATATTATGTTACAGGTACTGCTTCTACGGGTTGCAGCAACCAGGATTCTGTTACCATTAATGTGGATAATCCAACCATCACTATCACCTCAGTGCCAGCCAGCGCAGCAGTTTGCCAGGGAGCCAGTGTAACGCTTTCAGGTAACGGAGGGGTGTCGTATAGCTGGTCAGGCGGAATTACCAATGGTACACCATTTATCCCTGCATCATCAGCTTCCTATATTGTTACCGGAACTGATTCTCACAGTTGCAAGAATACTGATACTATAGCAGTAACTGTAAATACCATACCTGTTGTTACAATTACCTCATCTCCAATTGATGATACTATTTGTTCGGGTAGCGCAATAATACTTTCAGGCAATGGAGCTGATTCCTATAGCTGGTCGGGAGGTATTTCCAATGGGGTGCCATTTTCACCAACTGCCTCAGGAAAGTTTACTGTAACAGGAACTACATCTTCGGGTTGCAGTAATACCGACTCTGTAAATGTGGTTGTAAATCCTTCGCCTGTTGTAAGTATCAGCGGACAAAGCTCCATATTACCAGGTAATAATGATACATTGGTAGCGACAGTCACCGGCGCGACCTCATACGTATGGAGTACCGGCAGCACCCTGGATACAATCATAGTTGCGCCCACAACACAGACAACTTATACGGTAACAGGTACAGGCGCCAATGGATGCAGTGATACTGCCAGCTTTACTGTTACAATAAAGACAATAACCCTGGTAAATACTATCAATGATGGCAGCGGAACATCCATTTACCCCAACCCTGCACACGATAGGGCTATCGTTCAATTAGGAATTACGAATTACGGATATGGAACCTGGTACGTGAATATTTATAATATGCTGGGAGAAAAGATGTATTCTCAATTTACAATTCACAATCCACAATTCACAATTGATGTCAGCAACCTTGCGCAGGGCATGTACTTTTTGAAAATTGAGACAAGTACTTCGGTTCAGGTAGTGAAATTTATTAAGCAGTAAAGAAGAACCGGTATCTGAAATCTTAATGCAGCCTTGAATTTATCAGGTGGATAAATTCTTCCCGGGTTTTCTCGTCTTCGAGAAACTCCCCGGTAAATGCCGATGTGGTAGTAATAGAGTTTTGCTTTTGCACACCCCGCATCTGCATGCACAAATGACGCGCCTCAATTACCACAGCTACGCCCAGCGGCTCAAGAGTTTCCTGTATGCAGTCGCGAATCTGGTCGGTAAGACGCTCCTGCAATTGCAGCCTTCTGGCAAAAGCATCAACCACGCGGGGTATTTTGCTTAATCCCACCACTTTACCGTTTGGAATATAAGCAACATGCGCCTTACCAAAGAATGGCAATATATGATGTTCGCAAAGCGAATACAACTCAATATCTTTTACTATAACCATCTGGCTGTATTTCTCCTTAAAAATAGCAGAACGAATCAGCCCGGCAGGGTCAATGTTATAGCCGTGCATAAGAAACTGCATGGCTTTCGCCGCGCGTTCAGGCGTTTTAAGCAATCCTTCTCTTTCAGGGTTTTCCCCCAATTCCTTAATCATGTGGTGGTATCCTTCAGCCACACTCTTTACAAGACGGTGGTTGTATTTATCTAACTTCACGTAGCCGATTTCATCATCATCGTCTATCGTTGGTTTTACGGGAGTTTTTTTTGCAGCCATCAGGGTTTTGAATTATTCGCCGAAATATTCCGCAACATTATTTTCTGTTTCCTGCAACTTTACACAATGCAGGCGGCATCCCAGCTTATTTACCGGTTTCTCCAATTGGTCCCAGAATACACGGACTATATTTTCGGTACTGGGTATTATACCTTTCATAAAAGGCACATCAAGGTTAAAATTCTTATGGTCAACTTTATCAACTATTTTCTTCTTTATTATATCGCTTAACAGTCTCAGGTCAACCACAAAGCCTGTATCCTTGTTTATTTTACCTTTTACGGTAACAAATACTTCGTAATTATGGCCATGCCAGTTAGGGTTGGCGCATACGCCAAACACTTCGAAATTCTTTTTATCGCTCCATTTCGGGTTATATACTCTGTGTGCAGCGTTAAAATGCTCACGTCGGGTAACATACATCATAATAGGCACAAAGGTAATTTTTTTAAATAATGAATATTGAACATTGAATATTGAACTCCGGATTCAGCCAGAATTGCCTTTGCGTACCTTGCGGCAACTTTTGCGAACCCGGCGGGAAATATTTCACGCAAAGGACACAAAGTAAAATACACGCAAAGAGCGCAAAGAAATTCAAATCATCAGCATTCAGTTCTTTTTTTCCGGCGTTTCCTCAAATGCAAGCTCAAGTTTCAGGGGGTTCTTAACCACTTCTGCAAGCAGCGCATAGTCAAGAACTTCCTTCATCTTATTTACATAGACGAACTTAAGGTCTTTCAGGTATTTAGCGTTAATATCATCTACATCCCTTTTATTGGCAGCCGGAAGAATAATATCCTTTATGCCTGCGCGCTTAGCGGCAAGAATTTTTTCCTTTATTCCGCCAACGGGCAGCACATTACCCCTCAATGTTATTTCCCCTGTCATAGCCAGGTTCCTGCGTACTTTATGCTGCGTAAAAGCAGATGTAAGCGCGGTAAGCATGGATACTCCAGCCGATGGCCCGTCTTTCGGCGTAGCTCCTTCAGGAACGTGTATATGTATATTCCACTTTTCAAAAGCTTTATAAGAGATGTTCAGCTCCTCTGCGTGCGATTTCAGGTATTCCAACGCCAGCGTAGCCGATTCTTTCATTACATCACCCAGGTTACCGGTAAGGGTCAGATGCCCTTTACCGCGGCTAAGGCTCACTTCAATAAAAAGTATATCGCCGCCTACGGGTGTCCATGCAAGGCCGGTAACTACGCCGGCAACATCATTGCCCTGGTATTTTTCCTTGGGATGGGCCGGTGAAAGGATTTTATCCAAATCGGTTTTCTTTATTTCCATTTCATACTTCTCCTCCATAGCAATTGATTTACCCACATGGCGGACAACCTGGGCGATTTTCTTTTCCAGGTTACGCACGCCCGATTCGCGGGTATAGTCTTCAATAATGGTTTCCAGCACGCTATCCGATATCTTTATTTCATTCTTTTTCACTCCATGTTCGCCCAATTGCTTGGGAATAAGATGGCGCTTGGCTATTTCAATTTTTTCCTCTACCGTATAGCCGTTTATTTCAATAATTTCCATCCTGTCGAGCAGGGCAGGGTGCACAGCGCCAAGGTTATTGGCGGTAGCTATAAATAGGACTTTTGAAAGGTCATATTCAACCTCGATAAAATTATCGTGGAACTCCTTGTTTTGTTCCGGGTCGAGCACCTCAAGCAATGCCGAAGCCGGGTCGCCATGAAAATCTTTGCCTATTTTATCAATTTCATCAAGCACAAAAACAGGGTTTGATGATTTAACTTTTTTCAGGTTTTGTATAATACGCCCGGGCATAGCGCCGATATAAGTTTTACGGTGGCCGCGTATTTCGGCTTCGTCATGCAGACCGCCCAGCGACATGCGGACATATTTCCTGCCCAGCGATGTGGCTATTGATTTACCCAATGATGTTTTACCCACACCCGGAGGGCCTGCCAGGCACAAGATAGGCGCTTTCATGTCGCCTTTTAATTTCAATACGGCAAGGTATTCGAGTATGCGCTCTTTTACTTTTTCAAGACCGTAATGATCGCGGTTTAGAATACGCTCAGCTCTTTTCAAATCGAAATTATCCTTGGTATATTCGTTCCAGGGCAACTCAAGCAACAATTCCAAATAATTGCTCTGCACCGAGAATTCAGCAGAGTTAGGGTTCATCCTTTCCAGCTTCTGCACATCTTTTTCAAATGCTTCGGCTACGGTCTTATCCCACTTTTTTGCCTTGGCTTTTTTCCGGTATTCCTTTATCTGCTGCTCAAAAGTGTCGCCGCCCAGTTCTTCCTGTATGGTTTTAAGCTGCTGGTGCAAAAAGTATTCGCGTTGCTGCTTATCAATATCTTCCTTAACCTTCGATTGTATCTGGTTTTTTAATTGCAGCATCTGCAATTCCTTGTTCAGATGGGAAAGCAGAATTATGGTGCGTTTTTTCAGGTCGGCTTCTTCCAGTATCTTCTGTTTCTCGGCAACCGTAGCATTCATATTCGATGATATGAAGTTTATCAGGAAATTGCTGCTCTCGATGTTGCGTATGGCAAGGTTTGTTTCCGAGGGTATGTGCGGGCTTTGCTTTATTATCTGCAATGCGAGGTCCTTCAAGGAGGAAACCATAGCCTCAAATTCCTTGTCGTCTTCGGCTGGCTGAATATCTTCAATGGCTTTTACTTTGGCCTTAAGATAGGGGTCGTGTTGCGAAACCTCGGTTATCTCGAAACGCTTTTTACCCTGAATAATGGCTGTAGTGCTGCCATCGGGCATTTTAAGGGTTTTAAGTATATAGGCTATGGTACCGGTCTGGTTAATATCATTAACTCCAGGGTCGTCAATGGCATCATTCTTTTGGGCTACTACCCCAATAGTTTTATTGCCCTGGTAGGCGTCTTTTATAAGGCGGATTGATTTATCCCTTCCAACCGTAATAGGTATTACCACACCGGGGAAAAGGACTGTATTGCGAAGAGGCAGTATAGGTATTTCATCGGGAATTTTTTCATCATTTATCCGCTTTTCTTCCTCGTTGGTCAACAGGGGAATAAATTCAGAATCATCATTTATATTATCCAGTCTCAATATCTGTAAAGCCTCATTATCTAAAAAGTCTTTCATTTTGTCTTGGTTTATACAGTTAAATGTATCAATTAGTATGCCAAACTAACATTTTGTCAGGAACTATGCCAAATGAGGTGGGTTTTCCTGGGGTAAATAATGGAACACTGATGATTATGATAAAAATAAGTCCAAAAGTGTAAAAATGTGTAAACCCAGGCAACAATTACAAATTATGAATGATAAAACCTATTCATTTTCCACTTTCATTTCTCAATTCTCAACCTAAATCTTAACCTTAACCTCAACCTCAGTATATTTGGACTGATTTTCAAGAAAATGGTATATAGCTTTTCGCAAATAGCAGAAGCCTTAGGGGTAAAACCTTCAGGAAATGAAAGTAATAAGGTTGAAAGATTACTGATAGACAGCCGTAGCCTGGTGCAGCCTGCAGGAACCCTCTTTATCGCGCTTAAAACTGCCAAGAATGACGGGCACAACTATATTTCTGAACTATACCAGCGCGGTGTAAGGATGTTTTTGGTGGAAAAGGAATTTGATATAACGGCATTTAAAGAAGCTTCTTTTATTATTGTGCCCGATACGTTGAAAACCCTGCAAGAGCTTGCAATATGGCATCGCAGCCATTTTCATATCCCTGTCCTGGCTATAACGGGCAGTAATGGTAAAACAATTGTGAAAGAATGGCTTTACCAGTTACTATCACCCGATTTGATGATTGTCCGCAGCCCACGCAGTTATAATTCCCAGGTTGGCGTACCGTTATCTGTCTGGCAAATGGATAATACCCACCAAATGGCAATATTTGAAGCCGGTATTTCCCAGCCAGGGGAAATGGAAAACCTCGAAAAGATTATTCAGCCCACCATAGGGTTGTTTTCCAACATCGGCGAGGCGCATGGGCTTAATTTTTCTGATGCAAGGCAAAAAATAAGGGAAAAACTGAAGTTGTTTAAAAACGCTGGAACCCTTATTTATTGCTGTGATTATAAGGAGATAGATGAAGAAATAAAAAAAGATAAAACCCTGTCGAAGGTCAAAATGTTCCGCTGGTCAAAAAAGGTGGATACAGAATTTAAAGTACATGAGATTATCAAACGGGATGGCACAAGGTTAAATGCAACTTATAAAGGCGAGCATATTACGGTTAATATACCATTTACCGATGAAGCTTCAATAGAAAATGCCATAAACTGCTGGGCTTATATGTTACTGGCAGGTTACGAAAACAGTGTTATCGCCAAACGGATGAACAACCTGCAGCCTGTGGCAATGCGGATGGAGATGATAGATGGTATTAATAATTGCAGCATTATAAATGACGTTTATAATTCCGATATTAATTCGCTTTCAGTCGCTCTCGATTTTTTGAACCAGCAAAGGCAGCATGAGCGTAAAACACTTATTCTTTCTGATATTATACAGGGCGGAGACGAACAGGAAGTTTACAGGAAAGTGGCGGGAATAATAAATGCCCGCACTCCTTCGCGCCTTATTGGAATAGGGAAAACCATTTCAGGCCATGCCGGGGCATTTGAGTTAGAAAAACATTTTTTCAGCGATACAAACGAATTTCTATCCCGCCTGCATGAGTTCACTTTTCGCGATGAAACCATACTGCTGAAAGGCGCCCGGAGTTTTGGGTTTGAGAGGATAAGCAGGGCATTGCAGCAAAAAGCGCATGAAACTGTTTTGCAGATAAACCTTAACTCCCTTGTCCATAACCTGAATTATTTTCGTTCGCACCTGGAGCCCGGTACCCGCATTATGGCTATGGTGAAAGCATTTTCTTACGGCAGCGGAAGTTTTGAGATTGCCAATGTGCTTCAGTATCATAAAGCCGATTACCTTGCCGTTGCTTATGCCGATGAAGGCATTGAACTGAGAACTTCGGGAATTTCTTTACCAATTATGGTGATGAACCCTGAACCAGGCAGTTTCGATGCGATGATACGGTACCAGTTGGAGCCTGAAATATATAGTTTCAGGGTTTTGGCTATGGCTGCCGAAGCTGTCAAAAGAAGCGGCTCAACCCAGCCGTTACAGGTTCACATAAAACTCGACACAGGCATGCACAGGCTTGGTTTCCAGCCTTCCGAAATTGATAAGCTGTTAAGGGAACTTCAGAAATTGCCCCATATCAAAGTGCAATCGGTCTTCTCGCATCTTGCTGCCAGCGATTCAGATGCACTTAAAGATTTCACGCTTTTACAAATAAAGAGATTTAAGGAACTGAGTGAAAAAATAGGCAGTACCCTTGGTCATCCTGTGTTGACCCATATTCTAAACTCTGCCGGAATAGTTCGTTTTCCTGAAGCGCAGTTTGATATGGTGAGGCTTGGCATTGGCCTGTACGGAGTTGGAGCAAGTGATGAAGAGCAGAAAAAACTGGAGAATGTAAGCGTTCTTAAAACAACCATTTCTCAAATCAACAAGCTGAAAAAAGGTGAAACAGTGGGTTATAATTGCAGAGGAATATTATCCCGCGATTCGGTTATAGCTACAGTGGCAATTGGTTATGCCGATGGTTATGGGCGTGAGCTTGGCAACGGAAAAGGGCAGATGCGGGTAAATGACAAACCGGCTCCGGTTATAGGCGATGTGTGCATGGATATGTGTATGATTGATATTACAGGAATTGAAGCGAATGAGGGAGATGAGGTAATAATATTTGATAACATTGCTGCGCTCCGGCAAATGGCAAAAGCGATGAACACTATACCATACGAGGTATTGACCGGATTATCGGGAAGAGTTAAGCGTATCTATACACATGAATAGAGAAAGACAAAAAATGATAAATCTTACACGCATAACATTAAAAAATTTAAAGCTGCTTCTCCTTTGCTGTGGTATAGCTGTTTCTTTTAGCGCTTCAGCTCAACATACTGTTGATTCACTTAAATCTCTTTTCTCAAAAGCAAAATCTGATACTGAAAAAATAACTGTTCTTAATAACATAGCTTCTGCATTTAGTGTAATTGACAGTGTTCAGGATGCTTTGAATTATTCAAAACAGGCCATCCATTTATCGGAATCTGTCAACTCGCAGAAGAAAATAGCCGAAAGCATGTTAAATGCCTCTGTCATTTATGAAAAATCGGAGCAATATGACAGCGCCATTGAGTATATAAAGCAGCCCATTGACTATTTCGAAAAAGAGGGTGCATCGAAAATGCTTATAAAAACTTACAAGACAGCGGGAATTATTTTCAAAGACGGAATAAAATATGAAGAAGCCAATGAGTACCTGATGAAAGCCCTCCATATAGCGCAACAGTTGAAAGATTCACTGGAAATATATTATGAAAATATTTTATTAGGAGGTGTATGCGAGGTAAACGGTGAATTTGACCTGGCACTTACATACTATAAAACTGCTACAGATATAGCCATGACAAGCAAGCAATACAGGAAGGCCGTTGGGGCATGCAACCTTGTAGCCAGCATATATCAAAAGGAGGGGCAAAGCGCTATGGCGGCAAAAATCTTCTTTAATGCGCTTGAGATTAATTCAAAGTATTTAAAACAGGATGATATAACCGGGGTAATTGATGGAAACCTTGGCATTGTTTATAATGAGAAGAATGACTCGGCAAATGCCATGAAATATTACCGGGAAGCCCTTGACGTTTTTACCAGGTTGCATAAAAGACTGCAAGTAGCCCAGATATTAGGCAATATTGGTAATGTTTACCTCAGCGCCGGTGATTATAAAAAAGCGGAAATATATGAATTGCAATCAATGGAGGAAATAAAGGCAGCGGGAAATAACAGCAATATAGGACTGAGTTATACCAATGTAGCGGAGTTCTATAGTAAAACTAAACAATATGATAAGGCATTAAAGTATTATAATATGGCTCTTTCGCTTCAGCAGCAGGATGAAGACAAAGAGGGTATAATTTACGTGGTTTCAGGTTTGAGCCAGCTTTATGCCAATATGGGAGATAATGCCAAAGCGCTTGAATATGGCATTGAGGCTTATACGGTTGCCAAAGAAATTCACCTGATGAGAGAAGTAAGGGACGAAGCAAAATCGCTAAGTGAGTTATGCGATAAAATGCACCAGCCGGAAAAAGCATTCAGTTATTATAAAATGTATATTGATGCGAGGGATAGCCTTGAAAATAAAGAGGAAGCGAGGAAACTTATACGCGCTGAACTTAACCATGAATATGTGCAGAAACAACAGGCCGAGAAACTCGAAGATGAAAAGCGCCAGGCAATAGCCGATGAAAAGCAGCGGCATGAAAGGGCATTAAGAAATGTTTTCCTGGCAGCATTCGTTGTTGTACTGTTTCTTACGGGGCTGCTGTTAAGGAACCTTCTTCGTATCAGGAAATCGAGGCAAATTATTACAGAACAAAAAATTGTAGTTGAAAACCAGAAAATAATTGTAGAACAAAAGAACAAGGATATTACTGACAGCATAAACTATGCCCGCCGCATTCAACATGCTATGCTGCCAACCACGGAACAATGGTGTAACCTTTTCCGCGATTCGTTTATTTATTACCGGCCTAAAGATATTGTGAGCGGTGATTTTTACTGGTGCATGGAATCCGGGAGTGAGATAATCTTTGCAGCGGCCGATTGTACAGGACATGGTGTTCCCGGGGCATTTATGAGCATGCTTGGGATATCGTCATTAAATAAAATTGTGGGAGAAGAAGGCATACATACCCCCGATGAAGTATTAAATGAGTTACGGGAAGAAATAATACATTCGCTGAACCCAGAAGGGAAAAAAGAAGAAGTCAAGGACGGAATGGATATGACTTTGTGCCGTCACGATAAAGAAAAAGGAACATTGGAATTTTCTGCCGCCAATAACCCTTTATGGATAGTATGCAGGATGAACGGAAAGTATGAATTAAAAGAATTTGAGGCTGATAAAATACCGGTTGGAAAGTATTCAGGAGAAGAAACTAAGTTTACGCTCCATAAAACGGCTATTAAGAATGGAGACAGGATTTATATATTTACCGACGGATTTGCCGACCAGTTTGGTGGTCCCAAAGGTAAAAAATTCATGTATCGTCATTTAAAGGAGGTAGTAATGGCCATGCAGGATAAAAGTATGAAGGAACAGGGCGATATATTGGAAAAAACAATGAATGATTGGAAAGGTACACTTGAGCAGGTAGATGATATTTTAGTAATAGGAATAGAAATTTGAATGTATAAGAGGATTTGAAGAGATGGTAACACTGGATGATGTCAGGCCGGTAATCAGTAATGAACTTGAAGAATTTGAACTCAGGTTCAAAGATTCAATGAAGAGCTCGGTGCCTTTGCTCGATAAAATTACCTATTACCTTATTAAAAGACGCGGCAAGCAAATGAGGCCTATGCTGGTTTTTCTTTCCGCAGGATTGCATGGCAGGAAAATGGGTGATTCCACTTACCGTGCCGCATCCCTGATTGAATTGCTGCATACCGCAACCCTCGTTCACGATGATGTGGTAGATGAAACGTATCGCCGCAGGGGATTTTTTTCCATTAATGCATTATGGAAAAATAAGGTGGCAGTCTTGGTGGGCGATTATCTTTTATCGCGTGGGTTATTGCTTGCCGTGGGCAATAAAGAGTTCCAGCTTTTGGAACTGGTTTCAAGGGCTGTCCAGAAAATGAGCGAAGGTGAGCTTTTGCAGATAGAAAAGACAAGAAAGCTTAATATAACTGAAGAAGAATATTATGAAATAATTGCCTGTAAGACGGCTTCTCTTGTTGCTGCTTGCTGCGCAAGCGGGGCCTTATCGGTAGGAATGGGCGATGATGTGGTGAAAAAGATGTGGGAAATGGGAGAATTGATAGGCATGGCCTTCCAGTTAAAAGATGACTTGCTGGATTATGGAAGCGGCCAGGACATTGGAAAGCCTATCGGCACCGACATAAAAGAAAAGAAAATGAGCCTGCCTCTTATCTATGCCTTGCAGCAATCATCTTATATTGAGAAGAAAAGAATCATAAACCTTATAAAAAACAGGAGCAAGGAGCCTGAAGTTATTGAAGAGGTTTTTAATTTTGTACAATTGAAAGGCGGGCTGGAATATGCCAAAAAGACTATGACAGATTATAGGGAAAAATCGAAAATAATGCTGAATGAATTACCTGATTCAGGGTATAAAACTGCCTTTATGAACCTTATTGAATTTGTTACCGAAAGAAAGAACTGATATCCGATGAATACATTACTTAAACCTGCGTTTATTCTTATTTTATGCACATTATTGCTTTTTGCATGTAAAAGGAATACCAATGAGTCTCAAAAGCTGCAAAACACCGGGCCTTCGCATGACACTGTAAGAAACATTGACAGCCTGCAACATCCTGCAGTGGCTTCCAACCCGCAGGTTAAAGATGGAATAAGCGTTACCCGTTACCCTAACGGAGTGGTAAAAATGCAAGGCAATTATAAAGATGGAAAGCGCACCGGGGAATGGCAGAGTTTTTATCCGGATGGAAAGTTAAACAGCGATGAATACTTTACTGATGGCCAGACAGAAGGCAATGTGGTTGTTTATTTTGAAAACGGCCAAAAGATGTATGAAGGCCAGAACCACAATGGAAAAATGGTTGGTGTTTGGCGCTACTGGAATGAGAGAGGCCAGCCAACAAGCACTAAGGATTATTCCAAACAACAGGATTTCAAGAAGCCTTAGTGCGTCATTTCATTTAATGAAACATCTACCAAAAACTTATTTTTCAGTAACCTTCTGCCGATAAGCATAGGATATTTCATGCTTCCTCGGTCAGTCAATGTAACCCAGGTTTTAATTCTTCTTCCATGAACCCTCAACGCAGTACGAATAATGAAACGTTTTTCAGTATCTCCAAAAGAGTTGCGTATTTGCTTCTCCGCAAAATTCTTAAATTTAATTTCTTTGTCCTTGTATTCAGGGTGTGTCGGGTCGAGAAGAGTGAAACAAAGCTTATTTATCCCTTCAATATTGCGCACTTCTATATGATGGCAATGAAGCGAACAATAGTAAGCGCCTGTATCTATTTTGGCTGCAATGCCAATAAAACCAAGTCTTGGCAGGTCAACCAACGCTGTTTTGCCGATAATTTCCTTGCTCATAAAATCGTTAATATATTCTCAAAAATAGCATGATAATCTAATATCAAAACAAGTAATTTTGAAAATTATGAACGAAAAAGTAACCTACCTTATTATAGCGGTTAATTGCATAGTGTCTTTCATGGGATTTTCTGACAGGAATTTTTTTGAAAAATATCTCTACAGGCCATATAATGTTCACCGGAACCGTAATGAATGGTACAGGGTTTTTACATCAACCTTTTTGCACGCCAACGTACCGCATTTATTCTTTAACATGTATTCGTTTTATATTTTCGGTTCCATGCTCGAGCATTATGAATTCCCTGCATATTTTCATAGTAAAGCTGAATTCTATTTTGTATTGCTCTACATAGGCGGCATTATAGTATCGGGATTGCCTGCTTTTGAAAAACACAAGGATAATTATGCTTATGCCGCAGTTGGCGCTTCTGGCGCAGTATCAGCGGTAATATTCTCGTTTATTATAATTGACCCTGTCGCTCCTCTATCGCTTATTTTTCTTCCTTTCAGCTTTCCGGCATGGATATTTGGCGCATTATACTTAATCTATTCCTGGTATATGGCAAGGCATGGCCACGATAACATCGGACACGACGCGCATTTGTGGGGAGGATTGTTCGGGTTGATTTTTACAGTCGCTTTACACCCTGCTTTTTTTATGGCTTTTATAACCCAAATTTCTCCACATTTATCATGAATAAGGCAGTTCTACTTGACAGGGATGGGGTAATAAACCTTGAGAGAGAAGGGTACACATACAGAATTGAAGATTTTATTCTGTTACCCGATGTAATAACCGCATTGCAGATTTTACAGGAAAGAGGTTACCTCCTTATTGTAATATCAAATCAAAGCGGTGTTGCTAAAGGTGTGTACTCAATAGATGATGTGGAGAAACTGCATGGTCACCTTGAAAGCCGTTTAAAGAAAAATGGAATTCATTTGAAAGAAATATATTATTGTCCGCACCACCCTGAATATGGAAACTGCATTTGCCGTAAACCTGATTCAGAGTTGGTAGAAAAAGCTATTGCGCGGTTTGAAATTGATATGGAGAAATCATATTTCATAGGCGATAAGGAAAGGGATGTGCTGGCGGGAAAAAAGGCGGGAGTTAAAGGTATTTTAATGGAATCCAATTCCTCTTTAATGGAAGCGATACGCCCTATTTTGCATGAATTATAAAGTATTGGAGAAGTGAAAATTGCTGTAAATACAAGGCTGCTGCTTAAAGGCAAAATGGAAGGAATTGCCATACATGCTTATAACGTATTAAAACGTATTACCGTCGCGCATCCTGAACATCAATTCCTTTTTTTATTTGACAGGCCATACAGCGAGGAGTTTATTTTTTCAGATAACATTACTCCTATATCGCTTATGCCACAGGCAAGGCACCCGATTCTCTTTTATTTGTGGTTTGAATTTTCGGCAGGCAGGTTGCTAAGGCAGGCTAAACCCGATTTGTTTTATTCTCCAGACGGATTTTTGAGTTTGCGCGCCGATACTCCTTCCATACCTGTAATGCACGATATAAATTATGAGCACTACCCTGAAGATTTGCCTAAAATGGCATTGTGGTATTATAAACACTACTTTCCCAAGTTTCTCAATAAAGCAAAACAGATACTTACAGTTTCAGAATTCTCGAAGCAGGATATTATAAATACATATAACATTAACCCAGGAAAAATTGACGTTGTTTATAATGGCGCTGATGAAGCTTACCGTAAATTAAGCGAAGCAGAAAAAACAGAAGTGAAGAAGAAGTACAGCGAAGGCAAAAATTACTTTATTTATGTAAGCGCATTGCATCCGCGTAAAAATGTAAAAAGGTTGCTGGAGGCTTTTGATAAAATGAAAGAAAGCACATTGTCTGATATAAAACTTATACTGGTTGGCCCTGCCTATTTTAAGAACAGTGAAATGATGGCTATTTATGAACAAATGAAATACAAACAGGATGTGATTTTTACCGGCAGGCTCGAAGTAAGCGAATTATGCAAAGTTGTCGGGGCTGCATTTGCAATAACGTATATATCTTACTTCGAAGGTTTTGGAATACCCATTGTGGAAGCCATGAATTGTGAGATACCCGTAATTACATCGAATGTTACTTCTATGCCTGAAGTTGCGGGCGATGCAGCTTTATTCGTTGACCCATTCTCGGTTGATTCAATTGCTGCAGGAATGACCAAAATATTAATGGATACTGAGACAAGACAAAATTTAATTGAAAAAGCGAGGCTAAGGAAAAATGTATTTACGTGGGATAGAACGGCTAACCTGACATGGGCTGCAATTGAAAAAACATTAGCCGGATGCCGTTGAAAGCATACTTTGATGAAAAGCTGGTAGAAGCAGGTTGCGATGAGGCAGGCCGCGGATGCCTTGCAGGTCCTGTGTATGCCGCCGCAGTTATATTGCATAAAGATTTTTATCATCCTTTGCTGAACGACTCTAAAAAAGTAACCGAAGCCAATCGTAATAAGTTGAGAGATGTTATTGAAAAAGAGGCCATAGCTTTTGCAGTGGAAGAAGTGAGCAGTAAAGAAATAGACGAAGTAAATATTCTCAATGCCTCATTCCTGGCCATGCATAAAGCCATTGCAAAACTCGCATGCAAACCGGAACTGCTCCTGATAGATGGCAACAGGTTTAAGAATTACCCGGGCATTCCCCATAAGTGCATTATAAAGGGTGACGCAGAATTTGCATCTATAGCTGCCGCATCTATTCTCGCTAAAACATACAGGGATGATTATATGAAGCAATTGCATAAGCAGCATCCGCGATACGGCTGGATTAAAAATAAAGGATACGGTACTGAAAGCCATAGGGAAGCTATTGACAAGTATGGTGTTACTGAACACCACAGGAATAGTTTTCAACTGGTACAATGGGACCTTTTTCACCAGCACTGAAAGTATGAAAAAAAGATTGGCTGTTTTAGTTACTGTTCTTGTTCTCCTGGCGGCGATGCTGTATGAATATCTCCATCTCAGAAAATCTGAAGTGTTGGCAAATACTGCCATTATTGCAATTCCCATTGATGCATCATTTATTTTCGAGAGCCGTAAAACATACCCTTTATGGAATGGCATTTCACAAACCAATCTTATCTGGAAAGACATGTTGGGAACAGAATCAATAAGTGAACTGGACCGGAATATCCGGTACCTTGATACCCTTGTGGGTGAAGACCCTAAAGTTCATGCTATTGTTGAAAGCCAGCCCATATTTATTTCCGCGCACAAAAACGGCATGGAGCATTTTGATTACCTTTTTGTTTGTGCTATTCCAAATACCAGGGAGGAAGAAGGACTTCATTCTTATATGGAAACATTAAGTAAAAAAGGTTCAATTACTCAAAGCCAATATGATGGAATTATTGAATATTGCCTTAAACAACCCGGTAAAAACGATTTTTATTATGCCGTGCACAAAGGGATTTTTATCGGCTCTCTTAAATCTGAATTAGTGCAGGAATCCTTAAGACAAATGGAATCCGGCATATCGTTAATGGACAATACCCAGTTTACAAAAGTGTTTAATGCTTCCAGCGGACAACCTATAGCGCAACTATTTATCAATTACGGAACATTAAATAACGCCGCAGTTATTTTTATGGCTAAAGACTTCTATCCCTACGTATCCTCAATACAGGATTTCGCTCAATGGACGGGGTTTGATATTTCCCTGGCCCCGGAAGAAGTTATAATGAATGGTTTTACTTCGGTTGACAGTTCGGGCGCCCAGTTCTTAAGCTTATTTAACCACCAATCGCCACAGGAGACAAGGGTGCCAACAATAATTCCTGCAAATACTTCATTTATGAGCTGCTTTGAAATCAGTGATCCCAGGACTTTTATAAAGGATTATAGAAAATACATGGGCCTCCACAGGAGGGCTGTAAGACATAATGAATGGGTAAGCCAGATTGAAAAGGATTACGGGATTAATGTAGAAAAGAATTTCTATTCATGGTTGGATAATGAAATAGCGCTTGTTATAACAGAGCCATCTGACACAACTTTGCAGAATGATACTTATGCCATTATAGGAACTAATAATACCGGAGAAGCTTTGCGTGAGTTAGGGGTGATGTCGGATACTGTTAAAGGAGAGGAAGCAAAGCATTTTGAGACATATAAGTATATGGACCACGATATACATTATATAAGCCTGGATAATATGCTGCCAAACCTTCTCGGAGGGACTTTTGATGCAATTAAGAAAACTTATTACACCGATATTAAAAATTATATTGTATTTGCAAATAATGCGCAGGCGCTTGAACTGTTTATTAATAAATATGAAGGCGGAAATACTCTTGCAAAAGATGAATATTATCAATCGTTTACCAGGGAACATATTGAAAATGAATCGGCAATTTATGTTTACAATAATGTGGCACTTTCGCCAATGCTGTATGAGCAATATCTTGATAAACCTTATGCCGATGCTGTAAAGAAACATAGTGACATTACAAAAAAGTTCCAGGCAACAGGCATTCAGTTTAATTATATGCAGGGGATGTATTATACCAATTTTTATTTTAAGCGTAATCCGCAATACAAGAAACAGGCAGGAGCTTTGTGGCAAATAGCGCTTGATACTTCAATAGCAATTCCACCCATGTGGGTGACTGATAAAAAAACCAAATGCCAATTTGTATTTACACAGGATAAAGCGGATAATATTTACCTGATTGCCAATACAGGCCATATACTTTGGAAAAAGGAGATGAAAGAGAGGATTATGGGGCAAGTTTATGCAGTTGATGCATTGAAAAACGGGAAATCGCAATACTTGTTCAATACCCAAAGCGATATAAATGTTGTCGACAGGACGGGTAAGAGTTTATATGGATTTCCTATTCATATTCCTTCAAAAGCCAGTGCGCCTTTATCATTGTTTGATTATGAAGAAAAAAGGAACTACAGGATATTTGTACCATGTGGCGACAATAAGATAAGAGTTTATGATATCGCCGGGAAAAGCGTTAAAGACTGGAAAGTTCCAGAAACCGGCGCAGAGGTTAAATGCCCTTTGATATATGAAAAGATAGATGGAACCGATTATATTATAGCTGTTGATGACAATGGAAAAGTATATACATTCGACCGGAAGGGGAAGAGCAGGCTTCAATTTAAAAATAAGCTGCCGAAACATATTTCACATTTTAATATTGCTGTCGGAAAGAATGCATCGGAGACATACCTGTTTGCTGCTGATTCAACGGGTATAGTTTACCAGTTAAGCCTTACGGATTATTTAACGCGTGTAGAGTATCTGAAAGATAATATTCGTAATACTGATTTTGTACCAGTTGATCTTGAAGGCAATGGCAGGACAGATATGGTTTTCCTTACACCTTACAATGTGTATGCTTATAGTCCCGATAAAACATTACTGTTTCATTTCAGCGAGAGGGATTCCTTGAAGTCCGGTTTGCTTGCGTTTACCTATTCCGATGGTAAGGGCAGAATTGGCGCGATTGACGCGGAAAAGAACAAGCTTTATATGTGGGATTCACAGGGTAATATATGCAGTGGATTTCCACTGTATGGTAATACTAAATTCAGCATTGCCGATATGAATAATGACGGACAGCTTTACCTTGTTACCGGCGCATCAGATAACAATGTGTATGTATATAGTTTACCGTAAATAAATTTTATTTATTCTCTTCAGTGTTTCCGCTTTTCCTGTTTTTTATGGAAGAATACCCGAATCCAAGCACTACTATAGCGAGGAACCAAATAAAATAAGAGCGTGAAATACCCTCTGAATTTATGAATGTAAAGAAGCGCCTCCACCGGAATTTTTGCTTGAAAGGAACACCCGATTTCAGCGACATCCAGATAAATGAAGCCTTTCCTACAATGTGGTCTTCGGGTACAAATCCCCAAAACCGTGAATCTTCAGAGTTGTGCCTGTTATCACCCATCATAAAATAGTAGTTCATTTTAAATGTATAGCTGTCAGCTTCTTTGTTGTTAATGAATATTTTTCCGTCTCTTATTTCCAGTGTATTATGTTCATAAGCGGTTATAATCCTTCTGTAAAAAGCAATATTCTTTGTATCGAGCTTTACGGTGCTGCCTTCTTTTGGCACCCAAAGCGGCCCAAATTCATCAACATACCATTTGTAATCGGGAGAAGAAGGGAATATATTCTGGTCAAATTGTTTCGTGCTGTCCTGTAAAAAAATGCTTACAGATTTTATACCATCAATATTTTTGAGCGCTTCAGCGCTTTTACGCGTAAGCGTAATCATAAAACCTTTGGTAGCGTTAATATACCTGGGGTCGCCAAGCGGCAGGAAGCTGCCGTCGGCCGCAATGGGAATTATCGGTTCTGTAATATCCAGTTTATCAAGCAGGTTTTTGTCAATAACTGTTTGCCCTTTATACGATATGTCGCACTGTCCGCCTTTGGTATAATCGTCAGGGTCAACCTGGCGTAAATTATATTCATCAGGGACTCCATCTCCTGTAATTAAGTAGTTATACTGGCTTTCATCGGGTAAGTCATCAGGCTTGCCATTAATATATACCTGGGCGTCTTTTATGGTTAAGGTATCCCCGGGAGTTCCTATGCAGCGCTTAATATAGTTTTCTTCTTTGTCAACAGGGCGCGGAATTACCTTGCCGGGCGTACCTCTTCCGCCAAGTTGCTGGTCGTTTAAAACATTGTCCCTGCCAAATTCCCTGCAAAGGGCATAATAGCTCGGATTATCAATATTGGCAGTTGTAGTATCGCCTTCAGGCCAGTTAAACACTACTATATCGTGCCGCTTTACATGCGAAAAACCGGGCAGGCGCAGGGCAGGGTATTCAAGCCAATCAAGATATGAGTTTGTGCTTTTGGTAAACGGAAGGGTACTTTGCACAAAAGGAAACGATATGGGCGTCATGGGTATGCGTGCGCCATAATTAATCTTGCTCACAAAAAGGTAATCGCCTACCATCATTGATTTTTCCATTGATGGAGTAGGTATAGTGTATGCTTCAAGGAAGAAGGTGCGGATGATAGTCGCGGCTATTACCGCAAATGCAATGGCTTCTGTCCATTCAAGTAATATGGATGGTTTTTCTTTTTTATCTTTTACCTGTAGTTTAAATTCAGACTTGCCGAAACCGAGATAGGGCAGGAAAATAAAGAACAAAATACCTGACAATATCATTTGCCATGATTTTTTCTTCCCGAACGCATCCGAGGTTATGCCGCTCACTACCATCATCATCATAAAACCAACACCGGGAATCAGGAAGATGAATATCCACCACCACGGACGTTTTAATATTTTTAGCCAGATATGATAGTTGTAAATAGGTACCAAAGCTTTCCAGCCTTGCTGACCGGCTTTTTCAAATACCTTCCAGAGCCCCGCAGCGGTAGCAATGATTATTACATAAATAACAGGCTGAATGTGAAGCATATATTAATTGGTAAATGTCAAAGATAGAAGCAAACTATAAAATAGAGGCTGTTAAATTATGTTATTTTTCGTAATCATCAGAGGTAATATAGAACGCTGATGACGCTGATTGTTTGAGGTTAAATAGGATTTTCCGGTCAAATGATGATTTTTTATGAAGTATTATTATTTAATTATCAATGTTTATCATAACCATCAGCGTTATCTGCGTTCCATTATATTTAAGCAAGCAGGTCATTCATGCCAAAAACGCCTTTTTTGCCGATTAACCATGCTGCGGCAATTACCGCGCCTTCGGCAAAACCACTGCGGCTATAAGCCTCATGTTTTATGGTAATTTCATCGCAAGATGATGTATATTTAATGATATGCGTTCCCGGCACTTCTCCTTCCCGTTTTGAGAGTATGGCCAGGTCGCCTGCACCAGCATTTTCTGTCAACGCCCATTTTTTTAAGCCTTTATGGTTCTTTATAAGTCCCCCGGCAAGTGTTATGGCAGTGCCACTTGGAGCATCTTTTTTATGAATGTGATGTATTTCTTCAATAGACGGAGAGTAATTCGCGTATGGTTTCATCAGTTGCGCAAGATATTCATTCAGCTTAAAGAAAAGGTTTACTCCAATGCTATAGTTCGAGGCATAAAAAAAGGCCTGGTTCTTTTCCTTGCAGATTTTAGTCACTTCATCAAACCGGTTGAGCCATCCCGTGGTTCCGCAAACAACAGGTAGCCCGGATTCGAAGCACCTGAGTATATTGTTTACCGCTGTTCCGGGTGTGGTAAACTCAATGGCAACATCTGCCTTTTTTAGGTTCTGAAGGGTGAAGTTTTCAAGAGTATTTTCGTCAATCTTCAATACAACTTCATGGCCTTGTGAAAGAGCAATTTTTTCAATTTCCTTTCCCATTTTCCCGTATCCTATCAATGCTATTTTCATAATCTATTGTTATTAAAATTCAAATATACTTAGGTTGAGGTTAAGGTTAATTAGGAATTAGCAATTAGGAATGACGGAATTCTTTCTTTTTTTATTTTTATCATAATTGCAAAAAACAGGTAAAAATTGCAGGTTTGGAGGGGGTGGTTTTTTGCAAAACCCTCATTTACAGGAATAACCAGTTGCATACTTTTGCAACCAATTTTCAAGTTTTTTAGCCACAGATTCACAGAGTAATTTCATTTTTATCATCAAATTTTTTTACCGCAAAGTGCGCAAAGGTTTACGCAATGTCCGCAAAGGGTTTTTTCATTATCAAATTATCATATTATCAAATCATCAAATTTTTAACATTTGTCCTCAAATGTCCCTATTTGTCACTAAGGTGTTTTTGTATATAATTGATTATCAATAATTTACACATTGTCCGTAATTTTCTGGATCCCCCTCCCCCTGTCCTTTCCATTCCTGATTTTTAACGGCGTAAGCCCTCATGAGTTCCAAAATAAATAATAGATATACGAATAATTCCTAATTAATATTCCCCCCCGGCAAAAAAGTATGAGTGCCTGTCTATCGCCGGATAAACGAATATAGAGTTTGGAATAGCAGAAACAATAAAAAAGCAAAAAGCTCTTGCTGAAAATTCTGCGGAAAACTGCGGATTTCTGCGGAAATTTAAGTGGTATATAAAACTGCATGTCATTGATTATGAGGGTTTTTAATGTTGCGGATAATTTTTTTAGCATTATTTGTGGTTTACAACACAAAGATAAACATTTTATTTAAAATAAAAGCACAAAATATTTATTTTATTTTTAACAACCTGGCTTCCTTATGAAATAAATATATGTTGCTTCCTTTAAAATTGTGCAATCCCGACCTTTATTCTATCGGGACCATCCCGCATTCCGCATTTCTGCGGAATTGCGGGACCATTCCCGTTTTGAGTTATGAGTTTAGCCCACTACAAATTGCAACTGCGAGTCCGCTATCCAATAAAATAAAATGCGGACGCGGCAGTCTCAGTATCTCTTATGACTTACTCCTCCGATTCAAAACGTCGGGATTTCGCTTCACCCAACTTACCTAGCCATTAGAGTTAATTATTTGGCAGTTTTCTTCCCAGCAGGCGATTGAAAATGCCGATATAGGTGCCAATGTCGAACAGGGAAGAATCCATGGAGGCTTTATACGTAAAAAATGCTCCTATAGGCGCAAGTATAAAAGCCGGCATCCATAAACCTTCAGGAACCGACATAACTCCTTCCTGGGCCGATTTTATGCCGATAATGGTCATTATATAAAAGAGAATAAAGCATATTGACGATACAACTACCGGCATTCCGAGCCCGCCTTTTTTAATTATTGCACCAAAAGGAGCGCCGATAAAGAATAATATAAAACAGGCGCATGCGAAAGTGAATTTTCTGTGCATTTCAATTCTTCTTTTCAGGATGTCAATGTTTGTACCATGTTGCGCTTCACTGTTTCCGTTTATAAAATCCTTCGCGTTGCGCACGTTATTAATGGCAATCTCCATAATGTTTGTTTTTTCAAGCAGGGATGTATTGCCGGTGTCTTTAAGCGCATGCTGGAAAATGCGCGACTTATTAAGGTATGTGAGGGTAAGGTCATTGTAAAATTGCTTTTTGGTTTTTTCGAAATATACGCTCATTGAATCGGCTGTGGCCTTAAGCTGCTTAAGATTAAGCATTTCATAATTATTTTTAAAAAGCTCCTGGTTGGTGCGGCTAAACCTGAAATCGGATAAATCGAGATAAACGGTTTGCTTTTTAAAGTTATTTATAGTCATGGGGTGCGTAATCCTGTAGTCGCTGTTATCCACCATTTCCTCGTAAACATTGCCATCAAATAAATCCAATACCAGGTAACGCTGGTCAGTTGACATTTTCATTTTCCCCGATTTCGCCAGGATAACCTTGTTATCCCCCCCTTCAGCATGCCTGTTTTCAGGGTCGCTGTGGTCGTAAATAATTATATTATGAATTGTTTCCTGGTCCTGGTCTTTTTTTTCTATCCTTATGCTGTAGCCTTCAATTCCATTATAAAAAACTTCCTGCTGTATGTTCAGCGCCGGTTTGGCAGTGCGTATATCGTATAGCAGCGAATCTTTTTTCAGGTTAACCCAGGGCAGCACATTGTTGGCGAAGAAGAATGCCCCCAGCGAAACAATAAATATGAGGACTATAACAGGCGACATTATTTTGGGCAATGATAACCCTGCCGCTTTCATACAGGCCAGCTCATGGTTCTCGGCCAGGTTGCCGAATGTCATAATGGAAGCCAGTAATATGGCTAAGGGAAGGGCTAAGGGCACAACGGTAAAAGTAACCAGCAACATTAATTTGGCAATAACATAAGTGGAAAGGCCTTTTCCAACCAGGTCATCAATGTATATCCAGATAAATTGCATGAGAAGCACAAAAAGGGCAATGGCAAGGGTCAATGCCAATGGCCCGATAAACGACTTTAACATATAGCGGTATAATACTTTCATGCGGCGTAAAGATACCTGAAAAGTCCCAAATTCTTAATTCTTAATTTTGGGTGTATGACAAAATGCACTTTTCACAACCCTGAAAGGGTTGAATTTGAGTAACCCTCGATGAAATCGGGGGTACATGACAACAGATCACCGAAACAACCCTGAATAGGGGTTGAATGTGTGTGAAAGTATTATCGTCTTGTTTTTCGTTCAACCCCTTCAGGGTTGCAAGGTTCAGTATAGTACATACCCCTGATTTCATCAGGGGTTACTCATATTGAAGCCCTTTGGGCTTCTTGCAATTGTATTACGCAAAGTGCATTTTGTCATATTCCCTAATGGTATATTATGAAATATTGCAAATGATTTCTATAGCTGAATAATATCCAAATTCTTAATTCTTAATTTTTAATTCTTAATTGATAAAGGGGGAATTTTTATTTTTGTCTTTTACCTTATCATGATTTATAATAAGAAATTAGTAATTGTGTTGCCTGCTTATAATGCTGAACGCACCCTTGAACAAACGTACAAGGAAATACCGTTTGATATAGTTGATGAGGTGGTACTGGTGGATGACGCGAGCCGCGACAAAACGGTTGAGGAGGCCCGGCGGATAGGAATAAAGCATGTAATAAGGCATGAAGAAAATAAGGGTTATGGCGGTAACCAAAAGACCTGCTATAATAAAGCCTTGTCCCTGGGGGCCGATATTGTTATTATGCTGCACCCCGATTATCAATATACTCCCAAACTTATCCCGGCTATGGCAAATATTATTGCGCAGGAGCTATACCCGGTTGTGCTGGGGTCGAGGATATTGGGTAAAGGCGCATTAAGAGGCGGAATGCCTGTATATAAATATATTTTTAACCGGTTCCTTACTCTTTCCCAGAACATTATTATTGGTCAAAAACTGTCGGAATACCATACGGGTTACAGGGCATTTTCGCGTGAAGTGCTCGAAACAATACCGTTTGAGTGTTGTTCTGATGATTTTGTATTCGACAACCAGATGTTATCCCAGATATTTTATGCCGGGTTCCAGATAGGGGAGGTTACCTGCCCGACTAAATATTTTAAGGAAGCCTCATCCATTAATTTTAGCCGCAGCACAACGTATGGGCTCGGCGTTCTTAAAACCTCTTTTACCCACCGGTTGCAAAAAATGGGCATCATTCATTCGCCCATGTATAAAATGAAGAAGAAGTAATTATTTACTGTAAGCCCGGAGTATATTTTACTTACATTATTACCTTAACCTGCCCTCTCTTTTTTGAAATTAAAAACTACACTTCATTACAAACAAGTTACAACTAACAACTGATTACCGATATATTATTTTCATACCTTTGCCTGACATAAAAACCGAGTGTAATGGAACCCACAGTGATACAACCCAAAAGCCGCGATTTAGAGGTCTCCGCTATGGCAGAAAATCTTATCGGCTCAGAGATACTAAAAATAGCAGGAGAAGTAAACGAGAAGATTCGAAAAGGCGAGAAAGTCTATAATTTTACTGTCGGCGATTTCAATCCTGAAATTTTCCCTTTGCCCAATGAACTGAAGGCTGAGATAATAGCGGCGTATAACAATAATCAATCTAATTATCCGCCGGCTGACGGAGTGCTGACGCTGAGGCAATCGGTTGCCCGCTTTTTAACCGCAACTCTTGGGCTTGAATATTCACCCCAATCGGAGATACTTATTGCCGGCGGTTCAAGGCCAATTATTTACGCGGCTTACCGTGCCCTGGTCAATCCCGGGGAATATGTTATATATCCTGTTCCCTCGTGGAATAATAACCACTATGTTCACCTTGTGAGCGGCAAGCCTATCGAGGTAGATGCCCGTCCTGAAAATAACTTCATGCCTACAGCCGATGATATTAAGCCGCATATCGGCAAGGCAACACTCATAGCCTTGTGCTCTCCTTTAAACCCTACCGGCACAGTATTTACCAGGGAAGGACTCGAAGCAATATGCAATCTTATTATTGATGAAAATAAACGCAGGGGCGATAAAAAGAAACCCGTTTATTTGCTGTACGACCAGGTTTACTGGCAACTTACGTTTGGCGATGTAAAGCATTACAACCCTGTTTCCCTTTGCCCTGAAATACGCGACTATACCATATTTGTTGACGGTATTTCAAAAGCTTTTGCCGCCACCGGAGTTCGTGTGGGCTGGGCTATGGGCAACAAAAAGATAATAGATAAAATGAAATCCATTATCGGCCATGTGGGCGCCTGGGCGCCTAAGGCTGAACAGGTGGCTGTTGCAAAGTATTTAGATAATACAACCGCAATTGATGCCTTTATGATAAACTTCAGAAAAGAATTGATACAGCGCCTCGATAGTTTTTACAAAGGGTTCATACAACTGAAAAAAGAAGGCTTTAAAGTTGATGCCATTACCCCGCAGGCTGCCATTTACCTTACGGTTCAGTTTAACCTTACCGGAATGAAAACACCCGATGGCAAAGTAATAACCAAGGGAGAAGATGTGATGCAATATATACTCAACGAGGCTTCGGTGGCGCTGGTTCCATTCTATGCTTTTGGCGCATCCGCCGATTCCACCTGGTTTCGTTTATCAGTGGGCACTGCCGAAACCAAGGGCATTAGCGATGTATTTGCCAGGCTGAAAAACGCACTTCAAAAGCTTAAAGCCTGATATGGATAAACACCATTATTGCATTATAATGGCAGGCGGCGTAGGGAGCCGCTTTTGGCCTATGAGCAGGACAAAGCACCCTAAGCAATTTATTGATGTGCTGGGCATTGGCAAGACTCTTATACAGCAAACTTACGACCGTTTCACCCAGCTTTGTTTACCTGAAAATATTTTTGTGGTTGCTCACCAGTCATATAAAAAGCTGGTGCAGGAACAATTGCCCGATTTACCTCCCGATAATATTATCTGCGAGCCTCTAAGGAAGAATACTGCCCCCTGCATAGCCTATGCTTCTTACAAAATAAACCTAAAGGACCCTAAAGCCCTTGTCGTGGTGGCGCCGTCAGACCATCTTATATTGAAGGAAAGAACATTTTTAAAAGCCATAAACGCCTGTTACGAAAAGGCAGCTTCTGAAGATTGCCTGCTTACCATCGGCATACGCCCCATGCGGCCCGATACAGGATATGGATATATACAGTTTAAGGAATCCCCGGTTACAGAGAAGGATACAAGAATAAAAAAAGTTAAAACTTTTACCGAAAAGCCGGACCACGATATGGCTGTTTCATTTATTCAAAGCGGGGACTTTTTATGGAATTCGGGAATATTTATCTGGAGCGTATCGAGTATTATCAAGGCTTTGGAACAGTACCTTCCCGAAGTTGCCGACTTGTTTAAAGAAGGGCAAAGCGTTTATAATACCCCCGATGAAAAAAAGTTTATTGATAAAGCCTATGTCCATTGCAAAAGTGTTTCTATTGACTATGGGGTAATGGAAAAGGCGTCGAACGTTTATGTCCGCAGTTCCGCTATCGGCTGGTCTGACCTGGGTACATGGGGCTCGCTTTACCAGCATATACCCAAGGATAAAGAGAAAAATGCCGTTGTAGGCAAAAATGTATTGTTGTTCCAATCGCATAACTGCATAGTGCATGTGCCTAAAAATAAGCTGGCTGTTATTGAAGGGCTCGAAGATTATATAGTGGTGGAGTCTGATGATATATTGCTGATATGCAAAAAACAGGACGAGCAGCAGATAAGAAATTTCGTTAATGAAGTAAAGGCAAGGAAAGGCGAGCGGTTTGTATAAGAATCTTTAGCTTATTTTGTATGCCTTCGATAGGCTCAGGCTGACAGCAGTGCGTCACATTGAGCTTGTCGAAATGATTTCCATTACTAGGTCTTCGACAAGCTCAGACTTATATCAGTGCGTCACATTTAGCTTGTCGAAATGATTTCCATTATTAGGTCTTCGACAAGCTCAGACTGACTGTATTGCGTCACATTGAGCTTGTCGAAATGATTTCCATTACTAGGTCTTCGATAAGCTCAGACTGACTGTCGAAACATATTCCATCAACTAATTTTCATCTTTCAATATTTCCGTTATCTTTGCACCTCCAAAAAAAATTTGGCCCGTTCGTCTAGGGGTCAGGACGTCAGGTTTTCATCCTGGAAACAGGGGTTCGATTCCCCTACGGGCTACCAAATAAGAGCCATAAGCTATTAAATATCAATAGTTTGTGGCTCTTTTCTTATCTATAAGTAACAATAGAGTAACAAAGGTTAAGGTATTCTGAAAAAATGGGGCATACTGGAAGGGCTGATTACTTTTCCCAATATGAAAACGCATTATGCCAAGAGTTGAATTTATGTTATCTGACGTTTAAAAAGCATATTTTTGGCATTTTTAAAACATCCAAAAAACGGTTGTAGCCCTCTATTGGTATAAGATACAGGCAATTTTGCCTAAAATCAATAATTATTATAATAGCAAATTTTAATTAACCTGATTTGGGCTAAATATGCCATATAGCCCCTTAATTATGTTGTGCTTTTTTCAACTGCGAAATGTGGCCAAATATCAATTAATCAAGAAATTGCCCAGCTAACTATATGGGTTTGTTCTTTGATTTGTGTCTGCTATCTTACCTGTATAATGATAGAAATGTGGGGTTATAACAACCCCTCCATAGCGTTTTGATAGAACCTTAATAAAATCAGTGTGTTATGATTTTTTTTCGTGAGTTCGTGGGCAGTAGTACTTTATTTTCAATCGGGCGTAATTCAAAGCCGCAACCACTGTGTAAAAAAGCTATTTCGTGAGACAGTATAATGACAGTCTATTTCTAAGCCATTACAAAGAGCTAATACTGGCGCAATAGAATATATCGGGCTATTATAGATAGTTGTTTATATGGCCTGTAATTGCTTATTACCTGCAAATAAAACGGCTAAGTGTTACAGTTTTTTATCTTAAAATTTCGTAACTTTGTATAGTATAACCATATCAAATGTATAGTAAAGAAAACCCAATGGGTATAGTGGTTGTGTTAAGTGATGATTTTTGGGATTGCCTTACTGAAAGAGAGAAAAATGGAATGACAAAAGAGGAGCATGAGAAACGCCTTGCCATAGGTCTCTCAAAAAAAATCATCGAGCGTTCTGTTCAGGAGGGGTCTTTAGGGGATTCCGATAAAGAGTGAGAATTAATGTAGGTAACGATATAACAGTTGGGACACAAATTTAACAAAATAAATGAAAATTTAACATTTAAAATTAGGTTTGTGTTGGGACATGATGTATATTTGTACTCTCAAACAAAAGCAACATTATGGAATTGAAATTTAAATCTCTACCCGCACTACTAAAGCACTTTCAAGACGAAAAGATTTGCATAGAATACCTGATACAACAAAGGTGGAACGGTAAGCCAACTTGCCCTCATTGTGGCAGTATGAAAAAGCCTTACAACACTAACAGGGGTTACAAGTGTGCTGAAAAAGAATGTCATAAAAAGTTCTCTGTTATTTCGGGTACGATATTTGAGAACACAAAAATACCTCTTAGCTTATGGTTTGCTGCTATCTACTTAGCAACCGCCCACAAAAAAGGTATCAGTTCTCACCAGTTAGGCAGGGACTTAGGTTGCACACAGAAAACAGCATGGCATTTGTTACATAGGATAAGAGAGGGTATGAGAGATAAGAACCCTCAAATGTTAACTGGTACTGTACAGGCTGATGAAACTTTCATGGGTGGTAAGAATAAGAACCGCCACGCCGATAAGAAAGTAAAAGAAAGTCAGGGCAGAAGTGTAAAGGATAAGACACCAGTTTTCGGGCTTATGAACGAAGGGCAGGTAAAAAATAATGTGGTGTCAGATACCAAAGCAACGACATTAAAGCCTATAATTGCAGAAATGGTACAAAAGGGTGCAATAATAGTTACCGATGAATGGGGTGCATATAATAACCTCTCAAAGGAATATCAGCACGAGGTTGTAAAGCACAATGCAAATGAGTTTGTGAACGAAAAAGGACACCATACAAACGGTTTAGAGGGCTACTGGTCATTATTTAAAAGAGGTGTTTATGGTATCTATCATTCAGTTAGTGCAAAGCATCTTAACAGGTATTGCGATGAGTTCGCTTACCGCTTTAATACTCGCAATGTAAACGATACAGAGCGTTTCAGCCTTTCACTTACTCAAATGGAAGGTAGATTAACTTACAATCAATTAGTGAAAAAATGATACAGGCAGCACTCCAATCAGGCAGCAAAAAAAGACTGTCGAAATTAGAGCCAAAAATTCCCTTCCCTACCCCCAAAGAACATGAGTTTACCTTTATAGATTTGTTTGCGGGGATTGGTGGCTTTAGACTACCAATGCAGCAATTAAAAGGCAAGTGTGTGTTTACATCTGAATTTAATCAGTATGCTCAAACCACTTATGAATTAAACTTTGGCGAAACACCCGAAGGTGATATAACTAAACTGGATTTAAACACTATCCCCAAGCATGATATTTTAACGGGCGGTTTCCCTTGCCAACCGTTTAGCATATCGGGTAAGATGAAAGGCTTTAATGATTCACGGGGTACGCTTATATACAAGGTTTTAAATATCATTGAACTAAGAAAGCCTAAAGTGGTTTTTTTGGAGAATGTCAAGCACCTGATACACCATGACGGGGGCAATACCCTAAAGACTATAATCAGCGAGATAGAAAAGATAGGCTATAAGGTATCATGGAAATTACTTAACGCCTCTGATTTTGGTGTACCGCAAAACAGAGAGAGGGTTATTATCATTGCTCACAAAAAAAAGATGTTTGATTTCACCAAACTAAAAACAAAGCCTAAGCCCGTACTAAAAGATGTTTTAGAGGAAAATGTGCCTTATGAGTATTTGAATGAGCCTTACACTATTCTAAATGATTACAGGGTACAAGAAAGCGGTTTAATATTTATTGGGTATCGTAATAAGAAAATCAGAGTAGCGGGGGTACGACCAGGGACTGAAAATTTATCCCGTGTACATAAGCAGCCTAACCGTATTTATTCTACTAATGGCTTGCACCCTGCATTACCTTCTCAAGAGAGCTCAGGCAGATTTTGGATTTATCACAATGGGCAAGTACGTAAACTTACTATCCTTGAATGTTACAGGATTATGGGCTTTCCTGATGAATTTGTTAAGATACCAAACACAGGAGAATTATATAAGCAAATCGGCAATAGCGTATGTATTCCAATGATTAAGGAAATTACAAGGCAAATTAAAGAGCAACTTCTGTAATGACTACCGCCCCCGATATTTTAAAAAAGCAATACGATGATGCTATTGAAGTCATTGGCTCAGGCGATAAAATTACGTCCGATTTAAAGAGCGATGAAACGGGCCATTTAGATATTCTACTGAAATATTCAGAGAAAAGAAAAGCTGCAATGTCAGTTTTTATAACATCATTGGTTTATAAAATACTCCATCCTGAACAGGACATAAGAAACCATCAGGATAGTATTGCCAACGGCTATGCGGGTAGAACATTTGACCAAAGCAATATTACCCCATTTATGAAGCAATGCAAATTCCCCGCAATGGCTTCAAGTGGTTGGCTTACCCGTTCATTTGAACAAAAGACACCATTCTTAAAAGGCTATACGGGTGCTATTACACCAAAAGAACTTAAAACCTCTTTTCTATTACTTGTAGATAACATTCAAAATGGTGCTGATTGTACGAAATATCTTAACTATATTTTGCAGGGGCTTATCATAAAGAGAAACCAGCAGATAATAGAATTGGCGAAACCTTCGGCACTTTCTATTAGTTTGATTTTGGAGTTACTTGAAAAACACTTTAATAGCCATTATACAGCAGAAGGACAAGCACGTTTACCTGTATTGGCTTTCTATGCCATATATCAATGCCTAATGACCGATGCAAAGAGATTTAAGGACAAAACCTTACTGCCAATAGCAAGTCATACCTCTGCCGACCTAAGAAGCGGTAGAATTGGGGATATTGATATTGTTACGAAAGATAATAAGGCTTTTGAGGCGGTAGAAGTTAAACATGGCATTAGCATTACCTTACAACTGGTAAAGGATGCTTACGATAAATTTCAGCCTACCCACGTTAATAGGTACTATATTCTCACCACAGCCGACTATCCTGAAAAAGATGAGTGGGATAAAATACAGGCAGAGATACAAAAGATAAAAAATGTACACGGGTGTCAGCTTATTGTAAATGGTATTATGCCCTCTCTGAAATACTATTTAAGATTACTTGAAAATACTGCGGAGTTTATAAATAACTATGTTGTCCTATTAGAAACTGATGCAGCATTAAAATATGAGCATAAAGCGAACTGGAATAAGTTAATAAGTGAAATGCAATGAAAGCAAAGAAGAAAGGCAAGAAACGAGCCAAGCACTATGAGCCAAAGTTAAAAATACACGGTTCATTTGAGAAAGCTGTTAAGGCGTTAGTTTCAGAGCCTAAACATACATACGCCAAGAAGAAGTAAGGCATGAAAAACCGCACTAATACAACAAACTGTCAAAATCCTGTCCCAACTGTTATATCGTTACCTTATTTTTTTATGATTTTTTATACTGCAATATTACAAAAGTCTTATTTAACACAAAGTTTTTTACTGATTTCACATTCCTGGTACACAGGCTTAGTAATCATCACAGAAGCAAGTTATACTAAAGGGTAAATCAGTACCTTATTTTTTATATCCTTTCTTGCCTGTGTATGGATTGGTGTTGCCCTTAGATGAATAGTTATCTGTTTTGGTTTTGTTTGGCTTTGTTCGGTTGTATGAATCTACGTGTGTGCCATTCTTTTTATTATAGCTGTGTACTTTAGTACCCGATTGCCCAAACAAATAGCACGGAATGAGTAATAGAATTAGTGTTTTCATTAGTAATTACTTTTATGTAAAATATAAACTGGTGGCATATAGTTTCCATTATCAGCCGTTTTGGGATTAGATATACCCAAGCCTCCATGTGTAAAATATATTGGTGGTTGTGGCGTTTCCCATATTTCAAGGCTTCCGGGGTTTCGTGTCACTAATACGCCCCAAAAATATTTACCATTCAAATTATTTTCAGAACCACCGGAGGTAATAGTTATTTTATAAATCCCGTCTTTACTTGATTCAGGGGTTATATCAACAGTATAAAAGCCGTCAGGTATTTGTATTGGAACATACACATATTCTGATTTTAATTCTCCCGTTCCATAATATTGTAATTGCCTTGTAAAAAAACCACCGAATAGCCAATCTGTTTTTTCTGAACTTTGGGCTGGTACAGTATATGGAATACAAATTAGTAAGGTTGCAATTAATAGTAGTTTTTTCATGGTATCTGCTGAATTAATGTTTTGAATTATATGATTAAATATTTTATTATCTCTGCCTGTTCTCAATTATTAAATCGGGTGCGGGTGTTCCTTTATCCATACGTGTTAATACGCCATTCTCAAAATAATAGAACATACAATTACTTTGTATGTTGGCGGGACAACATTCATATATAGTTTGTGTTTGTGTCGCTGAATACAGGCTTGTATAACCATTGGGTTTAAAATCGCTTTGCTTCATGCCTATATATGCCTCTGGTGAACATGAAGCCAGTAATACAAATGATAATAAAACTATACGTTTCATGGCATTGGTTTCTGTGCCAATAAGCCCCATTGATATTACATAAAAGATTGGGAACAATGCTTTTTTCATAATTAATTTTTAACAATGAATTATTAGACTATGACAAATGTAATCATTTGGCAGCATATACGCTGCCATTAGTATAGTATTGAATCTCTTGCTTTGTATAATGCAACAGCAAGGCAAAAAATATTTGCAACTGATAGGAAATAATATCAGAAAAAGGAGAGATGAGAAGGGAATTAGCCAACAGGAGTTAGCTGACTATTCAGATGTTGCAAAAAGCACTATTCAGAGAATAGAGTTAGGCGCAATGAACCCATCAATATTAGTTTTAAAGAGTATAAGTATTGCACTTGAAGTTGAGTTATCAGAACTCATATAATTATATGGGTATTTCAGCCCCCACCCTCAATAGTAACTCATAAGCCGCCCTACCTGTGTTTTGTGTGCTTTTTCCGCGCGGGAATATTTTTTCGAGAAAAAATTAAGAATTGTTAATTATAACAGCGTTTTATTAGATTCAATGGCTTATAATTCATTTTATTTGCGTAAATTTACATAATGAAACAGGGGCGAATGATGCCCCTGCTGTCAACTGATACTCTAATGATGGTATCATTTTGACTTTACGCCTGAAACGTAATATATAGAAAGCTCTGCAAAAAACAGGGCTTTTAACTTTATTAGCATAACAAATCATAATCAGCGTTTTTCTTCATCAGGTACTTGCTTACATAGTAGTTTGCGCCCAATTCCTTATCGTATGGCTCTATTACGGTGTTGTTATAGCCCTTTCCACCCTTGCCCCTTGTAACTACTTGCCACGCTCTATTAAGTATGTCCTTTAGCCCCCGTAATGCCGAATTTTCAAAGCTAACAAGGGCGTGTATGTGATAGCCATATTTTGTATCAAACGGCTCTGCCACAAAAAAGACTTTTACATTACCGTAACGTGTACTAAGGTAGTTTTTAAGTCGCTCCGCCGCCCGTCTTGCTGCTGCCAATGTCATAGAGTACCTTGTTGACAGAGTGCAAAAGAAGTCCCAGTTCATTGTGTTTAACCAGTCTCCCCAAACTGGGGCTATATACTGTTGCTTAGGTTGGGATAATACAGAGGTATTAATATCGTTTTTCATATATATTGAGTAATGGTTAATAAATTAATACAGTAGTTGTTGCTACATTAATTTTGTTGTGGTTTAATTACTTGTTCCTATTAAGTGTTACGTGTGTGGCGGCCTCCGATTCTATTTCTTCTGCCGTTTTACACTTATTGCGTAATAACCAAGCATCTATTTGAGCCTTTTCAAAAAAGATTTGCTTCCCGTTGGGCTTACTGCATGGTATTCGCCCAGTTGAGGTTAGCTTATACAGATAACTTTTAGATAAGCCCGTATATATAGCAACTTCATCAAATGTAAATACGGTTTTTTGAGACAATAACAGGGTTTCGATGTTCCTAAGTCTATGCTCGATTTCCTCTAATTTCTCCATTTTATAACTTTAGTATTGGTTTTTGTAAAGTTACGGAGCAAAAGAAATTATTTGCCTTCACTTTTGGGCTAAGTGAAGGTGAAGTTTTAAAGAAAAGCAGTTACAAATTTATCAATCGCTTTAATTTTGGCAGTAGATAAACCACCCTTGTCTAAACCTGTTTTTAATTCTTTGAAGTGTGCATTGAAAACCCTACTATCATTTGTAACAAAACAGGCTTTAAGCACACGGTAATTCATGCTTTTGCTATTATTAATAATACCACTTTTACATAAACACTTAATAAAATATAATAGCTCGCTTGCATTATTATCGTGCCATCTGATAGGGGTTAGTGTATTATCAATCTGTACACCCGAAAATATTTTTTTAAAATTTCCATAATCCGTATCCTCTGCAATATAAACACCTTTCATTCTATTGTATAGCTCGTTCAATTCTTCGGTTCTTCCATTATAAACATAAGAAGTGAATAGCGTCTTTTTAATTTTAATTGGTGTTACACCAGATTCAAAGTTATTTTGCTTTTCAACAATATTCCTATCTAATCTCCAGTATCCTTTTTTTAGTGAGAAAGGAAAAGTAAATTCAGGGTTAAGTATGTCTTTAACATGGTATTTTACATCTGATTCTGAAAACACCTCCGGCACACTTAGTCTAATCATGCCTGACCTTTCGGGGTATGTGAGGGCGTTATTTATGCGAATACGCAAAGAGCCTATTTCCTGTGTCTTTCTTTCATGCTCTGCCTCAAGGTTAATTATATTGTTATACTCTCGTATAAGCTCTTCTAAATGAGTTTCGCAGGGATAATCGGGGTCTTGTTTTGGCGGGTATGAAGGGAACATTATGGCTGTATTGAGGCTATAAAGATAAATTAATTAAAATTTGGTAAATTAGATATAGCTTTTTCTTTCAGAGATTCAACAATCCTAACATATCTCTGTGTATATGCAAGTGAACTATGTCCCAGTAATGCGCTTGCGCTATTTACATCGCTGCCATAAAAAATAATTCCCGTTGCAAATGAATGACGAGCGCAATGCCAAGTAATATGTTTATTTACCCCTGCTTTTTTACACCAGTGGTGTAAATTCTTTAAACAGGCATTATGAGAGGGCAGGGTAAAAACATAATCTTCTGGCTTGCCACGCTTGCCTAATAATGGTTTGGCGTTCTCATGTATATTTATACTAACGGGCTTTGATGTCTTTTGTTGGAGAATATTAATCATATCCCCCTGTATGTTTTTCCATTGCAGTTTAACAATATCGCAAAACCTTAGCCCTGTGTAACAACAAAATAAAAAAGCCTTTTTAACCTGCTCATTGGTTAGCTGTGTTCCTGCAAGTAGTTTTATTTCATCAAATGTTAAAATATCTTTTTTAATGCTCTCATTACGTTTTGCGCTAATATCCTGAGCAGGATTAGACGAAAGAACTTTTTGTTTAACGGCATAATTAAGAACACGCTTAAATTTCTTGAAATAATTGGCGGGTGTTTCACCATTCAAAGTATCTTCCAAAAATTCTTTAAAACCAGTAACAAGGTTTTCATCTACCTGTTTTGTGGTTAGTGATTTTATTCCCTGTTCCTCTAAATACTCTTTAAATTTACCGAAACAGCCAACTATAACCCGCTTGTCTTTCTTGTTATATATGGTGAGGTATTTATCAAAAAACTGTATAAAGTCAACGCCTTTCTTAAATGAGGGGGTAATATCATAATCGCCGCTTTGTAATTCCTGCTCACGTTTGTTTTTTATCTGTTCTGCCAAATTCAGGCGGTCTCTATTTTCTTTTCGGTCAAGGGGGGTTTGCGGTTTAATTAGTTTCAATTCTTTTAAGAACTCGTAAGCCCTTTTACCGTTATGGTAGATGTCTAATAACAGAGAGGTAGTACCATCGCTGTTTTTCCTTTTTCTCAAAATTACGCTCATAATATATGATTTTTGTTAATTTGTTTTCTTTTGTTTGCTTATATTTATCAATGACTTCACAAAGATAAATAAAATAACATTCCAAGTAACAATAGAGTAACAAAAAGTGTGAAAACAAGAGAAAACATTAAATTACCAAAAACAAATAAATGCCTATTTTATTGGGTTTTCAGTCATACGGGCTTAGTCAATTAATAGGGTTGTGTAGCCCTACGGGCTACTCGGAGGGAAAAGTCGTTTTTTTGAACGGCTTTTCCCTTTTCCCAACCCCCGAAAGCCCCATTAACAGTATAAAGCAACTCAATTATATCACTCGGCTGTGCGGTTCGATAGGTATTTTCTGAAAAAATCAGTTTTTCAGAGAATATTGAACCAAGTATTCTTTGTTTTATCTCCAAAGTAGCTTTATTGTAATGATAGGGCAGGTTACCCAACAACGTAAAACCAAAACGTAAATACTCTAAATAACCGTTGTCAGTATCTTTTAGCTCGGCTATTCTTAATTTCAGGTCTGCGGTTTCTTTTAACAGGCTTTCCCTGAGACTTTTATAAGAATCTTTGTCTAATTCATCATTAACCAGTTTTTTAGCCGCCCTGTCAAGCGTTTCATTATTCCTTTTTATTTCGGTTTCAAGCCTTAATACCTCTGCCTCCCTATCCTTTCCATTGGTTTTAAATATATCCTCCATTACTTGCAGATATAAAGCCCCCATTTCAGGTGATAAAGCTATTTTTTCAAGCCATTGGGTAAAGGAACTATGCGCTAAATCTTTCCCTATACGCTCTTTACATCCCGACTGGCAATGGTAGTAATAGTATTTTTCGTTTCTACCTTGTGAACAACTGGCAGTTAAATTTCCCCCGCAGGAACCACAAATCAAAAAGCCCCTCATAGGAAATTCCTCCCTTACCTTACTAACTTTAAACAGTACCCTTTTTTTGCCTTCCAGTACCCTTTGAACATCATAAAACAACCCTTCGGTTATTATTGGCTCATGTATGCCCTGTATTATTTCTTCGGGTTCGTTCCGATAGGCTTTTAGCTTTACCAGTCCACAATAAACAGGGTTACGTAACAAACGCCAAAATTGGTTTCGGCAAAGTTTAAGACCGTCTATGTACATTTTTTTTCTTAGCGCATCTATGGGGTAATTCCCTGTGGCAAATAATTCAAACGCCTTTTTAACTAAGGGGGCAAGCTCTGATTTTACTATAATAGGCTTATTTTGTCCGTCCCTCATATTCTTATACCCTAATGGTGCTAACCCAAGCCACCGACCCTGTTTTTTGTTTTTCCGTATGCCGTTTATGGTATTTATAGCCCTGCGGTCATTTTCCACTTCAGGTGCGGCAAGGTAAAAAGCCAGCATCATTTTATTTTCAGGAACGGTTAAATCGAGGGGCTGCTCTATGGCGTTTACCTCAATACCCATTTTAGCCAGTTTCGCTATCATGTTATAGGCTTCGGGGGCGTTCCTGCTGAACCTGTCCCACCTTACTATCAATAGCTTTTGAGCAAGCCCCTTATTAGCCCTAATGAAGTTTAACAGGTTGTTAAATTCAGGTCGGTTATCAAAGTTCTTTGCCGAGTAGTCCTCAGCAACGTACTTTACTACATTATACCCTGTCAGGGTACAAAATTGCTCTAACCGTTCTTTTTGATAAGGGATGCTTGTGCCTTTGGCGGCTTGCTCATCGGTTGAAACCCGTGCGTAAAGAATTGCGTTTGTCATGCTGCTTTGCTTTTAGTTCTGTAAATAATTGATAGTCCAGATTGCCTATTTTGTAAAGCAGTTTTCTTATTTTCAGTATTGCCTCATCCGTGTATGTTTTCCCGCTTTGCTCTAATATTTTCCTGCATTTCTCAATACTTAACTGCTTATTATCATTCAGGCTTTCTTTGTCGTTTACAAAGCTGCGCACTTCTTTTGCGACGTGCAAGCCCCTGCCGCCACTATTTTTAACCCCGATGGGAAAATATACTGCCTCAACCCGCTTGCTTTTCTCATTTGAAAAGTGCATCGGTTGACAGTTATCTATTTCGTAATTCCATATTAAGACCTCTATTTTTTCCTTTTTAGAAAGGCGGGTAACACATATTCTTTGCTTAATTTCTTTATAACGCCAACCGTATTTTTTTATGTATTCGTTTAGAATATCAGAGGGGTAACTGCTTAACAAAAATTTCCCTTTGATACTGGTAAGTCCATCTAAGAGGTTTTTATAATCAATTTCATTATAACCTTTGTAATGGCCGCAATCAGAATTAAGATAGGGCGGGTCAAGGTAAAAGAAAGTTTCAGGGGTATCATATTGTTTTATTACATCTATTCCGTCTTTATTTTCAACCTCTACATATTTTAACCTCTCAGCATATTCTTTGGTAAACCCTTCCCTTTTATTTGAGAGGGTTTTGCCTATTTTGCCATCCCTGCTTAATCCCCACGTACCTATTTTCCCCGCAAAGCCCTGATTTGTAACTACCCAAAACGCCCATGCCCTTGTTAAGGCATTATTATTTTGAGGGTGTTTATATATTTCTTTGGCTTCCTTATGAGTGGCTCGGCTGTGTAGTGTTCCGTCAATGAGTTTTTTTAACTCATCAAATTGGTTTTGTACCACGCTGTAAAAATTGGTAACATTTCCATTCAGGTCGTTTATAATTTCCGCTTTGCTTGGGGCTTTGGCAAAAAACAAGGCCCCGCCACCCATGAAAGGTTCACAATATAAACCATGCTTGGGAATTAGCTTTAATAATTCCTTTGCCAGCTTTTGTTTGCCTCCGTAATATGTAATGGGGGTGCGCATTATTTTTTGACTTATGCGCTCTTTTTAGTTTGCTCAGAAAAAGAAATTTCTATGTCATCCCCGAAATATCTTCCCTGAAATTCATCATACTTTTTCCTTTGTGGAGAAACAACTCCTGTATCCCAATTATCCCAAAATTCATCCCACCAACTTCTGGTAAAGCCATTAATGTAATTATAAACCTGCTCTACACTTGTAACTCCGGTAAGGTTTTTTCTAAAAAAACAATACATTAAAAAAGAATCTATACCCTTCGGGTATTTGCTTTTGTATTCCTCATATTCAGGATAGTAAAATTGAAACTGTTTGCGGGCTATTTTTATTTCCTGCTCTTTTGTTTGCTGCGCCCCTATTTGCTGTTTTTTATCTGAATAGCTCTTTTGTTTACAGGCGTTGGAGCAGTATTGTTTGCCCTCACGAGGTTCAAATTCCGTTCCGCAAATTTTACAGATGTTATTTCTCATGGCTGAATATTTAAGGTTCAGCCTGCAAATAAGATAACAAAAAAGGGAATAACTCAAAAAAACGACTACACAAAATACACTTGTGTAAATTGTGTAATCCGTGTAATTTAGCTTATCTGCGAAACAAATGGAATAAACTCAAGTTGTTTGGGAACTACCTCTGTATAAAAAGTTTTGTTACTTTTAATATTGATGTTGAAAGTATTTTTTGCAACTACTTTGCAAACCTCAAAGTTAAATTCAATATCATTTTTGTAGTATTTTTTCAACTCTAAATCTTTCAATATAGCAACTAAAAATCCCTTATTCATGCCTTTGCGCTCTTTCCAATAAAATGTTTCAGACTGGCAATATCCTTTTTCAACAAGCAAATTCATTATGTATTTATATTTCGTTTCATCAATGAATATATCAAAAAGCATAAGTTTCTTTTCAGGAATTGTTGTATCTGCTGAGGCCTCTGAAACTTTAGGTGCAACATAATTATTCATTTTTGTATTCTGAAAATCCCCCATCCATCTAACCAGAAAATTTAAAAATTCCAAATATCCTTTTATGGTAGCCATCTTTTCAAGTATTTTTTTCCTTTCTTCGGAATTAATACCCATTGTATAATGTATTATAGCGGTATCATAAATTGCAAACCTGCCATTTTTGTTTTCGTTATATGCTATATCAATTTTACGATTTAGAGTATAATTGTATGGCTCATATTTCCTGCCTAAGTATGAATGTATTGCTGTTGCACTATTATATATTTTAGTATAAGTTTCATTCTTATCCCTTGAATTTTCCATTCGTTTATTATGAACATTTATTAATGTGGTTAAAACGTAATTAATTCTATCCCTGTAATATTTTTCAAGTTCACCCATAGGTATTAATGTTAGGATATGCAAGTATAATTACTTAATTAGGAAAAAAGAAGGTTTTGATGAAATTTGACTACACTTGAGAAAAGAACATACACGCAAATTTTAATATAATACTGTATAGTTATCCCCCCTATAATGGCTATATATTTCCTATGGTATTTTTACCTACTACTTACCGAAACCTTACCGAATTTATTACTGCTACATTACGGTATTTTACCGTTATGTTACCGAAAAACTAACCATGTTACGGAAAACACTAACCGTTTATTACTGTTTCATTATAGATGGATAACAAGAAATTATTTTACGTATTTTTTGTCTCGTATGTGAAGAAAAAATTACTCACTTATACTATAATACCCACTCTGCTATTTATTTTGGCGGGAAATAATAAACTCTCAGCGCAATGTGTTAATTGTAAAGCGGGTTCCCACATGGGGACAGCAGGTGAAAATCCTAATAACAATTATAAAAACGGCTCAAAAACGCTTGGGCAATCGTATATTAATGAAAATGCCTGTGGGCTTAATTACGTTGCCGCCTCTCAAATAGTAGAAACGAGAAGCCAACCCTATGGTTTTAATATGAATGGTACTGGCTTGCCTACGAGTGTTACAATATCGGGGCTTCCAACAGGACACGATTCGATTATTAAAGCTTATCTGTATTGGGATTGTTCTTATAATGGTAACGCAGGTACTGCGACTATAAAAGTTACGAACCCTTGCGCCGGAGTTTCTACATATTCGGTGAATAATATTGGCACAGGCCCGCCTAAATGTTGGGGCGAAACCGGAGTTGCGGCCTATCGTGCAGATGTTACAAATAATATTACAGGTAATGGCATATATTCCATTAACTTGTCAGGTACAGGAAATGATGCCAGCGAAGTGGATGGAGTTACTCTACTTATTATCTATAAGGATTTAACGGCAAAATATAGCGGCTCAATAGTAGTCAATGATGGGGTTATGGTTTGTAATAAAAACAACTCGAATTTAACTTATAACGCATCAGGGTTTAATGTTTGTTCCGCCGCTTCAACAGGCTCGGCGTTTGCCTTGTTGGGTGATATTCAAGCAAACAGGAACGGAGATACCAATGTAGAGGTATATAATGGTACAAGTAAGACATTCAGTAATAATTTTTGGAATTTCAATCAAATAAATACATCATTTACGGCCAGCCAAACAACGGCAACTTTTAATACTTATACTAATAACATAACGAGCGATTCAGGCGACTGTTATTCATTGATAGCAGCAGGGCTGTATTGGCAGAATACGAATTGCGTTGCATGTACGGCTTCTCCCATTCCCGCAATAACAGTAACTTCAACACATTCCATAATTTGTTGGGGAGACACAGCAAAATTAACAGCAAGTGGAGGCTCAAATTATATCTGGTCTCCTGCTAAGGGACTGAGCGCAACCACAGGAACTACTGTTAATGCTACACCTTCCGTTACGACCACTTATACCGTGTCTGATGTCATCAGTCCGTGCGACACGCTTAAAGCTATTGTTATAGTTAATGTATGCACGTATGCCGACCCTCATTTAATACTCTCTTTAGGAGGGAATATGATAACAAATTGTCAAGGCGGGTACTTTCAATTTGATATTATGGCTGCTGCCGATTCTCCAACCATATTCAATAGCTGCGTAATTGAGCTGTATTACCCCAGTGCTGAATTTTCTCCCGATAATGTATCAAATGGTATAACTGTTACGAGGGGTAGCGATTTCCAATATGTTGCGGGAAAGAATGATTACAATAATCTGACACTAAGCAACCCATACGCTGGCGATAGCGTCTTACAAATTCAATTTGGCGATATTTCGGACACTTCTGGGCAAGGAACACTTCTTGATTCTATTCCTAAAATATTATTTCAAGTTCAGTTGAAAATTCAGGGCTGCCAGACTTCTACGGTAAGTTTTACCGATACGATTAATACCAGCGGTTCGGGTTTTTTCACCGTTCAAACACCAATATCCTATACGTATAAGGATTCTACTTCAAGGGATTCGCTATTTAACCCGCATGACTGCAACCCTTATCTTTGTAATCCTTATGACTGTGACCCATACCAATGCGACCCATATCAATGCGACCCATATTGTTGCGCTTATGATGATGATGGAAACTGTATAGAAACCTGTTATAATACCTGTTATAACACTTGTTATAATACCTGTTACGATACCTGCTATCAGACTTGTTACGATACTATCAAAGTTTGGAGTTATACCTATCACAATGGCACAACAGATAGTGCCGAAAATCTCCAATATAAAAGCACTAACTATTCCGGTTCACAGGTAACTCCAAATGAATGCGGCGTTTCAGTTTTCCCATTTTATACACCTGTAAATGCAGGTACAAATTCATTAAGTGTACCGGCAAATTCTTCAATGCTAACAATTACAGGGTATGGATTTGGACGTACAAAGGGTCAAATACTTGTTCCTGATGCAAATACAGGCGGAGAGGATACAATTACTTTAGATACTTCTGATATAAAGTCTTGGACAGAAAACTCAATAGAGGTCAAAATGCCGGGAGTAATGTTAACAAATACAATGACCCCGGGTTCGGGTATAATTAATGTGCAAAATGCGTGTGGCAATATTGATAATTCAAATTCTGAACTTAGAATAAATTATAATATTAAGAATTGGTACACCGTAGGGGGAGAGAAAATGAGGGAGAATATTTCAATGGTCAACCCCGCATATAGCATGTTATTCAGATGCGATACCAATATCCTAAGAAATAAAGCGGCTCTGGCTTGTGTTGAAAAAGCTGTACGAGAATGGAATTGCTTTACAGGCATAAATTGGAAGTTAGATACCATTGATACAGTCTTTGTACCGCAGATTGCGCTCGATAGCGTCTGTGAAATTTTTTACAGCAATAACTTTACTAACCCAAATGATTTAATGGGAACCCATAACAATTATACGTCAACTTGCCAAGACACTAAAGATTCCATTGCTTTTTATTACGATGCGGATATTCAGGTTAGGTCAAGCTTGTCCTCTTTGGGTGAAATATGGAGTTTCGACACGACAAACAACATATTAGGAGGGAATGTTGAATATTTTTATAATGTAATTCTCCATGAATTAGGCCACGCCCTTCTGTTAAATCATATTATTGATACTAACTCCTTAATGTATTGGGAAGCGTCTACAACACAAAGGTTAGGAATAACTTCAGGCACACCAATTGGACCTCAAACTCTTTATGGAGGGAAGGATGTTGTCAATACAAGCGCAGCTATTCCTAATGGATGTGTTTCAGGTACACTTATGCCAAGCACCATAGGTTGTAAAGACGCTACTGAAGGCGTACAAAATATTGTAGAAAACAATGAAAATCTCACCGAATTTCCTAACCCAATAAATGCTGGAGACATTACAATCAATTATCAATTAAGCAGGTCTTCAGATATTCAATTTAGGATTTTTGATATAACTGGCAGAGAAGTTTTAACGCTAACTGATGAACATAAACCTGCCGGAACATACAACCAACAGATAAATATTGATAATTTAGCGCAGGGAGTTTATTTGTTTGTTGCTAATATCAATGGACAAAGCAAGGCAATTAAATTCATTAAGATATAAATAGACTTACCATGAAAAATAAAATAGAGATTATAATAGCAGTATTGCTTTTGTGCAATGTAGAATGCTTTGCCCAACGTGCAAAGGCAAGTGAATCGAAATTACTTGCCATACATAAGAGCGATATTCAAAACTCCCCCTACATTGTTGAGGGAAAAGTAATTAAGCAAGAGTGTTTTTATGGCAAAAAAGGATGGGGTATATTAACATGTAACGTAATCCAAATTTCTAAGATTTATAAGGGAAGCCCCAATATTCAGCTTGGCACAATAAAGGTAATTACTGACCAGGGAGGTCAAATAGGAAATGAAATCCAGCAAGTTAATGATGGTGGGCCGTTTTTATATACTGGAACTACCTATATTATTTTTTGCAAAGATGCTGATTCAGGTATGACGCATCAATTACAGACGGATAATTTACCAACTCTGATGCCAATAGATGAACCTGTCATATATAAAACAGCCGGAACTTTGAAATGGGATATGACTTGGTATAAATTAAATGACCTTTATACGTTTTTTAGTGAAAATGGAGTAACAGTTTCACCTGCTGACAGCACGAAATATTAATATTTAATGAAAAGGATTTTACTTTTATTTTTTCTTATTTATAGCATTATTACAAATGCACAGTTTACAGTCCTTCTGAACTTCAATGACACAAATGGAGGTGGGCCTCACGGTTCATTAACGCCTTCGGGAAATTTGCTGTTCGGGATGACTTATCTTGGTGGAGCAAATGGCAGTGGTTGCATTTTCTCTATTGATACGAATGGAAGCGGGTATAAAGACCTTCACGATTTCAGCAATAAGACTGGCGCACAGCCCGAAGGTTCATTAACACTATCCGGCAACATACTATATGGCGTAACATGGCTTGGCGGAGCATACGATAGTGGCTGCATATTCTCCATAAGTATAAATGGTAGTGGATATACTGACCTGTTTGATTTTAATGAAAAAAATGGTTCTTATCCTTGGGGTTCTTTAATGTTTTCAGGGAATAAACTGTATGGCATGACGGAAAATGGTGGGGCGAATAATGATGGCTGTGTGTTTTCTATTGATACGAATGGTAAGGGATATAAGGACTTACTTGATTTTAATATTACAAACGGTGCTTACCCATTAGGTTCATTAACTATTTCAGGCAAAATGCTATACGGAATGGCAGAGTTGGGCGGGGCGCATAATAATGGATGTGTTTTCTCTCTCGATACAAATGGCAGCGCCTATAAAGACCTTTTTGATTTCAATGGCGCAAATGGTGATGTTCCGTGGGGGGCATTAACACTTTCCAAGAATATATTGTTTGGGATGACACTTGGCGGTGGCGCAAATGGAGTCGGTAATGTTTTTTCAATAGATACAGGTGGCAATGGGTTTAAAGACCTGCTTGATTTCGATAGCGCAAACGGCGCAGAGCCATACGGTGATTTAATGCTTGTGGAAAATAAGTTGTATGGTATGACGCATAGTGGGGGGATATATGGTTATGGTAATATTTTCTCAATAGATACTAATGGGAATGGGTTTAAAAACTTGCTTGATTTCGATAGCGCAAACGGCGCAGAGCCATACGGTGATGTGATGCTTTTAGGGAATAAGTTGTATGGAATGACTGAATTAGGCGGAACAAACGGTGATGGAGTTATTTTTAAGGTTGATACCAATGTTACTTCAACGGCTTCCATATATGAATTAACTCCAACATCAGGAGCCATAAAACTTTATCCCAATCCCAATAATGGAGATTTTACTATTTCATTGCAAGGAATTTCAGATAAACCCCAAATAGAGATATTTGATGTCTTAGGGCAAAGTATTTATAGAAGCAAGCTTAACCTCATTAATACTAATATAAATTTGAATGGTCAACCCACAGGAATATATTTTTATAGGGTAGTTTCTGAGAAAGGAGAATATGTTTCGAGTGGGGAGCTAATCATTGAATGACGAAAGGAAAGTTTCCCTTTTTATTTGAAATACTAAATGTAGAATTAAAATTGAAAATAAATAGTATTATTAACTTAAACTTTAAAACTATGAAAAAAACAACTATTACAGCAGGACAAATACATTGTCCGTCATGTGGCACAGTAATTCCAGTTGGACAAACAAAATGCCCAAATCCAAACTGCCCAACAAATAAGCCAATCCATTCAATAAAGAAACCTATTAAATAGAAACTCTATTAAATCAATGTGCCATTATTTACCCGCCTGAAAACAGGTGGGTTTTGTGGTTACTATTAGGCAGCTATGACTGATTTTAAGCTGTATATCTGTTTAAATTTAGTCATTAAGTGGTTCGGTAATCGTACCATCGGGGCTACGGAATAAAATGATAAAAGCCTCACCTGTAAAATGGTTGAGGCTTTTTAGCTTTATTTATCCCCCGAAAATTCCCTGATTATTGATAGTTCCTTTAAATAGTAGTGAAAGACTGAAATACGACTCTATACCGCTAATGAGATAGTGGCTGATTTAAAACAAAGTGTCAGTTTTACCTAAATTGAACTACCAGTTATCAATAATAAAACTATATAAACTGCACAAATTAAAGCTGCACCTATTATATAAGCCAAGTGATTTTCCTTTCTAAATAATGCAATAGTTGCTAAAATAATGCCAAGCACTGCTGTAATAAATGCTCCGAAAATTAATAAAAGGATTAATATTCCAATTCCTTCTCCAGAACCAAATAAGGCTAATAGAATAACAAATATCATACCTAATATTATATCTAAGCCACAGATGAATGCCCCAATACCCCAAGCCCACTTTCTTTTTTTGGGAATATTTTCAGCCTGCTCAACTTTTTTATTCTCTACAGTTGATGGAGGTAGTTGCATATGAACCCTTATCCAATTGGCTATGCCTATTACCAATAGGAACAACCCTACGATAAAAATGCCTAATGCTAAACTTTGAGGGAAAAAAATACTAAATTGTGCTAAAAGTGAAAGTAGTAATAGGATGCAACCTAAAACTATAAATACTTTGCTTACAATATATGCATCTGTGGCACTATCATTTTTTTCAGTTGATTTATTTGTAACTTGACTATTATTCTCAATCCTTTCAATTTTATTTAAGGGATTGACTGAATTTGTCAAATTATTACTATTAAGATGCTCCATTTTCTTCTGAACAGCTTCTATTAAATTATGGGTGCAGGTCTTTGATAGTAGCTTATTGTTCCCAATAACTAAATTATTGTTCAGCATTTTCTTAGAGTAAATATCTTGCTTAAATACACTACTAAATTTACTTAATACTATTGGCTTTTCAGCAGGGATATTCCAAAAGTAGCCTTTGGTATATTTTCTTTCGCTAAAAGAAGATACCACCTTATTTGATGAATTGCAACCGTATAATAGTATAAAGATTAGTATTGCCGATATAAACTTTGCAGAATGGTTATGTTTTAACAGCATAGTGGCTGAAAATTAGACTATAAAAATAAGTAATAACTATTTAACACTACATTATTTTCCCCTTGGTAATTGCTAAGCTCCGTCTGTTTGTATTTATTTTGTGGGTAAGCTGTGGTACAATAATATTGTAAATTGTTCTTCAATTAAAGCTGAAGCCATTTTTAGGCTATTTTTGAAATAATTAACATGATTAATATACGCCTCTATACCCCGGCCGATGCTGTTAAATGCCGTAAAATATTCATAAGCAATGTGCCCGCGTACTTTGCTGAAGATGAAATCGGAAAACTCGATAACTGGCTGAATGCATTGGATAATAATACTCTGCCCTATTCAACTGCGGAGTCAATACATTTTTATGTATTGGAGTACAAAAAAAACGTCATAGGCTGTGCAGGATTTTACATGGTTAAAGGTGAGAAAAAAGCACAATTGAACTGGGGAATGGTTCATGCCGGTTTCCAGAATAAGGGCTTTGGTAAATTACTTTACGATTACAGGGTAAATAAAATCAAAGAGCTTGCACCCGGAAGGCAGATAACCCTATGGACAAGCCAGCATACCTTTGGTTATTATGAAAAACTTGGAATGAAAGTAGAATCGGTTACGAAAAATGGTTTTGGTTACGGATTCGATAAATACATAATGTATCGCCCTGCCTGAATTTATTTACAAAGGATAGAAAGTTCATTGATTTTACTACTTGTATAATTCTTATAGATAGACAATCGCAGCAAACCCGCAGGAGTATCGTGGCCAGTTTAATTTGCAATCCACAGAAAAATTCGTTAATATTGTATAATTAAATCCGATACAAGGATTAGACTAAGCAGTCTGTTATACTATTCAGGCCGGTGTTACGTTAATAAAATATATAGACTTTATAAGATGATTCATAATTCCAAAAAATCATTCAGCATAGCTTTTGCAAGAGTCTTTCTTGTTTTTATAGCCGGAATTATTTTGTCGCTTACTGGTTGCAGTAAAGGCAATAACCCGGAAGGCAGCAGCCCTGTTCCTAATGTAACTGTTAATGTGAGTATAAATATCAATACTCCTGCCTATAATACTTTATTAAATTCAGGAGGACAGGCTTACGTTACCGGCGGATACAGGGGTATTATTCTTTTCCGCCTTAATTCAAGCACCATAACCGCATTCGACCGCACCTGCACCTACAATCTTTCTGACGCTAACGGAATAGTACAGGCTCAAACCAATGGCACCGCTATATGCCTTGATTGCGGTTCGGAATATAATTTATCAAACGGAGGTGTGAATAGCGGGCCGGCTACCATAGGGCTTAAACAATATAATGCTACATTTAATACCACTACCGGGGCATTGAGTATTACTAATTAATAATAAGAGAAAAAGTGTTTGTTTATTCAAGATAATTGTTAAATTTACATAATTAAACTAATAAACCACAATACTATGAAAACATATTTTAACCTCCAAAGAAAGCATGTAGTAACGGCATTACTATTAATTCTTTCAACCTATGTATTTTCACAAGATGCCACTATTAATCCTGGCAGTTCTAAAACAACAACAAATATTCCAAGCCCGGGACCTACTGATTACGGAAGGGATGCCACTACACAGAAAATAAAAAAGAGGATAATAAGTTTCGGGTTCTTTTCTCCGCTTAACCAACACATCTCTTTTGGATATGACCAATTATTGGGAACTGACGCTGTTTTGACAACTCAGTTGGGAATTATTGGCCCCGGGATTAATAATGATCCTGAAATTAAGCCTTCGGGGGTCTTTGTTGAAGCAGGCGTCAAGTTATTTTTTGCTCCAGATTTTGTTTCTGTAGGTACTCTCAGGTACAATACCATGCAGGGAATGTATTTTAAGCCCCAAATAGTAGTATCGGTTTTTAGTGTAACGCAAACCGGTTATAGTAATTATTATCAAAATCAAGCCAACACAACTACTACCACTAATTATACCGGAGCAGCCCTGATATTAAATCTTGGTAAGCAATGGATATTGGCCCATAGTGTTTCGCTGGATATTTATGGAGGGATAGGTTACGACATAAATAATAGTAATAACAATATTAATCTTGATGTTAACAATGGTAATTATTATAGTTTTGAAGGTGTAAGTTCGATAGTATTTGCCGGTGGGGTTAACATTGGAGTGCCTTTTTAACAGAATGCAATTATTCTGTATTCCGAAATGCCACATAAGAATTTGGAATAATAATGGAGAATTAGATTCAGGAGTATAATTAAGGTCAGGTATTTATTATGATATAAATCAGGTGTTTTTGATTGGAAAATACCTTGATTTGCTTTAAAATATTACAATACAAATTTTGTGTAAGTGGATGATAACCACAATACATGTATGATGAAAATTATACCTAAAAATCCATGTATTTTACTTTTTCTGTGCTATCTCCGTTGTATTTCTGCTGCCGCCCAAAAAGATTCTTCTTCAACTATTAAGATTGGAGGTTATATAGATACTTATTTTGCCACCTATTCCGATTCGGTGGGAGCAGGTAAATACCAGAAATTTGCCGCCATTTCCCCTCGAAACGATAACTTTGGCATTAATGTTGCACAGGTTTCCATGCAGTATAATTCGCCCATATTAAGGTCAACCATAACCCTGCATTCCGGAGATTTACCTAATGCAGCCTGGTCTCCGGTTTATAACTTCATCCAGGAAGCCAATGCCGGAATTGCCCTCACAAAAAAGCTATGGCTCGATGCCGGGTTTTTTAAAACACATATAGGTACCGAAGCATTGCTGCCCAAGGATAATATTACCAGCTCCATTTCTATAATAACCTTTTATGAACCCTGGTGGCAGGCGGGTGGAAGGTTGGTATATACTCCCGATGAAAAATGGCAAATGGCTTTATATGTGGTAAACGGCTACAATGAATTTATTGCCACCAATAAGAAAAAAGCGGCAGGCCTTGCTATTACTTATGCTCTTAGTGATAAAGGAAGCATAGGCTATTATAACTTTATCAGTGATAACACGCCGGATAATGACCCGGTTTCGCATACAAGGATTTTGAATAATGTTGTATTTAATTATGAATTAAGCAAAGAGTTTAAAATAATTGCAGGTGTTGATTTTATAAGCCAGCAGCATTCGCAACTTTCCGATACAGCCAAAAGCGCGTTTGTTTACAGTTACATACTTACCTTGAAGTACCAGTTCACACATTTCTTTGGCATTTATGCAAGAGGAGAAATGTTTAATGATGTCCAGGGAATCTTCACTTCAGATACTTTAAAAGAAACAAACGGAAATGTTAGCGGGTATATGTTGAATGGAGCAACGCTTGGCATAGAATTTAAGCCTGCCAAAAACTCTTATATTCGTATTGAGGGAAGGGAACTGAAAATGGCAGCGGGGCAAAATATATTTTATACCGATGGGAAATATGTAAACTACAGGGACGAGGCAATGGTAACTTTGGGTATCTGGTTTTAAACAAATAAATAATTAATAAACACAAACCTTTAAAATTTAAAACAAATGAACAACGCAGGATTTGACACAGGAACGGTTGGCTTTATGCTGCTTGCTACAAGCCTTGTAATGTTAATGACGCCGGGCCTGGCTTTCTTTTATGGCGGCCTTGCCGGAAAGCGAAATATACTCGGGATTATGATTCAGAGTTTTGTTTCAATGGGTATTACCACAATAATGTGGTTTGCATGCGGGTATTCCCTTTGTTTCAGTGGCGATGCGTTGGGAGGAATAATCGGTAACCTCGATAAAGCCTTTATGAACGGGGTGAACCTGAACACGCCTTTTCCCGGTAACAAAAATATGCCGGAGTTTGTATTTATAGCTTACCAGATGATGTTTGCAATCATAACTCCTGCTTTAATTACCGGGGCATTTGTGAACCGTGTAACTTTCAAATCGTATATACTGTTTTTGATTTTATGGCAATTGTTGGTTTATTATCCATTTGCACACATGGTATGGGGCGGCGGATTGCTTGCACGTTGGGGAGTACTCGACTTTGCAGGTGGTATAGTAGTCCATGCCATAGCGGGCTTTGCAGCATTGGCTTCTGTATTTTACGTGGGCAAAAGACGGGATGTTGCTTCTCCGCCCAACAGTATTCCTCTTATAGCTATCGGAACAGGGTTGTTGTGGTTTGGTTGGTATGGTTTTAACTCGGGTAGCGCATTGAATGTAAATGCCATAACCGGGCTTGCCTTTTTAAATACTGATGTGGCTGCATCTTTTGCTACTATAACCTGGCTGGTAATTGAGTGGAGCATGACGAAAAAACCAAAATTCGTCGGTCTGCTTACCGGCGCTGTTGCAGGGCTTGCAACCATTACTCCTGCTGCGGGGTATGTTTCGCTACCTTCCGCGGTAATAATCGGAATTGCCTCCTCTTTGGTTTGCTACCTTGCCGTTAACATGAAAAATAAACTGGGATGGGATGATGCTCTTGATGTCTGGGGTGTACACGGTATAGGAGGCTGCGTGGGCACCATATTGTTAGGTGTTTTTGCATCTAAAGCTATGAACCCTGCCGGCGCTGATGGCTTGATGTATGGCGGCACTCATTTTTTCGCTAAACAGGTAATTGCAGTGGTGGGAGCGAGTATCTACGCATTCTTATTTACATATATAATGCTGTACATTATAAATTTAGTAACCAGGGTAAGGGTTTCCGAGGCCGAAGAAGATGCAGGGTTAGATTCAGCGCTGCATGGCGAAAAAGCTTACGACGAAGGAGTGTTATAATAGCAGGTAGATTCTTTTAATACGGATTGCCCTTTAATGGGCAATCTGTGTTTTTAGGAAATGATGCAGATTTATTTCAGTAGTTCAGGCATTCTTTCTATCTCTTCACGTACTGCAACTCATAGTATTTCTGGTAATCAGCGGAAATAACACAATTCCTCACCCTATTTCTTAACTTTTTTTTTATCCCAAACTTCTTTGGGATGCAGCGTCCCTGACAAGCGTTCATCAATGTACTTTTGCAATTCTTCAAAAGTCATATCTTGAGTTTCCAAACTTATTTTGTCACGGATTTCCCTCAATTGTTCCATAATTGATTTCTCCGTTTTTTGTTTTTCTATTTTACTCATAATAATAACGTTATTAATAAGTTAAAATTTCTCTTGGTGTCCTTATTTCCAGCATCTTGTGTCCTAATTTGTAATTTACTGAATTATACCCTCGGATTCTGTTTAGATTTACAATGTGTTTAAAATTCCAACTGGCTAAAACATCGGCATTATTTAACGTGGCAATAGCGATATGCCGACAATCTTCAAAACTTGTTTTTCCAACTACCTTCTCTTTTATGTATTCATTTGCTAACAAGGTTGACTCCGAAGTTATTTTAAGGAACTCCATTTGTTTAGCAGGAACAGTTTTTACCAAATCTTTTACATGTTGCGGAGCCCCTTCCAACTCAAGTTCGGTTAGTTGAGAATGAAGTATCTTAAATTCCCCTTTTATAATTCTGTCAAATAGAATCTTTGTCCAAAGTTCAAATTCGGGTTCAAAGTAGCCTCCAAAAACTGAAGTATAGAGGTATATTCTTTCCATATTACAAAGTTAGGTTTTTTTATCTTTCCCCTGACTTCGTATGCAGGCTTACCTCTTCATATACTGCAACTCATAGTATTTCTGGTAATCGCCTGAGGTAACATTTTTGAGCCAGGCCTCATTGGCCAGGTACCAGTCAACGGTTTTTTCAAGCCCTTCTTCAAATTGCAGCGAAGGTTTCCATCCCAGTTCCTTTTGCACTTTGCCGGAATCAATGGCATAGCGCATATCGTGGCCGGCGCGGTCTTTTACAAAGGTTATAAGCTTTTCTGATGTGCCGGCAGGACGATTTAGTTTCTTATCCATTATTTTGCACAGCAGGCGGATGAGGTCAATATTTTTCCATTCATTATGCCCTCCTATATTGTATGTGTCGCCAATTTCTCCTTTATGCAAAATAATATCTATCGCCGAGGCATGGTCTTCCACATAAAGCCAGTCGCGTATATTTTCTCCTTTACCATAAACGGGCACAGGCTTGCTGTTTTTAATATTGTGTATGGCCAGCGGAATAAGCTTTTCGGGGAAATGGTGCGAGCCATAGTTATTGGAGCAATTCGATATTATTACCGGTAACTTATAGGTGTGGTAATATGCCATTACAAAATGGTCGGAGCTGGCTTTGGAAGCAGAGTAGGGGCTGCGCGGGTCATAAGGAGTTTCTTCCGTAAAGAAGCCCGTTGCGCCCAGTGAGCCATAAACTTCATCTGTCGAAACATGGTAGAATATCTTGCCTTCCTGGTTTGCTGCCCAGCTTTTCTTTGCCGCGTTCAACAGGTTAATGGTGCCAATAACATTGGTCATGGCAAACTCAGTAGGGTTTGTTATGGAGCGGTCAACATGCGATTCGGCAGCTAAATGAACTACTGTATCAAAATCATATTGTTGAAAAAGAGTATCCACAAAAGCGCCGTCAACAATGTCTCCCTTAACAAAAGTGTAATTGGGCTTATCTTCAATATCGGTAAGATTTTGCAGGTTGCCGGCATAAGTAAGCTTATCTAAATTGATTATTTTACTGCCGGGATAATTATTTACAAACCTGCGCACCACATGCGAGCCGATGAAACCTGCCCCGCCTGTAATAAGTACTGTTTTAAAATCACGTTTCATGAAAATGGGTTATAAGCTCCAGTAAGTGAATTTATGAATTTTATTGTGATATATGCCTTTCACGTCAACCAAAACACCATGAGGCGTTAAGATAGAAGCAAAATAATCTTCCGTAAGAGCTTGGTATTGCTTATGGTTAACGGCAACAATAACAGCGTCGTAGTTGTCGCCAATGTTTTTCACTAATTCAAATCCATATTCCTCTTTCAACTCTTCCGAATCGGCATAAGGGTCGGTAACATCAACGTTGAGGGAGTAAGATTTTAATTCCTTTATTACATCGGCAACGCGCGAGTTACGTATATCCATTACATTTTCCTTAAATGTAGCGCCCATCACCAATACTTTCGCCTTAGATATGTCTTTGCCTGTGGCTATTATTTTTTTCACCGTATTCTTGGCAACATAAAAACCCATAGAATCGTTTACATAACGGCCAGAATTAATAACGTGCGTATGGTAGCCGAGCATCTCTGCTTTGTGTATAAGGTAATATGGGTCAACGCCTATGCAATGGCCTCCGACAAGGCCCGGCTTGAATTTCAGGAAATTCCATTTGGTGCCTGCCGCTTCCAGTACATCGTATGTATTTATATCCATGCGGTTAAAGATGATGGACAACTCATTCATAAGGGCAATATTCACATCGCGCTGGGTATTTTCAATAATCTTTGCTGCTTCTGCCACTTTAATGGATGGTGCCTTATGTACGCCCGGTTCTACAATAATGGAATATACTTTGGCAATAGTATCGAGTGCTTCCTTATCGCACCCTGACACTATCTTCAGTATTTTAGTAATGGTATGTTGCTTATCTCCCGGGTTTATTCTTTCCGGCGAATAACCAATTTTAAAATCTTCTCCCATTTTCAGCCCCGAAATTTTTTCAATTATTGGCACACAGTCATCTTCAGTGCAGCCGGGGTAAACGGTAGATTCATACACCACGTAATCGCCCTTTTTCAGTACTTTGCCAATGCTTTCGCTTGCTTTAATAACGGGTGTAAGGTCAGGCTGGTTTGAATTATCTATTGGGGTGGGCACGGCAACTATAAAGAAGGATGCCTGTTTTAATATATCCAATGAATCGGTAAATTCTATGTCACAGCCTTCAAAATCGCTTTCTGGTAATTCCCCGCTTGGGTCAATGCCCTTTTTCATCATATCAACCCTTTTGCGGTTAATATCAAAGCCTATCACTTTAACTTTCCTAGCAAAAGCGAGGGCAATGGGCAAGCCTACATATCCTAACCCTATCAGGGCAATTTTGGCTTTTTTATTAAGAATCTCCTGGTGCATGTTTATTGGTTTTTGGCAGCGTAAATCCTTTCAATTATATCTACAACTTTCATTCCTTCAAGGGCATTGGTTGTAACTGATGAGTTTCCTTTCAGCGTTTTTACAACATTTTCGATAATATAATGATGGTTGGCGGCAGAGCCTTTGTATGCGCCATAGTCGTTGGCTGGGTTGGTGGGCGCCAACTTTGGCATGGAATAATCTTTTATATGGCAATACTCAATTTTATCCATGTATTGCCCTCCGACTTTAACCGTACCATTTTGAGCTATAATGGTAATGCTGCTTTCAAAATTGGTATCCCACACCGATGTAGAAAAGTTAATGCATCCCATACCCTGCCTGGTAAAATGAAAACTTACCACACCGCTATCGTCAAACTCCGTGCTCTTTTGGTGGTTAAAGTTGAAGAAATGAGCCTTTATCTTATCTATATCGCCGAATATCCAGTACATCATATCAATAAAGTGAGAGAATTGGGTAAACAATACCCCACCGTCCATATCTTTTTTGCCCTTCCATGTTCCGGGCTTATAATACCGTTCATCCCTGTTCCAGTAGCAGTTAAGCTGCACCATGTAAATATCGCCGAGCTTTTTCGATTCAACCAGTTCTTTCAGCCATTCTGCCGGTGGCGAGTAGCGGTTTTGCATTACACAAAATACCTGGCGGTGTACCTGCAAGGCTTTAAATATAACCTCCTCGCAGTCTGATTTTTTTAAAGCCATAGGCTTTTCGCACACTGCATGTTTTCTTGCTTCAAGCACTTTTAAAGCATGAGCCGCATGCAATCCATTAGGTGTGCATATAGAAACCACATCCATATCAATTCCGGAAGAGAGCATGTCTTCTGCTGATGAAAAGAACGGAATTTCAGGATATGCTTCAAGTCCCAGCTTTTCCTTAGGAAGAACATCGCAAAGGGCAACGAGTTCGCAATCTTTATCCCTGCTAATCATTTCGGCATGGCGCTTGCCAATATGGCCGCATCCTATTACCCCGAATTTTATTTTATTGCCGTTCATTATTCCTTTATTTTATGCACTTCTCCGTTATCGAGCTTATATTTTTCTTTGCTTTCGGGGCAAACGGCAATCCCGTTTTTATCAAAATTAAGGCGATGGCCATATTCGCTCATCCAGCCTGTTTGCCTGGCAGGGTTGCCCACCACCAGGGCGTATGGCTTAATGTGCTTTGTTACCACGGCTCCGGCGCCTATAAACGCGTATTCGCCAATATCATGGCCGCAAACTATGGTTGAATTAGCCCCAATGGAGGCCCCTTTTTTGACCACTGTTTTTGCATATTGCCCTCTGCGGACAATAGCGCTGCGCGGGTTTACCACGTTGGTAAATACCATAGAGGGGCCTAAAAAAACATCATCTTCGCAAATAACGCCTGTGTAAAGGGAAACATTGTTCTGAACTTTAACATTATTACCCAGCACTACACCCGGAGATACCACTACATTCTGCCCAATATTGCAGTTTTTACCGATAACGCAATCGGGCATTATATGGCTGAAATGCCATATTTTGGTTCCTTCGCCAATTTTGCAGCCATCATCAACAACAGCGGTAGGATGTATAGATGTATTACCTGGATTACTCACTGAGTTTTTTTATAGGTGGGCAAAGGTATAAAAATATCAGGGATAAGGAGTAAGTCGTAAGGGATAAGGGGTAAGGAATAAGGAGTAAGTAGTTGGATTTACTTACTCCTTGTTCCTTACTCCTAAACTACAAAAGGGAGAGTACTCTTGATTTTGAATGTATGATTTCTGCTTCGGCGGGAAACTTTGCCGGCTCAAGCAATTTTTTCCAGAAGATTTCATCCCAGAACTTTTTCAGGTACATATACCTGAAAACCTTGATAAGCACAGCTCGGGTAATACCATCTTTATTATCGGTCCTGCTCCCGAAATAATCTTCATAGTCATAAAAACTATGCATCCTTTCCTTTAACCACTCGTCATCAGCGCGTTTCTTTATTTTTTCTATCTGCTTTCTTGTAATAGTAAAATAGGGTTCTAAGTCTTTATGTAATGACATTTCATCATATAAAGGGAAAAGCTCCACATACCAGGCATAAGCATAATGGTCGGGTATAAGGTTATGGGTCTGAGGGTTTAATTTAGTCTCTATTATTTGAAACCGCTGAAGATTATATAGCGCTTTTCCAATTTCTTTCATAATAAGTTTTGTTTTATCACGTTCAGATAAATAATCTTACAGTTCAAAGCTACGAAAAATATGGCTGGGAATTGCAATGGAACGCGGATGACACGGATTAGGCGGATTTTCACGGATTTATCAAAGATGTTATTTACTGCCAAACTGACAATCATTTGTGAGAAATGTATATCTTTATAAAGAATTATATAACCATGAAACATAAAAGATTTTATCTGTTGCTTATTGTAATTTTAGTCTTTAATGGTGAATCTTTTGCCCAATGTCTAAATAAAATACTGGGAAATTATATGGATGGCGCTACTCCTGCCCGATTTGTCCTCGATACTGAAAATACCGGCTCCGGTGCTGTTTTTTTGGTGTATTTCGATACTGACACTACACCAGGTAGGATAGGGGGTATAGATACTTCAAACTGTACTATTAACGGTTGCGTTTTATATAATTTCCACAGTGGGGACCCAAATTTAAGGCAAGGCTCCCAGGTATCAATTTCTCCGGATTACGATACTATTACCAATGTTTATTGGATTTACAATGATTTTACAGGGATAAAAGGCGGCAATGATACTGAAGTATATATTCGTGTTGAGACCGGCATTAAAAACATTGTAAATAATATCAAAATAAAGTCGTGGCCAAATCCTGTTACCGATAATTTACATTATACCATAAATTGTGCTGGACCGGAAGTAGAGGTAAGGCTATTTAACATGATGGGGGAATGTGTTTACCGGAGGACAGCTAAAACAGCTGAATATAATTCAGAACAAGCTATTGATATGCAATCCTTTGCTTCGGGGATGTATTTGTTGCAAATATCAGGTGGGCAATATGCAAGCAGCAATAAGATAATAAAGCAGTAAATTCATTAGGCGTTCCCTTTAATAATATCAGCAAGGTATCAGGTAAAAAAAGTTCATTTATCAAAGGATATTTGAGAATAATACTATACATTTGGTATTTAGTACTTATCGCTGTATTAAAATTTATTGGTACAACATGAAAACATTTACAAAAAACGTATTGCTTTGTTTTTCACTTTTCACTTTTAGTTTTTCACTTATTCACGCCCAGGTGCAAATTATTAACACAATTGCAGGGAATGGTTCAAACGGCTATAGTGGAGACGGGGGTGCCGCAACAGCAGCGGAATTATCGTTCCCTGCCGGGATAGTAATTGATGGTTCAGGCAATGTTTATATTGCGGATAACCGCAATAACTGCATCCGCAAGATTAATACTTCAGGCATTATAAGCACTGTGGCGGGAAATGGTACCGGAGGATATGGAGGAGACGGAGGAGCGGCTACAGCCGCAGAATTAAATTATCCCACTGGGATAGCTGTAGATGCTTTTGGCAGTATGTATATAGCGGATAACGGTAATCGTCGTATCCGCATGGTGAGTACTTCCGGTATTATACGCACCGTAGCCGGGGGTAGTGGAAATCCGGACACCAATGGACAAGCTACTATGGCGGCATTAAATGTTCCTTATGATGTTGTTGTGGATGCTACAGGTAATATTTTTATAGCGGATGCAGGCGATAACCGCATCTTAAAAGTGAATACTTCTGGCTTTATAAGCTCTGTAGCAGGCAATGGCCTATCCGGTTACAATGGAGATGGAATAGCCGCAACTACAGCAGAATTTAATGGTCCATGGGGATTAACTGTTGATGACTCTGATAATATATATATAGCAGATTGCTATAATAACCGTGTTCGCAAAGTTAATTCAGCAGGCATTATTAGCACAGTGGCAGGTGGGGGAAGCAGTGGATTAGGAGACGGCGGCCCGGCTACTTCAGCAGAAGTAAGCCCTAGAGGCATAACTTTAGATAATTCGGGCAATATGTATATAGCAGATTGGAACCACCGAATTCGCAAAGTTAGTACCGCAGGCATTATTAATACTATAGCTGGAGATGGCGCTTGTTGTTTTAGCGGTGATGGAGGTCCTGCTACGACAGCAGAATTACAAAGCCTGGAAGTTGCCGTAAATGTTTCGGGCAACATTTTTTTGTCAGATAGCGGTAATAACCGCATTCGTGAAGTATATACTGTTTACCCACCTAAAGCCAATTTTGCTGCCGTAGATTCCAATGTATGCTCCGGTGGCATGGTCCAATTTATAGATGAATCGGATAGCACCCTTACCTATAAACCGGCAAACTGGAAATGGGCATTTGCTGGCGGAACACCGGATACATCTTCTGCCCGTAATCCTACTGTAGATTACAATACACCTGGGAAATATACTGTGAAACTTGTAGTTACTAATGCAGCAGGCTCTGATAGTTTAACAAAAACAGCCTATATAACTGTAAACCCAACGCCAACGGTAAGTGTTTCTGCTTCGTCAACAACCGTATGTCCGGGCGAATCAGCTTTACTTACAGCCAATGGCGCTTTAACTTATTCGTGGAGCAATGGCCTTGGAACAGGTTCAGGTATAACGGTATTCCCTATGGTTACAAGCTGCTTTACTGTAACGGGGACAAACAGTTTTGGTTGTAGTGACACTGCAACTATATGTCTCACTGTACCTACCATTCAAACCGGGCACGATACTGCTATTACCTGCGGCAATACCATACAGTTAAATGCAGTTTGCACTCCTTCTGCCAGCAGCATAGTGTGGAGCCCATCAGCATATTTGAATAATGCAAATATTGTTAACCCTATATGCAAACTCGAAGGCAAGCAAGTAAACTATATTGTAACTGCAACTATTACAGGATGCACGGTAAAGAATAGCATTACAATAACTCCCCAGGCTGTTGCTACCAATATCAGCTTATGCGAAGCATCGGTAGATACAGGTTCACAATTTAATATTTTAGTATGGGATACCAATAATATGCAGCATGTTGACAGTATAAGAATATATTACCTGAACAGTTCATTGCAATGGGCTAGTATTGGCGAGGTTCCCTACAGGGGAAAAGAATATTTTGAAGATAAAGTGAATAACCCTAATGTGAGTACCGTAAGGTATAAATTAGTGTCGGTTGACTCTTGCGGCGATACCCTTTCCAGTATATGGCATAATGCCATGTGGATACAAAACAATGCAGGGACATTTAGCTGGCCGGGCACAGGGTATTTGATAGAGGGCAACCCTACGCCTGTATTAACCTATATATTGTACCGCGATTCGATAAGCAATGGCAACTGGGATTCGATAGCATCGGTGAACGGTTTGCAGAATATAATATCTGACCCCAATTATGCCAACTATCCAAAAGGCAGATGGTTTGTTGAAGCTATTTTAGATGTTTCAGGCTGCCCTTTGCCCTATATAAGGCCAGAGAAAGTCAATAATACGACCACGCGCAGCAATACACAGCATAATACCATAATAAAAGGAGTTCAGCAATTAGTAAATGTTGAGGGCTTAAAGGTATATCCGAATCCGGCCAATGAAACTCTTAATATCAGATTCGATGGTACAAAAGCGGAGGCTGCAAGGATAAGCATAGTGGATGTAACAGGAAGGGAAGTGCATTCTGAATTGTCAATGGTGAATGGTGAATGGTCAATGAATATAGCTAATTTGTCAACAGGAATTTATTTTGTTAAGGTTACAACCCATACCTCATCGCAGGTGGTGAAGTTTGTGAAGTTGTAAATCCCGACTAATCGTTGGGAGGTGTGATTGATTTGATAATTACTGAATCCGCCCATTTTCAATTGTCAACTATAATTTAAATCTGCTAACTTTGTATCTAAAACTAAAATCATGCTTGGTATATTAATTCAGATTCACTCCATTTTACGTTGGATAATCCTCATTTTGCTGTTGGCGGCAATCATTAAATCGTTAGGCGGCCTGATGTCAAAACGGGCCTGGGCGCCATCTGATAACAAAATAAGTCTTTTCCTTATGATTTCAGCCCATACCCAATTGCTGGTTGGCCTGGTAATGTACTTTGTAAGCCCCTGGGTGAAAATGGGCGTTGAGGCTATTAAAGATAATGCAACACGTAATACAACACGATTTTTTACGATGGAACACTCTGTGATGATGATAATAGCTATTGCGCTAATTACTATAGGCCGTATAAGTGGCAAGAAAGCTGCAACAGATGCAGGTAAGTTCCGCAGGTCGTTTATTTATTTTTTAATTGCCTTATTGGTTATTCTCATATCCATTCCCTGGCCATTTCCTGTGCCTTTCATTCCTGTTCAAAGGCCGTGGTTTTAATATCCTTGAATATTGAACATTGAATTTCGAATAATGAAGTAAAAAATAGAATGAATAGAGATAATAATAATTGTGATGTTAGAACTGAAGGCAATTTGTCCTCCAACTTCGGAGTTCATTATTCCTTGTTCAATATTCGATATTCTGTATTTGTGTTATGATTGAACGTATTAAGGGCAGGGAGAAAGCGATATTAGTAGGTATTTGCCACAAAGACCAGCGTAAAGAACAACTCACCGAGTTTTTAGATGAACTTACCATGCTTTGCAGCACGGCGGGAGCCACCCCGGTGAAAGTTTTTACCCAAAACCTTCACCAGTTCGACCCGGCATACCTTATTGGCCGGGGTAAAGTGCAAGAGATTAAAGCATACATAGAAGAACACCCGGAAGTTGACCTGGTAATTTTTGATGATGAGCTTTCACCTTCACAGCAACGTAATATTGAAAAGGAATTAAAGCGCAAAATACTCGACCGCACAGGCCTTATCCTCGATATTTTTGCCGACAGGGCCCAGACTGCCTACGCCAAAACCCAGGTTGAGCTTGCACAATATGAATACCTGTTGCCACGCCTTACCGGCATGTGGACACACCTTGAAAAACAACGGGGCGGTATAGGGTTACGCGGCCCCGGTGAGTCGGAAATAGAGACTGACCGCAGGCGTGTTCGTAAGCGCATAGCCTTGCTCAAGGAAAGACTCAGCGAGGTGGACAGGCAAATGACCACGCAACGCAGAAACAGGGGGCAACTCATCCGTGTTTCGCTGGTGGGTTATACCAATGCAGGCAAATCAACTTTGATGAACCTGCTGAGCCATTCGAACCTGTTTGCCGAGAACGCGCTTTTTGCCACCCTCGATACCACTGTGAGGAAAGTAACATTTGACAATACAGCGTTCCTGCTTTCCGATACGGTAGGATTTATAAGGAAGTTACCCACCTTTCTTATTGAAGCGTTTAAGTCAACGCTTGATGAAGTAAGGGAAGCTGACCTATTGTTGCATGTGGTAGATGTTTCGCACCCTTCCTTTGAGGAACATATCAGGATAGTTAACCAAACCCTGACTGAGCTTCACTGCGCGGATAAACCTTCATTGCTTGTTTTCAATAAGATGGATTTGTACCGCTATCAGAATGATGAAGGAGAGAATGTTCCTCTTTCCCTGGAAGGATTTAAAAATTCGTTTATAGAAAAGTCTCATGCACCCTGCGTATTTATATCTGCCGCCAATAAAACGAATATTGAAGAATTGAGGTCGGTTTTATTGGAGAATGTCAGGAAACAGTATAGTGTAAGGTATCCTTACATGCCGGTATATTAAAATGTAATTTTGTAATATGAAAATTGATTCGAAAACAGTTGATAAACTTGCCGAGCTCGCAAAATTGGAGTTTGATGATGTTTCGCGCAGCGAGATTATAAACGACCTTAACCGCATTGTAAGCTTTGTGGAAAAACTTAACGAACTCGATACATCATCTGTTGAACCCCTTGTGTACATGAGCGATTCGACCAATGTAATGCGCAATGACGAAGTGAAACAGGAAATTACGCAGCAGGAAGCGCTGAAGAACGCGCCCAAAAAGGATTCTGACTACATTAAAGCCCCGAAGGTTATCGACAAAAAATGAACTTAACCTCTCTGTAATTAACTCTTGGCAGCACGCGCTGCAGGTTTTACGGGGGTAAGTGTCTTGGCAGCAGTCAGCATAGCCTGAATTTGCGGCTCGCTGAAGTAGGTAACGTTACCATCTGCACCCTGTGAATGATCCTGCGCATAGAAAGTTTTACCACCCTTTTTTATAATCGCGTAGAAATGATATTCTTCATTAACCATCTGGGTTTTGTACAAAATAGAGCTGCTGTCCTGGACAACCCAGCTCTGAAATTTATCCACATCATCACCGGCAATGTCTTTTTTCTTCCTGTCCATATTCATGCCTGAAACATTAACCGTAATGTTAAACCATCTGTCGAGAGTAATATGCACTTCACCGGAAGGCAACGTTTCAATTACATGGGCGTGCTGAGTTGTATCAGGCATATCAATTGTAGCTGGTACACCTTCCGTAGTAAGGTCAATGCGAATCATTCCCGCTGCCAAAGGAGCTTCAGCTTCTGCTTCAGTATTTGAGTTTTGTTTACATGAATTTAATGAAAAAACCGCGCAAATCAGACCACCTATAATTGTTATTTTATACATGCCAAATAGTTATTTAATGATTGATACAAATGTATACTATTTTTGAGAAATAGAATAAGGTTAGAAAAACGCAATAAAATTTTTGGGTTTCCCCAAAAACAGTTCTGCTTTGATTAATAAGAGGTTTTAGAGGATAATCGTATATTTGCAAAATATGGAATATGAGATAAAACCACATGAAAAGTTAAGCCTTGGCATAAAGGAACTCTGGCAATATCGCGAGCTTTTCTTTTTCTTTACCTGGAGGGATGTGAAAGTAAAATATAAGCAGACTTTCTTTGGGTTTGCATGGGCAATATTTCAGCCATTGCTTCTTATGGTTATTTTCAGTTTTTTTTTCGGCAAAGGCAACCAGGAAGGTCTTCCATACAGGGTTTTTTCTTATTCGGGACTCATATTATGGAATATTTTTTCCACCGGGCTAACCGGTGCAGGAAACAGCATGGTTACAAATGCCAATATTATTAAGAAAATTTACTTCCCCCGGCTAATTATTCCCATTTCATCGGTGCTGGTTTCGCTTTTCGATTTTATAATGGCTTTTGTTGTGTTTGTTGCCATTCTTATTTACTATAAAATTCATATTTCGATACTGTGGTTTCCATTAATGCTTATAGTAAGTTTACTGGTTACTTCAATTTCTACTTTTGGTATTGGTTCATTTTTAGCTGCATTAAATGTAAAATACCGTGATTTTCGTTATGTTATTCCATTTATGGTGCAGACTTTATTATTTGTTACTCCGGTAATTCTCCCAATCTCCATTGTTGCCCAACGTTGGCAATATCTATTAGCTGTTAATCCAATGTACAGCGCTATAGAACTGTTCCGGTATGGTATCAGCGGACAGCCATTGCAATTTAATTTATTGGGAATCAGTATTGGTTCAGCCTTATTCTTTTTTGTAACGGGTTTATATTATTTCAGGAAAACTGAAGTGTATTTTGCCGATTTGGCATAAAAAATGAAGCCAATACTTGAAATAAAAAATGTCTCAAAAAAATTTCGTATAAGCCACGAAAGACAGTCTTATTTGAGCTTGCGCGATTCAATAATATCGGCGTTAAAGCCAAATTCCTCAACAACCGAAGAATTTTATGCGCTTACTAATGTGAGTTTTAATATAAACCAGGGCGAAAGTATAGGAATAATAGGCAAAAATGGGGCTGGAAAATCAACGTTGCTTAAAATTCTATCTAAAATAACGCCCCCATCATCCGGCAGCATTTTAGCGAGAGGGCGAATTGCCAGTTTACTTGAGGTTGGTACAGGTTTTCATCCCGAACTTACAGGAAGGGAGAATATATATTTGAATGGGTCAATACTGGGAATGAAGCACAAAGAAATACAGGCGAAATTCGATGAAATTGTTGATTTCAGCGGTACTGAGAAATTCCTTGATACTCCTTTAAAGCATTTCAGCAGCGGCATGCAGCTTCGCCTTGCTTTTTCAGTAGCCGCTTTTCTTGACCCTGAAATATTGGTAATAGATGAAGTACTTGCCGTTGGAGATGTAGAGTTTCAGAAAAAATGCATGGGGAAAATGGAGGAGATAGGTAAATCGGGAAAAACTATCTTATTTGTCAGTCATAATATGGGGGCAGTATTAAGGCTTTGCTCAAGAGGTATATTGCTGAGTGAAGGTCATATAGTTCGGGATGGAGAAGTTAACGATGTAGTTTCTGCATATTACACAATAAATGAAAATCTCACCCATGAATACGATATAGCGAAAAGAAAGGATAGGAGGGGAAATGGTAAATGCAGGTTTCAAAAAGTGTGGTTTACCAATAAAGAAGGCAAAGTTGTCAGTTCCTTTCAATCTGGTGATGCGGTGAATATTCACGCATTAATAAAATCAGACAATACTGGAGCTTCTTCGAAATTATTTGTTTCTGTATCCTTATGCAGCGAGGCAGGGGATCGTTTGTTCAGTTTAGGTTCGGGACTTATAAACAAAAAAGTGGTAATTGAAGGCATGACAGAGGTTAAATGGACGATTGAAAAATTGCAATTAGCAGCAGGAGAATATTTGGGCGATTTATTTTTGTTTGAAACTATTGGTGGGGCTGAAATGTATGACCAGGTAGAGCAGGCTTTCAGGTTTGTGGTTGATGAAGGTGATTTTCATGGTACAGGGACTGTTCAGACAAAAGGGAGGGATACTTTTTTTGTGGACTTTGAAATTGAATACAATAAATTTGGTTAAAAATAACAATATAAAGTTTGTTTTTATTGGAGGTTGCGGAAGATCGGGCACTACCTTAGTACAAAAGCTTTTGCTGCTCAATTCCAGAATAACAGGGTATGATGAATTTGATTTCCTTCCCCAACTTCTTCTTATATATGGGAAAATGAATAGTCCTGTTTATTTGAACAGGCAATCAGCATTTTATAACCAGGAACAACTTAAGGAATATTGGAGAAAATTTATTTATGATTTACTCTTAAATAATATTGAAGCGGGCAATTTTGAATATTTCTCAGAGAAAACTCCGGATAATATAGATTGTGCCGAACAAATACTTGAACTTATTCCGGAGAGTAAATTCATTTATGTTTACAGAGATGGACGGGATGTAATAAATTCTTATAAGCAGGTAAAAAAACGCGCCCGGGAGAATGATAGCCAAATGCTATACAGTATGAAGGACTGGGCTCTTATGTGGAACAAAGCATCGAGGGAATATTTACAATTAAAAAATAATAACCGGTTCGAGAACAGGCATATTGCCGTAAAGTATGAGGATTTAACAGGTAATCCTGAAAAAAAACTGGGTGAAATTATGGCCTTTTTAAACTTGCCTGTCGAACCTCGGCAATTAACCCCGGAATTGGCAGATGCGGGTTCATTGAAAATGAATGTTGAAGGAACCTGGTACACCGATGAAATGTTTAAGCAAAAAATAAATGTGAATAGTATTTCGAAGTGGAAAAAAGAACTAAACCCCATTGAAAAATTTATTTATCAAACAATTATGGGCCCAAGGCTAAAAGAGAATGATTATCCTGTTTCGCCTGTTTATATTAAATTACACTCTCTATTAAAATATATATATTTAAGGTTTAATAAAAATTAATATTGAAATATTATTGCAGAGCTATAAAATGAAACAGGCCGGAAAACCATATTTAATAAACTTTACCGGCATAGGTGAACCCGAAAACGGCTATATAAGTGTTGCCCAGGCTCCGCTTATTCCTTTTGCAATTAAAAGAGTGTATTGGACATATTATACACCCGATGGCGTTGTGCGAGGACACCATACTCATAAAAAACTCAGGCAGGTAATTTGCGCAGTGCATGGGTGTATTATTTTTAACCTGGAAGACAAAGCAGGTGATAAATTCCGTTTTGTTCTTGACCACCCCTCCAAAGGGTTATTTATTCCTCCCATGCATTGGAGAACAATAGAGTTATCAAAGGATGCGGTTTTATTGTGCCTTGCATCTGAAGAATATAATGAAGATGATTATATCAGAGAATATGATGTTTTTAAAAATGTTTAATTCTGAGCTCTCGATAAATTAATGAAAATAATCAGGTATAATAGTAAGTTTAAGAATGAATGGGATGAGTTTGTAGAAAAATCAAGAAACGGTACGTTTCTTTTCAAAAGGAGTTTTATGGATTACCATGCCGATAGATTCCATGATTACTCGCTAATGGTATATGATGATTGTAAACTTATTGCTTTGTTACCTGCTAATTATCACGATAATAAAGCTGTTTCTCATGGCGGGCTTACCTATGGCGGCCTTATAATTAATGCCGATGCCAGATTGAGGGATGTTACAGAAAGTTTTTATAAAATTTTAGAATATTATAGTTCAAACAGCATAAACGAGTTGCTTTATAAGCAGATACCTTATTATTATCATAAGCAGCATACTTTTGAAGATGAATATGTGTTTTTTCTTCTTAATGCAGTTCTCTACCGGAGAGACGCCAGTTTTCTGCTGGAATTAGGTGATGGGATAAACTTACAGAAAGGGAAGAAAAGCAATATCAGCAAGGCAAAAAGAATGGATGTTGTAATTGCGCAAAATAATGACTATTCCTTATTTTGGGATAAAGTTCTTGAACCAAACCTGATGAAGAGCCATAATGTTAAACCAGTCCATACAAAGGAAGAAATTACCTTGTTAGCAAATTCATTCCCGGGGAATATTAAATTGCATACTGCAAGTATTAAAGGGCAAATAGTTGCGGGTACTGTATTGTTTATTAATCATGAAACAATAAATGTTCAGTATATTTCGGCAAATGAAAAGGGTAAAAATATAGGAGCGCTTGATTACCTTTTTGTTTCATTACTTGAGTATTATGGAAATTATAAATATTTCAATTTCGGAATCTCCAATGAGGATGAAGGACGTTATTTGAACCAGGGCCTTGCTCTTTGGAAAGAGGGTTTTGGCGCCCGTGCCAGCTCACATAACTTTTATAAAATAGATACGGCGAACTATTTCTTATTAGAAAAATATGTTTGATAATATTCCCTTTTTCTCATTTTCTGAAATCAATAAAGTTGAGCATGATGAAATATTTGCCCAATTTGAAAAGGTTTATAATTCGGGGCAATATATACTTGGAGAAAATGTAAAAACCTTTGAAAAGCAATTTGCTGAATATTATGGAACCAGGTATTGTGCCGGAGTGGGTAACGGATTAGACGCTTTGTTTTTATCGCTTACTGCACTTGGCATAGGTAATGGAGATGAGGTAGTTGTCCCGTCCAATACATATATTGCGACGGTGCTTGCCGTAACTCATGCAGGTGCGGTGCCTGTATTTGCTGAACCTTCAGAAACTTTTAATATTTCTCCGGAAAATGTTGAACAGGCCATTACTTCAAGAACCAAGGCAATTATTCCGGTGCACTTGTATGGACAAGCGTGTGACATGACAAGGATTATGGAATTAGCCGAAAGGCATTCAATCTATGTTATAGAAGATAATGCCCAGGCACAAGGGGCTATGCATAAAAAGAGGCATACCGGCAGTTTCGGGATTTTAAATTGCACAAGTTTCTATCCTGCAAAAAATATTGGGGCGTTAGGTGATGCCGGCGCCATAACAACGAATAATAAAGAGTTAAATGAAAAAATAAGAGAACTTGGAAATTATGGGTCAAGAGTTAAATATGTTAATAATATAATAGGATATAATTCAAGATTAGATGAGGTACAGGCTGCTTTTTTACAGGTAAAATTAAAATACCTTGATAAGTGGAACAAAGAGCGAGTGTTAATTGCAGAACAATATAATAATAGGCTTAAGGAAATAGGAGATTTAATTTTGCCGACAGTAATTGCAGAGTCAACAAGCGTTTACCACCAATATGTAATTCGGACCGCCAAGCGCGATGGGCTGCAGGAATATTTAAGCAGGAATAACATAGGCACTTTAATTCATTACCCTATTCCTCCTCATCTTCAGAAAGCATACAGTTACTTAGGATTTAAGAAAGGAGATTTTCCTGCTGCAGAGAAAATGGCCGATACTTGTCTGAGTTTACCTATATATCCAGGACTTACCGAGGACCAGGTTGAATTTATATCGGGAAAAATAAAAAGCTTCTTTTAATGGAAGATACATTATTACCTCTTGTAACAATTGGTGCATCCAATTATAATAATGCAAAGTATGTTATTGAAACCCTGGAGAGCATAAAAAACCAGAGTTACCCGAATATTGAATTGATAGTTACGGACGACTGCTCAACTGATGACAGTCCGCAGCGTATAAAAGAATGGCTAAAGAACTATACAGGGAAATATACTTTTATTGAAAATGAAAAGAATATAGGGTTACCTGCTGTTCTGAATAAACTGATAAATACTGCCACGGGAAAATATATATCGGAAATTGCGACTGATGATTTGATGATGCCGGATAAAATTAAAATACAGGTGGAACTTATGGAAAAAGCGCCTGGCAATGTTTGCGGCATATATTCTGATTCATACCTGGTAGATGAAAATGGGGCGCCGAAGGCTGCACAGTTTATAAAACTCGGTAAATTAAAAACCCCTCCGGAAGGTAATATTTATGAAGCTATCCTAAGCGGTAATTTATGGTTTCATTACAGTGCGGCGATGATTAAAACAGACTGTTACAGGGCTGTTGGCCCCTTTGATGAAAACCTGGTAGGCGAAGATACGGATATGCTTTTACGGCTGGCGAGAAAATATAGTTTTATTTTTTCAGGCTATATTTCGGAAAAATACAGGGTGCGCGGAAATAGCTTAACGCATACAACCAATTGGTATCCTTCACAATTAGAGATTTTTTCAAAAAACATTCCATATAGTAAAATAGCTTTATTTCGTTTGGATGCTGCGGCTGCATCAGCATATATTCAAAATGATATCGAAACATTAAATCTGTTGCCCCGGTATAAAGGGAAGAGTGGTTACATACAAAGCATAATAGTTATAAGAAAGTTAAAAATGCCAATTATTGCCGGGAGAGTCGTTTTACGTATAATCAGGTTTTTTTTGTTTATATTCAGAAGCTGTAAGGTTAATATCAAGCATATAAAAACTATTGGATTATTATGTACTTGTATCATACCTGCAAATGTCTGAAATCATGATGTTTCCTGTTTTTTTCTTAACTTTATATACTTTTTCAAGTATAAGCAAGCAATGAGGCGCATCCTTCCATTATTGGTTTTCTTTTTTCTAAGTCACTTTTCTGACTTTTGCAGCGCTCAAAAGGTTGGAGTATTATATGGTATGACATATAGCGGAGGAAAGTTTGGTGATGGTAGCCTGTTCAGCATAGACCTGGCAGACAGCAGCTATTCTTTATTGAATTCTTTCCTGAATAATGCCGATGGCGACGGGTTTAATCCTTATGGAAATCTTATACAAGATACTGATAGCCAGTTATATGGAATGACATATAATAGTTCGCAATATGGCACAATTTTTAAATTTAATATATTGACTGATAGCGAGACAGTATTGCATCAGTTTGAAGATATAGATGGGGCTTTTCCTCATGGAAGTTTATTAGCTGTTCCCCATGGGGTTTTATATGGCATGGTTTATCAGGGTGGCAAAAATAATGCTGGAGGTATTTTTAATTATAATATAAATACCTCGGTTTTTTATGAATATTTTGATTTTACTAAATCATCTGGATATCAAGTATATGGAAGCCTTATTATGGCAAATAATGGTTTGTTGTATGGAATGACAAGTAATCAAGATTCTACCTATGGAACATTATTCAGCTTTAATCCGGCCGATTCTTCTTTTATTGATTTAATATATTTTGCAGCTAATGGTTCAAATGGTTCAATCCCGCATGGCAGCCTTATACAGGCATCTGACAGTAATCTTTATGGAATGACACTTCAAGGCGGTACTTTGGACAGCGGAGTAATTTTCCGTTATAATATTAATACCAATACACAAACGGTATTGGTAAGCCTGAAAGATTCACTCGGAACATTACCCTATGGCAGCCTTATTCAGGCCACCGATGGCAACCTTTATGGAATGACATCGGCAGGAGGGGCTTTTAACCTGGGGGTAATATTTCGTTATAATCTGACTACCGGTAAAGACACTGTTCTTTGGAGTTTTAATGGAACAGATGGGGCTAATCCTCATGGAAGTTTGATACAGGCCGATGACGGAATTTTGTATGGCATGACCTTGAATGGAGGCAAATACAATAATGGTGTGGTATTTAGTTTCAACCCTGTAACAGCAATTGAAGATACAATATTAAGTTTCAATGGTGCTAATGGCGCAAACCCTTATGGCGATTTGGTTGAAGCTATGAGTGCGACAATTACAACAAAGAATAATGTATGTTTTGGAGATAACGGAGGAGCAGCTACAATAAATGTCAGAGGGGGGCATTATCCACTATCATATAAATGGAGCAATGGAGCCACAACTGATACTGATTCCGGATTAAAAGCAGGTAATTATGCCGCTACTGTTGTTGATGCAAAGGACATAGCATATAATTTTAGTTTTACTATAAATCAACCTGCGCAATTAACAGACAGTATAAAGCAATTAACCAATGTATCATGTTTTGGCGGTAAAAATGGCAGTGCAACAATTAGCGTAAATGGGGGTACAAAACCATATAGTTATGCATGGTCTTCCTCTTCCAACACAGATTCGGTGGCTGATAACTTGTCTATTGGTTCATATACCTGCACTGTTATAGATTCTAATAAATGTATAAGCCAAATTGCAATTGCAATTACTCAGCCTGCTGCTCCACTAAAAGATAGTACTTCAGCTAAAACTAATGTGAATTGTTATGGTTTAAACACAGGAAGCGCAGTAGTGGGGGTAACAGGCGGCACTCCGCCATATTCCTATACCTGGTCTGCAGGTGCCGGTTCAAATCCTGCGATAAATGGATTAGTTTCAGGCACATATACTTGTGTTATTTATGATTCTAACCATTGTAAAGTAGCAGATATAGTGACTATAACACAACCTGCAGAAATTATAGGTGTAACTTCATATACCCCAACCCCCTGTAGTAAAGATAGTGGCTCGGTAGATGTCAGTGTTACAGGCGGAACCCCTCCTTATACGTATTTATGGTCTCCCACAGGAGTTACAAGCACCCTTGTAACGGGCCTGCCTGCACAATCTTATACATGTGCAATTACCGACTCCTTAGGTTGCACACAAACTGCAATAGTTTATTTGCCCAATATTGACGGCCCTAAAGCCAGCATTATTACATCAGCAAATGTTATCTGTCATGGTGATTCAACCGGAACCGCGACGGCAATTGTTTCAGGTGGCCATTTGCCGGATACTTCATTTCTGTGGTCTCCATACGGAGGAACTGGTTCAACCGCTGCAAAACTTGTTGCAGGGACATATACTTTCAGTACAACTGATAGCGCCGGCTGCGTTGGAACTGCTACAGTAACAATAACCCAGCCACCGCAATTGAGAGATAGTGTGTCCAGGAGTATAAATGTAACCTGTTCCGGAGGTAATAATGGAGCTATAAATGTTGGCGCGGTGGGTGGTACTCCACCTTATACATATTTATGGACGCCCCCGGGCATTGGAAGCGGGCCATTTATAAATATTCTTAGCGCCGGAATTTATACCTGTACCATAACTGATAAAAATAACTGCCCTGCATACCCGGCGCAAATAATAGAAACAATTACAAGCCCCGATCCGCTAAGTATTGATACTTCTGCAACTGTTACCAAATGCGGAAAAAGTACTGGTTCAGCAAGTATTGCTGTGGTCTCCGGCGGAGTTGCTCCCTATGCATATTTATGGTCAAACGGGCTTACCACCACTACTATTGCAAATCTTTCCGGGGGTTCGTATTTTTGTAAAATTACTGACTCACTGCATTGCATAACAGAAGCAGAAGTTACAGTGCCTGATACAGGAGGACCTAAGGAGACAATTACCATAACACATGGAATAAGATGTTACGGCGACAGCACAGGAACTTTAACTGCAAATGTTAAGGGTACTCTGCCATATAAGTATCAATGGTCTTCGGGCGCAGGCACAAATTATATTGCTACAAATCTTGCCGCCGGATCATATACTTGTGTTGTTGCCGATGCTACAGGTTGCTTTGTACAAGACACAATTTCAATCATCCAGCCTCCGCAGATTGTTGCCGCAATACAAGTTACAGGAATTTGTTCCGGTTCATCCGGTGGAGGCTCGGCAACGGCAAATGTTTCCGGCGGGGTTCCTCCTTACAGCTATTCATGGAGCTCGGGTTCAACAAATGATTCAATAGCAAATGCCGGTGTGGGTGGCTATTTATGTGAAATAACGGATTTAAACGGGTGCATTTTTGATACTGCTGTAAAAATTACTGTTGCTCAGCCCATGGCAATTGTAAGTTTAACGGTTGATTCTACTACATGCCCGGGATGCAGTGATGGCGCCATTACCGTGCATGTTACCGGTGGCATTCCGGAGGGGGACAGTCTCTATTATTTCTATATATGGAGTAATGGAGCTACGGGCGATTCCCTTATCAATAACCTTGACAGCGGTTGGTATAGCGTATGTATAACCAGTCCATACGGCTGTGGTACAGAGTGCGATTCAGGATATGTTGTCACCGGAATACAGGCATTGGCTTATAGCACCAACTGCGTAAAAATCTTTCCTAATCCCAATAATGGCCTGTTATACATTTTGTTGCCTGCCCTTGGGCAAACAGAATTGTTAATTTATGACGAATTAGGAAACATAGTATTTAGCCAGCAAATAAACGCTGAGGTGTCACCATATACAACTAAGGTTAATTTGGCTAATCTGCCAGATGGGATTTATATAGTCAGGATAATTAGCGGAAAAGGAGCAATGGTGAAAAAGATTGATTTACAGAAATAGCCATTTTTATTTCCACTTCATCACAGGTAAATAAAATTACAATACTGTAACATGGAGACCGGAACATGAAGCCTATGCTTCATAATAATTGCCATGTCCGTATCCGTACCCATACCCGTATCCATATCCATATCCATAATACCCATATCCATAGGGGTTACGTTTAAGATTTACACCGTTTAATACGTAGGAAAGCTTATGCAAACGATTCTTAAAATACAAACGGTCAATAAAATGAACAAATTCACGTTTTGAGTAATCAGCCCTCATAACATAAATCGGGTAGTCTGCCTTCTGAAGCATGGCAATACCATCAGTTACAAGCCCAACCGGTGGGTTATCAATTATAATAAAGTCATATTGTTTTTTAAGAACTTCCAATAAGTCATTCATTGCTTTGCTTATTACAAGTTCCGAAGGGTTAGGGGGAATAGGCCCGGCCGTAATGACGTGCAGATTTTCAAATTCTGATACTTGTACGGTCTCATCCAGTTTATATTTACCAATCAGCAAAGTACTCATGCCTTTAGAGTTGTCCATACCAAGAGCAGTATGAATCCTCGGTTTGCGCATATCAAGATCAAGAATAATAACCTTTTTACCGGAATATGTAATTAACCCTGCCAGATTAATGGAGACAAATGTTTTTCCTTCACCGGAAACAGTGGATGTAATAGCAATAATTTTCGCTTCAGAATCATTAGAAATAAATTGAAGATTTGTACGGATAGAACGGAATGATTCGGCCAGTAATGATTTGGGGTTATGATTAACTATAAATTGCGAAGAGGGAATTTCTTTAGTATATAAAGGTACAACACCAAGTAATGTTATCGGGCTTTCTGCAATATGCTCAATTTCTTCAATCGAAGAAATATTATTGTAAAAAAGGTATATTATAATAAGAATTATTATAGTAACACCAAAAGCGGACATAATAGCTATTGTAAAACTTAATGTCTTTTGAGGGGAAACAGGAAGCAGCGATGTAACAGCATTTTCAAGCACCTGGGTCTCGGCTACATACCCTGCTTTAGATATTTGATATTCTGTTTTTTTCTCCAATAAGGCGTCGTAGTATTTTTCATTAACGGTAAAAAGCCTTTGTAACCTCATTTTATCAAGATTAGTAGCCGTAATATTGTTAGGAAACTGTGATTTAATGTTATCAACCTGTGATTCTATATCGCCCTTTTTTGATTCAATCTTTTCGCGGATTACCGGAACACACTGTGTGATTAATTTCTTCTGGTCCTCAATCTCTGTGTCAAGATTTATGATATTGGGATTATCTGGTTTTGCATCAAAAACTTCATTTTGCTTTTTTAACATCATTAAACGTAAGTCATTTAAATATTCTTTTAATTGATCGCCAACATCGCTGCCGCTCAGTAAAATCAATAATTCAGTAGGGTCAATATCCTGTTTATTGCCTATTTCACCTTCTAAATGCGAAAGTATTTTCTCATTTAAATCCAATGATGTCAATTGGTCTTCCAGGTTAGATAAATGAGACATGTTCTGTGTTAAAGCACTTTGAGCCGGTGAGTTGTTGTTAATATCATTGTAATTGGGAAAGGAATCAAGTGAAAGTTCTATAAGTTTAATCTTATCATATTCATAATCTAATTGTTCATCAACAAATTTTAAGATACTCTCTGCGCTTTCGCTTTCTTTATTAAGGGAATGCTGAATATATATCTTAGCTATTGCGTTAGCTATATTGGCGGCCTTTAAATCATTGTAATCGTCACATGAAATTTGCAATGTTCGGGCTTCAGGATTAAGTATGCGTACAGTTATATTGGGCATATATTGCCTGGCCAGCTGAGAAGGGCTATTTATTGAAAAAAAGCAAGCATCGGTTTTTACTTGCCCTTGTAAATTCTCAAGTGCGCTGAAATTTGTGATTTTTATTTTCAGGTTTCCGTCTGGCGTATTAATCCATTCATCCGATTTGAATGCCTTAATAACATGGGCTCCATTTTTTAAATAATCTATTTGACCTTTATCAGGAGAAAAACACCTGATATATATCTTTTGTGAGAGCCATTTTTTAGCTGCAACGGTATCAAATTCAACCAAATACGGAGATACCGGATATTGTTCATCATGTTTAAAGGTACCTTCAGTAAAATAAGAAACCGACATTGGAAGAGAGCGAAAAACCTCTTCTAGGAAAAGCGGAGAACGTATTAATTCCACCGCCTGGGCAAGCTCCTCATCAGGGTTCTGATAAAGAGAACTGGAAGCAGAACCAAGAATCAGGTTAGATTTATTTTGGGAATTAATCTGTATAGTACAACTTTCTTCATATACCCTCTGCGCATAGCGGAGATAAAGTATTGTAGCTGTTAATGCAACCAGGAAAACCAAAACAATCCACTTCCATTTTTTTTGTGCTATTAAAATGAACAAAGACAAGTCAAATTCTTCATTAAGAGAAGATAATTTCTTCGTCTTTTTGGAAGCCAGAGGAGGAGATGTATTTTCGTTGCCTGTATTTTGCATTATCAGAGTCTGGCGTTAGTAACCAAAGCAATAGTTAGCAATATTGTAGAAATGAGGCTCAGTGTAGGGGTGATTTTATTTAAAATCTGGGTTGTAGGGTCTATCTGCGGAGTAACATATATTATATCTCCTTCATGTAAAATTATATTTCCCTCCTTAACACCTTTAATGGTGGATAAATCAATTAAATATACATCTGGTTTATTTGGGTTACCACGTATTAATTTTATTTGTTTTGCTTTACCGTTGGCTGTTAAACCACCGCTGGTGGCTATTACTTCAATTAAGGTTGTATTGTTGTTAACTAAAGGTACAACTCTGGCTGTACCCGGGTCACCCGGAAATATTATAACTCTTCGGTTGGTTACCGAAAGCAAAATAAAAGGTTTGATATAATACTGAGAAAATTTTTGTTCAAGCATTTGAATAGCCTCTCTGATAGTATATCCTGTTATAGGAATTCTTCCTATAACAGGTAACCTGACAGTACCATCAGGTTCAACAAGATATTCAATAGTATAAGCGCCTCCTGATGTATTAGCTGCACTACCTGCTGAATTGTCAGTTATGTTAGTGAAATCAATTAACCTGAATCCATCCTGTGAGTATAACCGCAGACTTATAAAATCGTTTATTGCAATCTTGTAATCTTCATTTGATATTGAATCGCTTAGTTTAGAATAGGGGTAATTGCGTGGAGTTTTTAACATCATGCTTGGGTATAACCATGAACATCCTGTCAATGTAAGCAGGCAAAATAAAAACAATAATTTCCGCATAAAATTGATTATGTTTAACTAAACTCCAAAAATACAAAAATTCATAATGCCGTGATGTGTTTTTCGTGTATAAGTTTGCGATACAATTTACTTGTATTCAGCGCTAAAGATGTATAATGAAAATGTTCGGCAACAAAACTCTTACCTTTTTTCGATAGAGTTTCACGTAAATGTTTGTCATTATTCAGGTTTATAAGATTTTCCGCAAAAGCTTCAGGGTTATTCACCGGGGATAAAAGCGCCGTAACACCCGGGATAACCACATTTTCAATTCCACCTGTTTGGGTTGAAACAATTGGTTTCCCTGCGGCCTGCGCTTCAATAAGGCTAACGGGCGTACCTTCGTTAAGCGATGAAAGCGCTATAATATCAACCCCGGCGGTAGCAACATCAACTTCTTTAATCCATGAGGTGAAAACAACATCGGCCGATGGATCAAGTGCTGCATTTAAGGTATATGATAATTCCAGGTCATCGCAATAACTCATTAACTGGGTTTTAAGTTCTCCATCCCCTATAATAAATGCCCTGATTTTACTTTCAGACTTGTCTTTTGCAAGCCGAAAAGCCTTTAGGAACATTTTGTGATTCTTAACCGGAACCAATCTGCCAATTATTCCTATGGCAATTTCATCATCTGCGAGGCGGTATTTATCCCGGAATGATTTTCTTTTTATTTCCTCGTTTGTCCAGAATCTTTCAAGGTCGAAACCGAGCGGGATAACATGAAATTTTTCCGCAGGAGCAATATGATGAATTTCTGAAAGTTCATGTTTTTGCTTTTCACTCAGGGCAATAAGCGCTATGGTACGTTTCGCAAGATACCGCTCAATATTTTTATAAACTGTGGTTTGCAGGCCGCCAAAATAAGAATGGAACACATGACCATGAAATGTATGAACCGTAATGGGAACATGGCAGGAAAACGCAGCCATCCTTCCAAGTGCGCCGGCTTTTGCAGCATGGGTATGCACAATATGCGGCTTAAAATCTTTTATGAGTTTTTTAATATGCTTATATGCAGCAAGGTCATTCATAGGGTTTATAGAGCGTCTCATTTCAGGTATAATTACGGGCGTAATGCCATTTTCCTGAAGTATAAAATCTGAACCGGCTTCCGACTCCTCTTTCATACCGCCTGCCAGAAGTGTTTCAAATTCCGGGGCAAGGTAGCGGGTAAGGTAGGTTACATTATAGGTGGGTCCGCCCAGGTTAAACCGATTTATAAGTCTTAATACGCGATACATGAGCTAATCGTTTGATAAATGTTTTTTATACCAGTGCTGGAATACAATAAGGCCCCAAATCCGGGCAACCGAATCTTGCGGGCGGTTTGAATAAAGCTGAAGTTTTAATGCTTTTATAACGGCCGGGTCAAAAATTCCCTGCTCTGTAATATGTTTCTCATTAAGCCACTTGCTTTCAATACTATCGTGCAGCCCGGTTTTGAACCATTTAAGCAAAGGTACCTCAAACCCATGTTTTTTACGGGTAAGTATTTCTACGGGCAACAGGTGTGCAACCGCTTCCCTTAATATCCGTTTTTGGCCCGATGCCGTAATTTTATACTCTTCAGGCAGGGTAAAAAGAAAATTCACCAGCCTGTAATCGAGCAGGGGCACTCTTACCTCAAGACTATTGGCCATACTCATGGAATCTGTCTTTACAAGCATGTCATTTTGCAGAACCAATTGCACATCGGTATATAAAAGAGAATTGAAATTACCTGTAATTTCCTTCAATATTTGCTGTTTACGTTTGTTGTTTATTGTTTCAAGGTCCATGTTTTTTGGAGTAAGTAATTCCAGCGCTTCACTTGTTTTTGCAATTGATGCCCATCTCCAGTATCTTTCACCGGCATTCATTTTAGCTCCTTCTGCAAATCGTATTCCCTGCCTGGCCATATTGCCCAATTTACTGTTCCTCGATTGGGGCAGCATGCGTAACAATGGCAGAGTAGTTGTTGTAAGCGTCTTTAAGTAACCTGAATGTTTGAGTTTATATTCCGCATAGTGTTTGTTATATCCTGCCATTAACTCATCGCCTCCATCGCCCGATAATGCTACGGTAACATGCTCTCTTGTTTTACGCGAAAGTATATACATCGGCAGGGCTGAAGAATCTCCGAATGGTTCGTCAATGGCATCGAGCACATTAAAAAGTTCATTATACAAATCATCGTTGGCAAGCATAAAGGAATGATGGTTGGTATTTAATTTTTTGCTCACCAATTCCGCATAGCGGCTTTCATCAAACATAGGTTCATCTTTGTAACCAATAGAGAAAGTCATTAAACCGGGTTTATGCAATGCTGCAATGGCGGTAACGGCAGAAGAATCGAGCCCGCCGCTAAGGAAAGTGCCTAACGGAACATCGGCAATAAGCCGTTTCTGCACGGCATCTTCAAGCAGGCTGAAATATGTTGTTGCAGCATTTTCAAAGGAACCTTTAGCCAATGGCTCAGATGCCGGGTAAGCAGCTCTGCAAAATGGTTTAAACGAGATTGCTTCTCCGGGCTTTATTTTACAATAATGCCCGACAGGGAATTTTTTTACACTTTCCAGTATGGTATCGGGCGCCGGTATATAATTCAGTTGGAGGTACTGCAACAGGGAAGCGTAGTCAATATCTTTGCCGATGGGATATTTCAGCATAGCCTTCATTTCGGAAGCGAAGATGAATTTACCGGCATCGGATGAATAGAACAGGGGCTTTATTCCAAAACGGTCACGGGCTACAAACAGTGATTTTTCGAGTGTATCGAAAATAGCGAGTGTAAAAAAACCATTTACGTTTTCTAAAAATGCTTCACCCTTTGCAATATAAAGTTGCAGCAACACTTCAGTATCGCCTGTTGAGCGGAATGAAATACCTTGTTTTTGCAGCGCTTCCTTATGTTCTTTGTAATTAAAAAATTCACCGTTGTAAACAATTACAAATCTTCCGTCGGCACTGTAAAACGGCTGCGCCGAAGCAGAACTGGTATCAATAATGCTCAATCGGGTATGGCCAAGCGCAGCGCATTCATGGGCATAGTACCCCTGGGCATCGGGCCCCCTGTGATGCAATGCCGTAACAGCCTTACTTAAGTATTCTTTGTATTTTTCAGCGCTCTCTGTATGGGTTAAAATACCCGTTATGCCACACACCTGTCTTTAAAAATATGGTTATCACATCAAAAATACGGATAATATGCGACTTTGTGGGTGTTGAAATGAAAACAGGAAACTGATTTAGGGATATTGATATTTTTGCAACAAATTACGGAGCAGAATGATAAAAGCCAATGACCCAAATTTACAATCGTGGATTGAAGTTTCAAAAGACAGTGATTTCCCTATACAAAATTTACCTTTTGGAGTGGCGGCCCTTACCCTTCCTCTCCCAAGTGGGAGAGGCGTTACTGATTCTCGTATGGGTTCAGTTGCAGTTTCAATTATCGGCAATACAGTAATCAGCCTTTCTGCTTTGCATGAGTTGGGATACTTTTCTGCATTAAAATTACCGGCCGGGATATTTGAAAAGCAATACCTGAATGATTTTATTGCATTGGGTAAACCAGTATGGAGGGCATTGAGAGAGAGGCTTTCGGAGATATTCAGAAAAGAGAATGCAGAACTCAGAGATAATGCAGAAGCAAGAAAGAAATGTCTTTTTAGCGTATCGGAAGTAAAAATGCTTATGCCTGTTATGATTGGCGATTATACCGATTTTTACTCAAGCAGGGAACATGCAACCAATGTCGGTTCAATGTTCCGCGACCCGAAGAACGCGCTTTTGCCAAACTGGCTGCATTTGCCTGTGGCTTACCACGGCAGAGCGTCATCCATAATAATTTCAGGACAGAATTTTCATCGTCCCAACGGGCAAATGACGCCACCCGGTTCTGATAAGCCTGTTTTCGGGCCATCTAAGGCCTTGGATATTGAACTGGAAACTGCTTTTATTATTGGGAAATCAACGGAGTTGGGTTCCTCGGTAAGTACCAAAGATGCAGAGGATTATATTTTTGGCATGGTGCTGTTTAACGATTGGTCGGCCCGTGATATACAGCGTTGGGAATATGTGCCGTTGGGTCCTTTTTTAGCCAAAAACTTTGCCTCAACCATATCGCCCTGGATTGTTACTCTCGATGCCCTTGAACCTTTCAGGGTAAAAGCCCCTGAGCAGCAGCCGGAGGTGTTGCCATATTTGCAGCATGCACAGGGCAATACGGCAATAGACATTAACCTCGAAGTATGGCTGCAACCTGAAAGAACTGAGCCATTGAAAATATGTAGCTCGAACTATAAATATATGTACTGGACAATGGACCAGCAACTGGCGCATCACACCATAAACGGATGTAATATTAAAGTAGGCGATTTAATGGCCTCAGGCACCATAAGTGGGCCAACTCCCGATTCGTATGGTTCATTACTGGAACTTACCTGGGGCGGTGCAAACCCAATTAAATTCCCCAATGGTATTGAGCGTAAATATTTAGAAGACGGGGATACAGTTATAATTAACGGTTATGCGCAAAAAGGAAATGTGCGAATTGGCTTCGGAGAAGCAAGGGCAACTGTATTGCCGGCCGCCATGCCTTTTCAGGTTTAATCAATAATACCCTTGTCCTTACCCTTCGAATCATAGTGGCGAAGCATAAACATCCAGGTAATGAACAATATGCAAATAGCCGAAATAAAGAATACGTCGGGGCCAACACCTAATTTTTGCAAAATACGAAATGACCATTCAAAGGCGCGGCCAAGAAAATTAAAAAATGGCGAAGCAGAGTAACTATACCAATTAATCAACATAATAATCTTATTTTGGGCAAAGATAAATTATCTTTTTAAAATGATGAATTTATATTCGCGAATTCAATTAAAAAAAATAAATTACCTGTGAGTAAATATAATAATTATTATCAATGATGCGGTACCTCATCAGGTGGAGTAGGGGTGCCTGATTGACCCGGCTGGCCAAACTGTTTTATTTCAGCTTTAGTTACTTTTTCTGAAATATAAAATGACTGGTATATGTTGTCAATTCCGTGTGAAAGGTTCAGAGAAATATTATTTTGCGCTACTGTGAAACGATCATCCATCCAGTCATCATTCATGGTGAGGGTATATTTGCCCGCGGGAATATAAATCATAAATTCGCCATTGGCATCGGTAAGGGCACTATATCCTTTTCCTGTGGAATCTGTTACCGATATCTGTATATGTGAGAGGTCTATTTTTGTCAGAATAGAATATGGGCCTGGATGGTAAATCACAGCTCCGAATAATTTTACTCCTTTTGTGAAAGGCAGGTAAACAGTGTCTTTATTACCAACAAATAAACTATCTGATGAAGAATTAAACCAGCCCTTCAAATCACGAAGCGATTGAACAGTCTGGTAATAACCTCCCGAACATAAGTTAAAAATAGTTGCTTCTCCTTTTTCATTGGTCAGCGCTTCGTATCTATGCGTCTTTGATGTTACTGAAACAACTACGTCTTCCAGAACCGATTCGTTGGGTTCCATTTTGCCGTCTCCGTTTAAATCGAGAAAGGCAATAAAATGCACTGTTTTATATTCATATTTTGCCCATTTTTTTGGAACCGGTATGCCGAAATCTTTCTTTATACCGAAATTAATATATATATTGTTGCTTACCTCGGGTCCGGGCGGGGTTACATTTTCATTTGGAATTGCCGCACCTGTATAAATAAGGGAATTAGCGATGTTTGTTGAATTAAACGAATAACTTAACCCGACCTTAAACCGCCAGCCGTTAATGAAATAATAAAGTTCAGGATTATAATCAATTGTATTGCTCGAATATTGATTAAAGTAAGTATAGTTAAGCCCATGGTCTAACACAAAGTGTTTGTTGAAGAATTGATATTGCTGGCGGAGAGAAACCATAAGCATCTGCGGATAAGCTTCGGAAGAAAAACTCGAAGGCGATGGTATTCCATTCGGGCCATAGTTATAAAAGGCCAGTAGGCTTATCGTATGATATTTCATTAATAAGTTTGGTTGAGCCGAAAAATAATCATTCATCGGGTAAGGGTAAGTTGTAAGATGATTATATCCGCCCTGCACCCCTGCCTGCAGCATGAAATTCATGTCTTTATTATAATAACTATACCTGTCGCCAATACCAAAAAAATCAAGCCCCAGGTTATCTTCCGAGAAAATATTATAAAAAATATAAGGTGCAAAAGGGCTGCTTTTATGCATAAAATATAAATAATCGGTAAGCGAATAGGAAGTGGGGGTTATAGTATAATAAGGAGTCGGATAGCTGTAATAAACATTTTGCAACAGGAGCCTCCATTTCGTGTTTAACTCATAGGAGATAGAGTTGCTTAAGGTAATCCTGTTTTTATTAAGGGCATTTGTATCATAGGAAGTTTTAATGAAGAAATCTGAAATAAGAAGGCGGTGCTGAATAAAACTACCCGTATAGCCCAACACATAAGCCCCGCCAAAGAACCTGACAAAATTGGCAGTCCTGTAATAATCTTTTTCAATTCCGGTTAAGGAAAAATAAATACGCTGGTTTTTTGTAATGTTCAGCCCTCCTGTTTCGGTAATAAAATATGTATTGATTTTGTTCTCAAAATCTTCAACCATTCCGGCGCTGGTAATAAACAACTGGTTATTAATCAATGGGCTTGTATGTAAGAATTTATATTTGTCCCATATACCTGCTCCAAATGAATTATTATTGTTTCCATCTACAATTATACCTCCTACCGTATTTTGCAGGCCTGTGCGGTAGTCACCTTCTGCGCCCCAGCCGCCAATGGAAACCCCGTAAGAATAAGGCATGCCTAACTGTCCCACCTGTATATCATCTCCCCGCTTATCAAAATAACCTGCGTAAAAGTTATCGCCGTTAAAGTAATTATGCTGGAGCGCATAAGTAGAGTAATATAAATTACCCACATAGAAAAGGTGAGCCTGGTTATCGAGGAATGCATCTCCATGCAGGTTAATATTCATAACCGGTTGTATGCCCAATATATTATAGGTATTCATGTCAACAGTTAAAGGGAATACTTCACCTGAATAGGGGTTAGCCCATGCTATATCGGTTAATTTAACAAAAGTTACGTTTTTGGCAGGCACATATTCTGCCGTACTGTCAGTTTTTTTTGCTTCCTGTCCCGATATCCAGACAGGAAATGTTTTTGAGTCCGCATTATTTTGCGCCGTATATCCTTCCAGGTCCATAGTCTTGAAATTCGGTAAATCACCCGTATATTTCATTTTAAAGGACAGGGTGGTATCATGGTTAGGGTCAAGCTGGAAATTATAAAAATTAGTGTGAAGTATTCTGCCGTTTGTATCCGTAAGCATGCCTTGTTTTTTTACATTATTCAGGCTAAGAACGAGATCTTCCGGCTGGTTGCCCTCGTTTGAAACATTTACCTGGAAAGACGCGGTATCACAATGGTTACGGAAATAAATCCTGTTTTCAGGAAGTACATTAATGTTCCATTTACTTATCTTCTGGGTATGGGCAAAAAAATAGGCGGATGTAAGCTGGCTTCCTTCCGGGGACAGTAAAAACACATTGATTACATATTCTGTTCCTCCTTTTACTTCCAGTGCGGGTATAATGCGCACGGGTACGAAAAGAGAGTCCCCGGGGTTCAAGTGGCGCCTGGTTTTACCATCGCTTATATCTGTCCAGTTATAGGGGGTATTTACGTTTAATGTAAAATCAACTGGCAAATCAGAATAGTTAATGACAGAAAGCGTATTGCTGAGTATATCCTCTTCCTGTATAGTTACTATTCTTTGTAAAAATTTTACCGTAAGAACTTTCGGGATTTCTTTCTGCGGCACCGGGGCGGTTTTTAACGACGCGCCATTTAATGTATCAATGGTATTACTTGCGGCTTTATGAGCAGTATCCTGCGCAGGCAATTGCATGCAAATACTCATGCTTATAACCAGAAGAGTTTTTTTACATATTGAAAATGAAGGTATGTAATTCTTATTAATCAAGTTTTACTCTTTTTTATTTAAAAGCAAAAAATCGGCATAAAACAGGTTTAATCTTCAACCAAACAAAAATGAATCATCAACTGGTAATTTCCGGGAGCTAAATCATAACCCGGTACTATCCGGTAATCTACCGTAAATGTAAACTCGTTATAATCAGTCAGGTAACTTCCTGTTCCATTTACATTGGTGCCACTGCAGCCCCCGGCTGAATTAAGGGCAGTGCTTCTGACAATGTCAATGGCAGCGCCGTCTTCAGCGGTAAATGGTTGAAAATCTTCACACAATGGTGTATTGCAGCCGTTGTAAACCCTTACCTGCAACAAACTTATTGATGGTGTAGAGCCCCCCCCAGTACCATAAGTTGCTGTTTTATCCCACTGTTTTGCATTAGCGGGCGCTCCAAAATTGTCAACATACATTACCAGCCTCCACTTACACGGAAAACCGTCGGCGCATGCTGCGTTAACATTGCTCATCCTTATATGAACGATAGTAGCTCCGCCTAAAGTTATTCCACCTGTATAATCACTCATCTTCTCAAAATCAAAATTGATATTGGGCGAATTTTCCATTACCAGGCCGTTTTTGGGATAGGCATCGCAGTCGCAATGATATTCAGGGCCGCATGAAGTAAGTGGCTGCCAGGGATTATAGGATGTACATTGCCCAAAAGAATGGCCAATGCCGGTAATGAAAAAATAACCCCAGAATAGTATATTTAAAAATATTTTTTTCATTACTGTTTTCTTGTTATTACTCACTTCAATTCTGGCTGTTTTCATAATAAGTATCAACAAGGTAAGGAATATCCAGATGGTTAAGTTGTTATAACAGGTTTCTCATTCAATATGAAGGGCATTAAAAGCAAAAAATAAAATGAACCCCGCAATAGTGCGGGGTTCATTTTTAACATTTATATTTTGCCTATTGCGCCTCTATTAAAAGGTACTTTACATCCATGGTATAATAACCCGGGTCTGCAAAGGCAGGGCTTACAAGCGATGATGCAGCACTGCAATCATCTACCCCTGCTGCCGGAAATATAACTGGCAAACCGGGCACTATGCGATAATCTATTACATAATAGAACCCGCTGGTAGCAACACTTGTATTTGTAGTGGCCAAGTATGTACCGCCAACCATTCCATTACCTGTAGTATTTGGGTCACCACCGGCAATCATTTTATCGGTTGCTTTAGGAAGCGTGTAAGGAGCAGCGGGCACAAATATGTTGTTTAGTCCCGGTACTGCAACGGTTGCAGGAGGGCCTGCTGTAATAGCTTGAAACGGGTTTGAATAATCGCCTGGCGCGCAGCCTGCTGCCGGTGTCAGGCCTGTGGTAGTGGGGTCAGCCGGATACTGATGTAATTCAAGAGCATCCAATGGAATTTTATTGGTACCGCTGGTTGCATTAATTATTCCATAATTTACCGGGTTATCCCAGTCGCCTGCAGCTACAGAGCCTTGCGAAATACCTGCAGCATACAATTGCCAGCTTACCGTTGAGCTTACCGTTAAAATAGTTGCCCCGTATTTGATTTCCCCGCTTAAATAACTGGGTATGTTATCAAATGTAAAGTCAACCTCGTCAGGCGTGTTCATGTTCAGTTGCAGCACCGGTTCAAGGTCCATTGTTATCGTAACATTCTGTTCATCTTGTATCTGCGCCTTGGCATAGTTGCCAAACATAAGAAAACCAAGCCCCAGGACAGCAGCAGCATAAATTTTTGTTTTCATAAATTCTGATTTTAATTGTTTATATATAATTGATTATCAATAGTTGCAAATAGTTTTTCCCTGTAGTGTCTGTGCGTCGCCTCCTTTTATTGTTAAATTGTTAATGAATTAATATAATTGTTACGGTAACAGAGTAATTAAGTTACATTTTATTACATATCCGGTTGTTTTTAAGGGGTATTATTAAATATTTTTTTAATGTACTGTAAAATTAAGCTGCGCCACTTTTTTGGGTACTTTATCGCCAAAATATATTACCCCTACTGCCGAATAGTTATTCACCGGCAAATCTTTGGGTAACAAATATTCAAATTCCCTGGTATAACCCGGAAGAATAGTAATTTGGCGGGCGCCCAGCCGGAATGTCTTACCTGTTTGCAGATTGGTTACTTCCGCATACGAGATGCAATAACTCAATCCATCGCCTGTATTGGTCGCTTTTAAATACAGGATTCTTATTACTGTGTCCCTTCCATGTATGGTATATGCTGTATCATGGTATAAAAAATTATTGATTTCAATATTGTTTACCTTAACATTGGGTGGGTTATTGTATAAATAAACCCCAAAACCCATGCTCGGGACTACGCCCATATTGATGGTTTTTTCTCCGGGCGCCGGCAATGGATGCTTTTTATGTACCTGGTCAATGCCAAGTACCGTCCATGACGCATGATTTACGCTATCTGCATCCGGAAGAGATACGGTAACAGTTATTTTCTGTGTTTTTCCGGGTTCCAGGGTAAAAAGGGCGGGAGATACAGTTGTCCACCTCGAAAGTGCAAACCTGCTTTTAGGTTCCCTGGGGTTACTCCATAAAGGTTGTCCTGAATTATTCTGAACATAATCATTAAAAGATACCTGGAAACTGAATGAACTGTTTGTAGTATTTGATATTTTAACTTCGTGACTTTCTGTTCCGCCGGGTTTACAGGTGAATTTTAACGTGCCTGGGCTGACTGCAATCCCGGTTGATATACTATCATGGGGAACAGGCGGGGAATGAGGGGCATTACCATGCGTCGAATCCGTTTGAGCATTTGCGGGAACCGAAAACATGAATGCAGAAAAAAATATGGGGATAAAAACATTAAAATGGAATGGTAATCTTGTTAACATAAATCTTAATGCAATAGTTTATCTAAACGCAAAGATAAGTATTTTGTTTAATCCAATACTAAAAATATATATACTTGCACTGATTCGATGCTTTAAATCATATTTTTTTTCAATGTTTATAAGGTTATTAAAGTCAAATCCTATTGTATTGCTCCTGTTTACAATAATTACGGGTATTGGAATATGGGTTTGGATATGGATATTTCAGTCTAAACATGCTGATTACGGCGTTACCATACCTTTTTTTAACGATTTATGGGCCTGGGTGGCTAAACTTGAAGCTTTTTCTACTGGTTTTGGCATAATTCTGCTCTTAACCCAGGCTTTTATATGGAATTCATTTATTAATAACAATGCCCTGCTGAAACAATCATCTTATTTTCCGGCTTTTTTCTTTATTATATTAGCCTCATGCCGGACCAGCCTTATTTGCTTATATCCGGCTTTATTTGCTTCCCTGTTTCTTGTACTTGCTATGCGAAGGCTTGCTGCGAGCTATAAAAAGGAAAAAGCTTTATCGGAAGTTTTTGATGCCGGGTTATTTATTGGCATAGCATCAATATTTTATTTACCCCTGGTAGTTTTTATTCTTTTTTTGTTTATTGCCATTCTTGTAATAAGGTCACTGGTATGGCGGGAGTGGATAGCCGCGGTTATTGGATTTATTTTGCCTTTCGGCTTTGCCCTTGCGTATAATTATTTATTTCTTTCTGCTGAAAATTTCTGGCATAATATATTCCTGGCAGCGCACAGTAATTACAGAATGCATTGGTCATTTACCTGGGAAGAATGGCTTATGCTTATTGCAATAACGGGCACATGTATTGCAAGTTTATGGCTGTTTATCAATAAGTTGCCCGATAATGTGGTTAAGGCCCAAAAAATATGGACTTTAATGCTCTGGTTTGTTTTTTTCGCGCTGGTTTCCGTTTTTATTTCACCGCAACGCGATGCAAGGTCACTTGTAATAGTGGCATTGCCTGTTTCTTTCATCTTTTCCAACTATTTTTTAAAGGCAAAGTCAGCGGTTTGGCCCGAATTCCTTTTTATATGTTTGTTAATTACGGTGGGGTTAAGCCTTTTTCTATAAATGATGTTTATAATTTAATGTTATCTCTGCGCGGCATTTCGTAAATTTGCGGCACAATATTTAATCAAATGGCAAAGTTTGGAGTAGTAGTTTTTCCGGGGTCTAATTGCGACCACGATATGATTTATGTCCTGGAGCATATTTTAAAACAAAAAGCGGTTCCTTTATGGCATAAAGAGACAGATTTACAGAATTGTGAAGCAATAATACTCCCCGGTGGGTTTTCTTTCGGCGATTACCTCCGTTCAGGCGCTTTATCGAAGTTTTCGCCTATTATGAGCGAAGTGGCTGAATTCAGCAAAGAGGGCGGGTATGTATTTGGCGTATGCAACGGGTTCCAGGTACTCTGCGAATCCGGATTATTGCCCGGCGCCCTTCTTGCCAATACAAGCCGCAAATTTTCATGCAAAAACGTGTTCCTGTCCGTTCAAAATGATAATACAGCGCTGACAAAGGGCATTCCCAAAGGCAAAATACTTACTGTGCCTGTTGCGCATGGCGAAGGCCGTTTTTATGCCGATGCCGCTACCCTTCAGAGTTTGAATAAGAACGGGCAGGTACTTTTCAGGTATTGCAATGAAAAAGGCGAAATAACCAATGATTCTAATCCCAATGGCTCGCTGGAAAATATTGCCGGAATCTGCAATGAAACGAGGAATGTATTTGGCATGATGCCGCACCCTGAACGCGCTTCCGACAGCATTCTTGCCAATACCGACGGCCTGTTGATTCTTAATTCATTGGTTAACGCGGTGAAAACTAAGAAACCTTCTTTTCATAAAAGCGCATCTCTTTAATGTAAACGGCTACCGGTGCGGGCAGCATGTGACGCACGTTTTTTTTGCTTTTTATGGCATTGCGTATAAAGGTCGAGGATATTTCCATTACCGGAGCCTCCGTTAAATGCACCGAGGGGCGGATTGCATAAGAAGGAATATCGTAAGACTCTTTGCGCGGATATACATAAATCTCATAATTATTGAGCAATTGCTCGTAGTTTTTCCACTTGTGCAAGGTGGTAATATTATCGGCCCCCATAATCAGGGCAAATTCCTGCTTTGGGTATTTTTCTTTAAGGTATGTAAGGGTGTTTATGGTATATGATGGACGCGGCAATTCAAATTCAATAGTGCTTGCTTTAAAACGGTTGTCAAATTCAATGGCAAGCCTCACCATTTGCAACCTTTGTACTTCCGGCAGCAGGGTGCGTTCAGGTTTTAGGGGGTTATGAGGTGAAACCACAAACCAAACCTTATCTAACCCGGCAAATTCAACCATATATTCCGCAATAACAAGATGGCCTATATGAATAGGGTTAAAAGAACCGAAAAACAAGCCTGTTTTTTTTGAGATTAATGCCATGTTACAATATTAAATATCTCTGAAAAAATGAAATAGGTTGCCACAGATTCCCAGATTATAAAATTACTCTTTTTGTTATTAATGAATTTTCGCCAAAATTAACTATCAGCCCTAAAGGGCATTTAGATATTCCCAGATAGTTTATCGTCCATTTGTAATGTTCCTCAACAATTTCTTTCTGTGCCTTTATTTCCAGTATGATTTTATCAAATACCACAAAGTCTGCAACATAATAGTGCGGTAATATTATTCCTTTGTATTCTACCTCATATTTCTTTTCACGTTCATAAGGAATTTTTTTCTGCTTAAACTCATATTCAATAGCATCTTTGTAAACTACTTCTAATAATCCCTTCCCCAAAATACGATGAACCTCCATACATATTCCAATAATCTTATAGCTTTCATTTTGTAATGGGTATTTCTTTTCTGAATATTTCATTAACTTAATCTGTGTCACGCATCATGCGGGATATTTATTGTTTCTGAATATTTAAATTTAATCTGTGAATCTGTGGCTATTAATTCTGTTTTGAATATGGCTGTATTAATTATTGCCTTTATATGGCTTGGTATGCACGTTATTGAAATCGGGGCATGAATCGCACCGGTTTTTAGGGCGGAAAATAAAGCACCCGGAAAATAATAATGATGCCAGTATAATTAAAGCCAGTAAATTCCTTTTTGAATTCATCATAGTAGTGCAAATATACGACATAGGTTGCCACAGATTCACAGATTATAAAATTACTCTTTGGGTTAGTAATGAATTTTCGCCAAAATTAACTATCAGCCCTAAAGGGCATTTAGATATTGCCCTATATGGTAAAATTGCTATGCGATGGCAGTCAACAAGGGCTATCATTTGCTATTTAATCTGTGTTCCATGCAAGAACATTACCATTATCCTTTATGATGTGCCCTTGTTCATCATACATTTTTAATTTCCCCATTTTTTTTCCACTTTTATATTTCGCTTCAAATTCTAATTTCCCATTCTCATAATATTCCTTTTCCACTCCGTTCTCTTTGCCATTTATCCAAGAGTATTCAAATTCAATTTTACCACTATTATAATACCCCTTTTGAACTCCATTTTTTTTCCCATCAACATATATTGAAACTCTCTCTAATCTCCCGTTTTCATAATAGCTTTTGGTTGTGCCATTTCTTTTCCCTTTATTGTACGTTATTTCTTTAAATAATGTACCGTTTCTTCTGTACTGTCTTTGAATACCAGTTTCTTTGCCATTCTGATATACTGTAAGTTGATAAGTGTAGTAATGAGAATTAAAGGAAGCCGTTTTAGGAATATATTGATTTGTATCAGAAGCAGAGATTATTGTGTCAATAGAAATACCAAAAGCTACATCAGAAGGAGTAAGTTGATTTGTTAAAAAAATTATGGAAACAAAAAATCCCAATGATTGCTTGTCTGCCGGACAAACAGATGAGGTTAAAAACCTCCCTGATGGCGAGGAGGAACTGACCACAAATCCGCGCATACTTGAAGTTGCGCTATGGATAGAAAAAGGAGAATCGTATAGCTCCATTACCAAAGAATTCTGCGAACGATGGTCACTATCGGACCGGACAATAAGGCGCTACCTTGCCGTTGCAAGAGAGGTTGTGGCTGACCGGATAAGCAAGGGAAAATCTATACTGGATAATGTACGCAAGCAGCTTATTGAAGAAGAGGTAAAGAGGCAACTGCCCGGCAACAGTGAGATAGAAAAAATGCTCTGGGAAATTGCCAAAGGCGAAATAGAAATAATAAAAATAGTGAACACGAAAAATGGCCTTGAGCCAGTAAGCTGTAAAGCCAATTTCACCCACCGGCTGCAAGCCCTCGATAAAATATGGAAGATGCGTTGCAAGGAACCAAAAGGAGCAAACAGTGATAGTCCTCTCGTACAGATAATTACACGGGATGAAGCGCAAAAACAGATGGTAGAAAAATACATAGACTTTTTAAAACCTGCTTCCCCTGCAAAACAGAGTAGTCCCGTTGATTGGGGGGCTGCTTCCCCTGCAAGAATGAGTAGTCCCTTACATAGCAATGGGTCTGCTTCCCCTGAAATTAGCGCAGTCCCGATAGAATCGTCGGGGTCTGCTTCTCCTGAAACCAGTGCAGCTCCCTCAGAAACTGCGGGCGCAGTCCCGATAGAATCGTCGGGCACAGTCCCGATAGAATCGTCGGGAGCAACTTCCACTGCAAAACAGAGTAGTCCCTTACATAGCAATGGGTCTGATTCCCCTGAAACCAGCGCAGTCCCGCCGGAAATTGCGGGCGCAGTCCCGATAGAATCGTCGGGAGGAACGGATTCCGCAATAAATAGTTCAACACCCAATATGCTCAACAAAGATTCACAGGAAGCGGCCTGATATGAGTTATAAGTTATGAACGGCGTAATTTACACTCACGAATTCCAAAATAAAAAATATCATAAGAGTAATGAAAAAGGAAATTTATTAAATAGAGCTTATACCGAATAAGAAACAGTGTGAAAAAAATATAAAGCATAACCGCAAAGGACACAAAGAAAACAGCCCGCAAAGAAAGCAAAGAAAAAAATGGCGATCTTGCTTTGCGCTCTTTGCATATAGCTTTGCGTATGCTGACGATAAATATCAGCATCATAACCGAAGCGTAATGACTTTGCGGTTAAAAAACAATAAATAGAGTTTATACTGTCATTACAAACTCCATGTAAATAAAGAACATATTTTATTAACATATTGATACCGAAATAATTAGCCTACTTATAAACATTTAATCGATATAAACTCTAATGGTCAATTAAGGCCAATTGAGGACAAATAACGACAAATGTTAAAATTCATAAAATGTATAATATGCTGTAAATCAATATAATGCAGGCAAGGTTCAAAATAGGGGGGGGGTAGATAATTACGAATTAAAAATTAGAAATTACGAATTACGATGGAGGGGGGGATATTAATTAAAAATTAGGAATTAGCAATTAGGAATTGCGAAGCAATCATGAGTACCGATAAAAAACAAATTATGGAACGAATAATTGAAATGGAAAACTCCCCGATAAAAGAGGTCGGGATTGCGCTACTTGTTTGGGAATCAACCCCGATAGAAGAGGCCGGGATTGCACTAATTGTTGGGGAAGCAACTTTGCGTAACTCTGCGGGTCGTTTACTCAGCGTTCTTCGCGAGAAAACTGAAACACCATGACAAACTCAATGTGACAAGACTGCTTCATTCAATATATTATTCACTAATAAAGGAAGATTTATTGTGATGTTCTATTTGGCGCTGTCAGTTCTCAACCTCAATCTTAACCTTAACCTCAACCTCAATCTTAATCTCAACCTCAACCTCAACCTCAATCTCAACCTTAACCTTAACCTCAATCTATAAAAAAAGCTAATTTTAGGCGGCAATAAAATGATAAGAAGTATATTATACCATATAGGGCGTTACTTTATAATGATGTGGCAGGTTTTCTCAAAGCCGGAGAAGTTTGCCGTGTACAGGAAGGAGTTTTTTCATTCCATAGAAAGCCTCGGGGTGAACTCTCTGCCCATAGTATCTATTATATCATTTTTTATGGGAGCGGTTATTACCATTCAGGCGGCATTTGGCTTTACCAGCCCATTTGTTCCGCTTTATGCCATAGGCGTAAGTACCCGCGATGCTATGATTCTTGAATTTTCCCCCACCATAATCAGTTTGATACTGGCGGGCAAGGTAGGCTCAAATATTGCATCTGAAATTGGCACCATGCGGGTAAGCGAACAGATAGACGCGCTTGAAATAATGGGGGTGAATTCAAAGGCATTTCTTATTTTACCCAAGGTGCTTGCCTGCGTGGTTATTAATCCCTTCCTGATAATGATAAGCATGTTCCTGGGTATTTTGGGCGGATGGATTCTGGGTGTATTCACGCACGTGGTAACTTCCTATAAATTCACTTATGGCATACAATACCAGTTTAATTCATACAATGTAACCTACTCGCTTATTAAGACAGTTGTTTTTGCTTTTATCATTTCATCGGTTGCGGCCTACCAGGGTTATTATACCGAAGGTGGTTCGCTTGAGGTAGGCAAATCGAGCACAAGGGCAGTGGTGTATTGCAGTATCCTTATTCTTCTGTTCAACTTTATTTTAACCCAGCTTTTACTTGCTTAACCTGTATGATTGAGCTGAAAAATATAAATAAGTTCTTTGGCGATAAGCAGGTTACAAAGGATTTTTCGTGCAAGTTTGAGCAGGGCAAAACAAATTTAATTATAGGGGAGAGCGGCTCGGGCAAAACAGTGTTGTTAAAGTGCATGGTGGGGCTCACCTCAGTAGATTCGGGCGAGGTGCTTTATGACGGAAGGAATTTTTTGAATATGAACATCAAGGAGAAGCAACATTTACGCAAAGAAATGGGCATGCTTTTCCAGGGCGCAGCATTGTTTGATTCTAAAACGGTGGAAGAGAACGTTACTTTTCCCCTGGCTATGTTTACTGATATGACAGAAGAACAAATGCTGGAAAGGGCAAATTTCTGCCTCGAAAGAGTTAACCTGAAAAATGTAAACAGCCTTTATCCATCAGAGTTGAGCGGAGGAATGAAAAAAAGAGTGGCTATTGCGCGCGCCATTGCTCCCAGTCCGCAGTACCTGTTTTGCGATGAGCCTAACTCAGGGCTCGACCCTAAAACCTCCATATTGATTGATAAGCTGATAAAGGAAATTACAGTTGAGTTTAATATTACCACGGTAGTAATTACACACGATATGAATTCGGTAATGGAGATAGGCGAGAAAGTGATATTTATATGTAACCGGCAAAATTGGTGGGAAGGCGATAACAAAACAATATTGAATACCGATAACAAAGAGTTGCAGGATTTTATTTATGTTTCCAAGTTCCTGAAGGAATTGAAGGATAAACAGGGATAAGGCAATTATTAACGCAATAAACTTGTTTATTCCATAAAAAATTATATATTTGTAAGGTAATTCAGTTAAAACATAAATGATTGATCATAAACCCCGGAATTGAGATATAATTCAAACGAATAAAATAAGCGAAAATGATACTACAGATTGAGAAACAAAAAAGTTGCATGGTTGTCAAGATAAACTCCGAGAAACTTGACAGCCTCATTGCTCCCGAGCTTAAAGCGGAACTTGTAAACATTAACACGGAGGGCGCCAGGAACATTATAATTGATATGTCCGATGCCCGGTATTGCGACTCCTCCGGGCTTAGCGCTATTCTTGTAGGAAACCGCCTGTGCAAAAATTCGGGAGGAATGCTTGTTCTTACAGGGTTGAAAGAACCGGTTAAAAAGTTAATACTTATTTCGCAGCTCGACAGCATAATTAATACGGCCATTACGCTGGAAGAAGGTATTACCCTTATTGGTGAAGCAAAAGCAAGCAGCAAGTAGGGTTTGGACGCTTTTGAGGTAACTGTTCTCGGTTGCAGTTCTGCAACTCCTGCTTTTGGCAGGTATCCTACATCGCAGTTTATTCATATTGCAGGCCGCCATTTTCTTGTCGATTGCGGGGAAGGAACCCAGATGCAGTTACGCAGGTTCTCCATAAAATTCCAGCGGATAAGCCATATTTTTATCAGCCACCTTCACGGCGACCATTTTTTAGGCCTTTCGGGTTTTTTGTCAAGCATACATTTATTGGGGCGGACAGAGCCTTTGCATCTTTATGCTGAAGCCGGATTGAAGAAAATTATAGATGTTACCAATGAACTTTCAAGGAGCGTTTTACAATATCCTGTTATTTTTCACCCGCTGGACTTTTCGGGGAATCATATAATTTTTGAGGATGAAAAACTCACCGTCTCGACAATTATAATGAAGCACAGTGTGCCTTGTTGCGGCTTTATATTTACCGAAAAACCAAGGCCGAAGAAACTTATTAAAGAAGAGATAGAAAAATACCAGGTTCCGGTTGACCAAATGGAAAAGCTAAAAGCCGGTGAAGATTTTATTACCAATGAAGGAAAGCGGATAGAAAATAATATATTGACTCTTCCTGCGCTACCTCCGCGCAGGTATGTATATTGTTCCGATACAATATACGATGAAGAGTTAATACCATTTATTCGTAATGCCAACCTGTTGTATCATGAAGCTACATTTATGGAAGATATGAGGGAAAGGGCAAAACAGACCATGCATTCTACTGCCAGAGATGCTGCAACCCTTGCTAAAAAGGCCGAAGTGCATAAACTTATTCTTGGCCATTTTTCAGCCCGCTATAAAAACCTGGAGCCTTTGCTTGCCGAGGCAAAAGAAGTGTTCGCGGAAACATACCTTGCCGAAGAAGGTAAAAAAATAAGTGTTGTATAGAATGGCAAAAAGCAATCATAAGACTATTGAACCGCTTCCTGAAGATGAGCCTTATATGCGTGAAGCCTTGAAGGAAGCGAGGAAAGCCTATGACAAAGACGAAATACCTATTGGAGCCGTGATAGTTTGCGCAGGCAGCATAATTGCCCGCGCCCATAACCTTACAGAACAGCTTACCGACGTAACCGCCCACGCCGAAATGCAGGCATTTACCTCAGCCGCAAGCCATATTGGAGGGAAATATTTGCAGGAATGTACATTATACGTAACCATTGAACCATGTATTATGTGCGCCGGCGCTTCTTTCTGGGCACAACTGGGGCGCCTGGTTTATGGCGCATCTGACCCGAAACGGGGGTTTATGACAGTCGGAACAAGGCTGCTTCACCCTAAAACTATTATTACCTCTGGTATTCTGGAAGATGAGTGTTCTTCTATTCTAAGTTCATATTTTCAAAGTAAAAGGGATTAAAATGAGAATGTCGGACAAGCCATAATTTTTACTACCTTTGCATACTAAAATTTAAAAAGCATGTATCCTGAAACATTAGTAAAACCCATGAAATCGGAGCTCACAAGCGCCGGATTCGAAGATTTGACCACCCCAACTGCAGTTGATAACGCAATTCGCCAAAAGGGAACCCTTTTGCTGGTATTCAATTCAGTTTGCGGTTGTTCAGCCGGTGCAGCAAGGCCCGGAATTATCCTGTCATTAAAAAATGATAAAAAGCCCCAGCATCTCGCTACAGTATTTGCCGGTTTTGATGTTGAAGCTACCGCACAGGCAAGGAGATATACATTACCTTATCCTCCTTCTTCTCCATCAATCGCTCTTTTTAAAGATGGTAAACTGGTTCATTTTATTGAGCGCCATCACATTGAAGGCCATTCTGCCAATATGGTTGCCGAAAACCTGAAGGCTGCTTTCGACCAGTATTGTTAGATTTTATTAAACTAAATGTAAAGTCCCGCATTTGCGGGACTTTCTTTTTATTTGCCTTTTATCCAGTTTACTATTTTATCGCATTCGGGTAATTCTTTACTCATGGCAACTCCAGCCCAATGGCCCTTCTCATCAATCATAAACTTCTGAAAGTTCCACATTACAGGAGCATCCTGAACCCCATTTTCCGATTTTTCAGTCAACCATTTATATAAGGGATCCATGTCATCGCCTTTTACCGATATTTTTTGCATCATCTGGAAAGTAACTCCGTAGTTCTTGGTGCAAAAGGTCTTAATATCTGAATTACTGCCCGGTTCCTGTTCGCCAAAATTATTGGCAGGAAATCCAATAATGGTAAACTTATCGCCTCCATAGTCTTTATATAACTTTTCAAGGTCGGCATATTGAGGGGTAAAACCGCACTTTGAAGCGGTGTTCACTATAAGTACTTTTTTACCTTTTAAAGAAGACATATCAAAATCCTGGCCATCTATAGTCTTGGCCTTAAAATCATAAAGCGTTTTCATGGAAGTATTGAATGAGGTTAATAATAAAACAGAGGTAGCAAGAATGGTTACGGTTAGGATAAATTTTTGATTCATGGGGTTTAATTTTGTGCTAAATTATAAAAAAATCATAAAGATTTTGAAATACATTGAAAATGGTTATAACGGCGTATATTTTGGCAATAATATAATAAATATATATGAACGCAGGTTGATTGTATTGAACATAACTGACCTGTAATGCGATGAATAACTTTCTATTTTTCGGAAAAATTTATATATTTGTAAGCTTAAAGTAATCTTGATGCGTAAACTTGTATTAATTGCAAGCCTGTTTATTTTATTGCCAATAATTGGTTATAGCCAATACAATTGGGATTATGGAGGGAAAATAGGCCCATCAGATTACCTTGGTTCTATTGGTGGAATTAATTCTGATGAACATAGGCGGGATTTTGTTGATGACATGCAACTGAAGGAAACCGGCTGGCAAATTGGGGGATATGTGCGATATAAAATAAGAGACCCTTGGTCAGTTGAAGCCCAATTAAGCTGGATTAGGATACAGGGGGCGGATAGCCTTTCAAATTATGCACCAAGGAAAATCAGAGACCTTACTTTCCGTAATGATATGATTCAGTTAAATGTAATGGGTGAATGGACCTTTTTTGAAAATCCTGACTTAGGAAATACGTATAGGTACGAAAATTCTTTTGGCCTGTATTTGTGTGCAGGTATTAGTATTTTTTACCAGGACCCGTACGCTTATAATCCCTACCGCATTAAGTTTAATTCAGCTGGGGCAGAAGTTTCGGTCGGCAATGGCCCCAGGTGGGTTAGTCTTCATAATTTATACACTGAAAATACTCCATTCAAAGGCCATTATATACAACCTGGCATACCAGTTGGGGCAGGTTTCAATTTTACACTTAAGAAAAGGTATCGCATTGGCTGGTCAATGACATATACAAAAACATTTACGGATGTTTTGGATGGTGCAAGCGGAACTTATCCTGACCAAACACAATGGAATAATATGACTTATGAAGAAAAATACTTTTCTGACCCTACTTTATATACAGCACAAGGGCAAGATTATATTAATAAATACGGGACACCCAATGGTATTCAAATAGGAAGTTATGGTCCTTATCCTGATAATTCTGAATACCCGAATCAGCGTGGAGGCAAGGTTCCTGAATTGTATTATAAAGGTACGTATGCAAATACTGACAGTTTTATAACTACAACAGTAGATTTTGGTTATGTAATTCGCGGTACCAGCAGCATTTATCGTGCCCACTATTCCGGGCTGTTCAGTAAGAACAGGTTTAAGGTAAGAAGAAGAAGGGCCAAGTTCTAGTAATCTATTCCCTTTAAATAGTTTGAATTATCTGTACTTTTACAGTACAATAAAGTGATTGCATAATTATGGGAAATAACCCTATTGCTATAAAGCAAGGAACAAAAGAGAGACTCCATCATAATTTGATTCAGGCCGTAATTGTTGCATTACAGCAAGTCTTTGGAGATAACAGGTATGCTGATTCGGTAGTAAAAAACTTGCTGAAGTCAAATCCTAAATGGGGTTCTAAGGATAGAAAATTTTTAGCGGAAACTGTATATGAAACTGTAAGATGGTGGAGAAAATTATGGACAATTTATGGAGAGGAAACTTCTCTCAATGAGCAGAAATTATGGGCAGTTCTTGGTGTTTATTTTCACCTCTCAGGTTATGAATTGCCTGCCTGGAAGGAGTTTTCGGGAATACAGGAACTGCCTTATGATTCTAAATTGAAAGAAATTGAAGGGAACAGGGCATTAAGGGAATCAATACCGGACTGGTTAGATGAACTTGGTATTGCTGAATTGGGTAATAAATGGGAAAGGGAGATACATACGCTAAATGAAACCGCCCCCGTAATTATACGTTGCAACACCTTAAAGACTTCAATTGCAAACCTTCGTGAAGCATTGAAGAAGGAAGGTATTGATTCACTTGGTGTACCTGCCTGCCCGGATGCGCTTCGGTTAGAAGTAAGGCAAAACATTTTCAAAACCAGATGCTTTAATGATGGTTGGTTTGAAGTACAAGATGCTTCATCACAGGAGGTGTCATATTTTATGGATTTGAAACCCGGTATGCGGGTGGTTGATGCTTGTGCCGGCGGAGGCGGAAAAACATTACATATTGCTGCCCTGATGCAAAACAAAGGCAAGATTATTGCATTGGATTTGCATGAATGGAAATTAAAGGAATTACAAAAACGCGCTTCCAGAGCAGGTGTCAGCATTATTGAATCTCGGGCCATTACTTCTTCAAAAGTTATAAAGCGTATGGAGAAAACAGCCGACCGCTTACTTCTTGATGTCCCTTGTTCTGGTTTAGGCGTTCTCAGGCGTAATCCTGATAATAAATGGAAACTTAGTAAGGAAATTATCGACAGGATTATTATTGAACAGCAGGAAATTATATCATCTTATTCCAAAATGGCGAAAGTTGGCGGCAAAGTTATATATGCAACATGCAGTATATTGCCATGTGAAAATGAGCTGATTGTGGATAAATTTATTTCCGGTAATACTGGATTCAGAAAGGTTGCCGAGAAAAAAATACTGCCCTCAGAATCGGGACATGATGGCTTTTACATGGCAGCAATTGAGAGAGTAGTCTGAATTATTTCTCAAACCTACGTACAATAACCGACATATTGTGGCCGCCAAAGCCAAATGTATTGCTTAATGCGGCATTTACGGTTCTCTTTTGAGCCTTGTTGAATGTAAGGTTCAGTTTATTGTCAAGTTCAGGATCGTCGGTGAAATGATTAATGGTAGGAGGCACAATTCCATGTTGTATAGCCATAATAGAAGCTATGGCTTCTATAGCGCCAGCGGCGCCCAACAAATGCCCGGTCATTGACTTGGTAGAACTGATATTAAGTTTATAGGCATGTTCGCCAAATACATTTAAAATAGCCTTTGTTTCGGCTATATCACCTAAGGGCGTTGAAGTGCCATGCACATTAATATAATCAATATCAGAGGCTTGCATACCTGCATCTTCCAAAGCCAGTTTCATTACATTTATTGCTCCTAATCCTTCTGGATGAGGTGCGGTCATGTGGTGGGCATCGGCTGTCATTCCGCCACCGGCTACTTCGGCATAAATTTTTGCTCCGCGGGCAAGCGCATGTTCAAGTTCTTCCAAAATCAGTGAACCTGCACCTTCTCCCATTACAAAACCATCCCGGTCTTTATCAAATGGCCGTGAGGCTGTTTCGGGTGAATCATTACGCTCCGATAATGCTTTCATGGCGTTAAATCCGCCAATACCAGCCTGGTCAATGGCGGCTTCTGAACCTCCGGCAATAATAATATCAGCCTTACCTAACCTGATATAGGTTAATGCATCAATTAAAGAATTGGTTGATGATGCACATGCAGAAACAGTAGTAAAGTTCGGTCCTCTGAAGCCATATTTTATTGATATATGACCTGAAAGGATATCCACTATCATTTTGGGTATAAAGAAAGGGTTGAACCGGGGTGTTCCGTCGCCCTTTCCGTAGTTAATACATTCCTCGAAGAAAGTATCCAGGCCGCCTATACCCGAACCCCAAATTACACCAACCCGGTCGTGGTTGACTTTTTCAAGGTTTAACCCAGAATCTTTTATCGCTTCTTCAACAGCCACTAACCCATATTGGGAATAGGGGTCAAGCCTTCTTGCCTCTTTACGGTCAAAATGGTTCTCAGCCTGAAAACCTTTCAATTCGCAGGCAAACCTGGTTTTAAATTTAGAAGGGTCAAAACGCTTAATAATAGCCGCCCCGCTTCTTCCTGATATAAGCCCAGACCAATATTCTTCAAGGTTATTGCCAATTGGGGTAAGCGCACCTATTCCTGTTACTACTACGCGTTTTAACTGCATTGAAAATGCAAGAGAGTATTATTTTACGTTTGCTTCTATGTAAGAGATGGCTTCGCCTACAGTATTAATTTTTTCTGCTTGCTCATCCGGGATGGCAATGTTAAATTCTTTTTCAAAATCCATGATAAGCTCAACTGTATCGAGAGAATCAGCGCCTAAGTCATTGGTAAAACTCGCCTGGGGTGTTACTTCCTTTTCATCAACACCTAATTTGTCAACAATGATTTTTTTTACCCTTGCTTCGATAGAGACATCATTTTTATTTGTCATGGTCGTCATTTTTAAATTGGCTGCAAAAATAATAAAAATGGAATACAAAAAGCTTTATGTCAAAAACTTAACAATATTGCAAATATTTTCTCGGCTTTGTATTGATTCATTCTTTGTTACTTTCATTTTGTATTATTATCATCATTTATAATGTGTTAAGGTTCTATAGGCCTATTTATTTTAGCATGAGCTGAAAATGACCCATCAGTATAAAATTGAGTCATTTCTCTATTTTGAAAGAATATTTTTCAGGTTTTTGTGGAATAACAGAATTTTTCCGTTAACAAAGTTGATTTACCCTGTAAAGGGTACTTTTTCTTACTAAAGTTTCTCAAGTCTCACTTATTAGGTAGTTATAATACTGAAGAAATGCAACTATTTTATATGCAAAGTGAAATATCCGTGATTTTTTTCACTCATAACTCATAATTTATAATTCATCGCTTTATTGATATATATTTGCTCACAGGTTATCAGTTGTTTTTTTTAATGGTCTTGGCTAATATAAATTTACCATTATTAAATATTGATAATTTATATTTGTAACACATAAACCAATTGAACTATGGCATATTATAATAATATATTGGAGGTTATTGGCAATACCCCTCTGGTAAAGATTAACCGCATTACAAAAGACATGCCTGCCCTGGTGCTTGCCAAAATTGAGACATTCAACCCCGGCAACAGCATAAAAGACCGCATGGCGCTTAAAATGATTGAAGATGCTGAAAAAAAAGGCAAATTAAAGCCAGGTTATACGGTTATAGAAGGCACTTCGGGTAATACAGGCATGGGGCTTGCCATAGTATCAGTATTAAAGGGGTATAAATGTATTTTCACATCAACCGACAAGCAATCGAAAGAGAAATTTGACGCTCTGCGTGCCTTTGGCGCCGAGGTGGCGGTATGCCCTACCAATGTAGATCCGGAAGACCCTCGCTCTTATTATTCTGTTTCATCGCGCCTTGAAAAGGAAACCCCCAGGTCGTGGAAGGCAAACCAATATGATAATCTTTCAAACACGCAGGCACATTATGAGCAAACAGGCCCTGAAATATGGAAACAGACCGAAGGGAAGATAACCCATTTTGTCTGCGGTGTAGGAACCGGCGGCACAATCAGTGGAATAGGCAAATACCTGAAAGAAAAGAATCCAGCCATACAGGTAATAGGCATTGATACCTATGGTTCTGTATTTAAGAAATATAAAGAGACTGGAATATTTGACAAAAACGAGATATATCCTTACATAACTGAAGGTATAGGTGAAGATTTTTTGCCCAAGAATGTAAACTTTGATGTTATTGACCACTTTGAAAAAGTAACCGATAAAGACGCGGCCGTTATGACACGCCGTATAGCACGTGAAGAAGGCATATTGGCAGGTAATTCATCGGGTTCGGTTATGGCTGGTATTTTACAGCTCAAGGACAGGTTTAAAAAGGGAGATATGGTAGTGGTTATTTTTCATGACCATGGTTCGCGTTATCTCGGAAAAATGTTCAATGATGAATGGATGCGTGCAAGAGGATTTTTAACGCAGGAAAAAATAACAGCATTACAACTTATAGACAGGCATAAAGATAAACCTCTTGTTACCGTAAAAGAATCGGATACAGTGCAGGAAGCGGTTGCATTAATGAGGAAATATGATATTTCGCAGGTTCCGGTGCGTAACGGTAACAGCGAAAAATTTATTGGTTCATTGAATGATACAGAAGTTTTCAGGCAATTGATTGATAACCCGCATTTAGGCGTAAAGAAAGTATCGGAAGTTAAGCAGGCACCATTTCCATTTGTTGACCCCGGTTCATCTCTCGAAGAGGTTTCGCAGCTGATTACTCCGCAAAACCATGCTGTACTTGTGAAAGATGTATTGGGTGATATACATATTATTACCCGGCAGGATATTGTGGAGGCACTTTGCTGAACAATGATTTCAATTTAGATGCTATTGATTTCAGGAAATGAATAACATAAAACATCAAATATTTAATGATAAAGGGAAAGATTTTTCCTTTAAGTATTAATGGATGTTATTGCATTACTCAGTATTGATACCAGGTATTTTTCATTTTTTGTTTAATGTTTAATATTATATCTAAAATATATAAACGAAAGTGAAGAAAGAATTCCGAGACCAGATGGGGCATAACTTAGCTGTAGAATGGCCGCCTAAGCGAATTGTATCACTTGTTCCGTCGCAAACAGAATTGCTTCATTGGCTTGGTTTGGATAACGAGATTGTGGGCATAACCAAATTCTGCATTCACCCCGAAGAGTGGTTCCATACAAAACAAAGGATTGGAGGAACAAAGAAAATTGATTTTGATAAAATAGAGGCTCTTAAACCGGATTTAATTATTGGTAACAAAGAAGAAAATGAAGAGGAGCAAATAAAGCGGCTTATGCAACTTTATCCTGTTTGGATGAGCGACATTCATAACCTTGAAGATGCATATGATATGATAGGGAAAATTGGGCAATTAATTAATAGGGCTGAAAAAGCAAAAGAGCTGGTAAAGCTGATTAAAGAAGAATTCCGGAAAATAAAAACACATGAATTAATATCTCGCAGTGCAGCCTATTTTATTTGGAGGGAGCCGTTCATGGCTGCCGGGCATGATACTTTTATTAATAATATACTTGGCTTATGCGGGTTCAGGAATGTATTTGAAAATCATAAAGAAAGGTATCCTGAACTAAATAAAGATGAAATAATAAGGCAGAACCCTGAAGTTATTTTACTTTCATCGGAGCCCTATCCTTTTTCAGCCAAACACATAGAGGAATTCAGGCAAATATGCCCCAATGCAAAGATTAAACTGGTAGACGGGGAATATTTTTCATGGTATGGGTCACGTTTATTGGATGCGCCCGCCTATTTCTGCAAAGTGTTAAAAGGAATAGGATAAACAGAATTAAGTAAATTTGTTCCTTTTGAGGTAATTATGATAATGAAAGTAAAGCACTCTTACCTGCTATTTTCATTTATTTTTCTGTTGGTATCGCCGGCATTCAGCCAGAAAATAGGATTGGTGCTCAGTGGTGGTGGCGCAAGCGGAATAGCTCATATTGGCGTTATAAAGGCTCTTGAAGAAAATCATATACCTATTGACTATATTACGGGAACTTCGATGGGCGCATTTATTGGGGCATTATATGCTGCCGGCTATACGCCCGAACAAATGGAGCAGATGGTAACGTCCAAAGAGTTCCAGGAAATTGCCGTAGGCACTATAAACAGTAAATACACTTATTATTTCAAACAAGGTTCAGCCGATGCTTTATGGATAACATTCCGGTTTGCTTTCGATACAAATATAATTTCCAGTATTCCTACTCATCTTATATCACCGCTGCCGGTTGATTTTACCGTAATGAAATATTTTTCAATGGCCTCTTCAGCGTCGGGTGAAAATTTTGACAGCCTTTTTGTCCCATTCCGTTGCGTGGCAGCAGATATTGTAGCAAAAAAACCGTATGTTTTCAAAAGCGGGAATTTAGGCCAGTCTATACGTGCTTCTATTTCCTATCCATTTTACCTAAAACCCATGTCAATAAACGGGAAAATGTTTTTCGACGGAGGGTTATACAATAACTTTCCCGCTGACATAATGCAACAGGATTTTAAACCGGATTTTATTATTGGAAGCAATGTTTCCGGTAATATTCAACCACCGTCGGATGATGATATTTTGTCGGAGATAAAAAATATGCTCATGACCAGGACGAATTACTCATTGCCGGGTAAAGGAATGATTATTGTGCCAGATGTGGATGCGGGGATATTGACAACGGATAACCCGAAGGCGCTTATTGACAGTGGGTACATAGCTACATTGCGTCAGATACCTGCTCTGCTTAAAATGATTGACCGGAGAGCAAGTGCTGCAGACTTGCAAAAACGCAGGGAGAATTTTGAAAAAAAAGAACACCCTCTTGTATTCAATAAACTTGTCTTCAATGGAATAAATTTCCGCCAGGCAAAGTATTTGAAAAGTGTTTTATTCAGTAAACATAGTGGATTATTCGGAAGACAGCAGAAATTATCCGTTGATGATATTGCACCAGGGTATTTCAGGGTGGCAACCGACCCGAATATTCATAGTATTTACCCATTAGCGAAATATAATGATACCTCAGGCTATTATACATTGGATATGAAAATTAAAAAGGAAAAGCATTTTCAGGGTTCGGTCGGTGGAGTTATTTCTAATCGGCCCATCAGTGATGTTTATGCAGGGTTACAGTACAACACTTTTGGCAGGGAAGAAATTCAATTGAATGCCAATGGATATGTAGGAAGGCTTTACAATTCATTTTCAGGCTCCGCGCGCATTTATACCCAAATTATTGTACCTGTTTACTTTGAACCTGCAATTGTATATAATCAATGGAACTATTATACAAGCAGTACTGATTTTTTTAATTTTATTCAGCCACCATATCTTACTCAATGGGAGGGATTTGGTAGAATGGATATGGGCATTCCCATTGGTTCAAAATCGAAATTGATATTTGGCGGAGGTTATACAAATATTAACAGTTCTTATTTTTTTCAAAATATTCCATATAAACCTGCCGATACAACAAACCAGACCCTTTTTGGTGCAGTAACAGGGTATGCGAAATGTGATTACAATTCGCTTAATGATAAAGAATATGCAACTTCAGGAGCCAGATTTCTCATACAGGGACAGTGGATAGCCGGAACTGAAAATTATACTCCGGGCTCACAAGAAGTTATTAAACGTGATACTTCCATACAACATAACTGGTTACAGGTTAAACTGACATTCGATAAATATTTTATTGGTAAAGGGCCAGTCAGAATGGGTATCTATGCAGAAGGTGTTTATTCAAATTCTTTCATACAGGGCCATGCTCTTCAAACATATTTTACCAATTACGATGCTACCGCATTAATGGCTCCTGCTTTCCAGCCAACACCGGAAATGCAAACACTGTTTTTGCCATTTTACAGGGCATTTAATTATGCAGCCGGTGGCCTGAAGCTCATTAAAAGCCACTTTTTGTTATCCATGCTTGATTTACGTCTTGAAGGATATGCATTTTTTCCATACCAGGCTATACAGGCTAACCCAAACACTAATCAGGCTGTTTATGGCACTCCTCTGGATGTCAAAAACATAGAATATGCAGGTATGGCTGCTTTAGTATTTCATTTTCCTATCGGGCCTGTTGTCAGCATTAGCCTCAATTACTTTGACAACGACCAGACAGACCCATTAAAATATTCTTACTCTGTGCTTTTTCACGTAGGGTTTATTATATTTAATGAAAGGTCTGTTAATTGATATATCCAATGAGATTATATGAGTAGAGTGGTTAAAGCGCATCTTGCCTTACTCGCGGTAAATGTTATATACGGAGCTAATTTCAGCATTGCAAAATCAATTCTCGGCCATGTAATCCAGCCTTATGCATTAGTGCTGTTGCGGGCAGTATTTTCGATGGTTCTTTTCTGGATAACAAGTTATTTTTTCCCCGGAGAAAAAATAGAGAGAAAGGATTTTATTAAGTTACTCCTGCTTGCATTATTTGGTGTGGCGTTAAACCAATTGCTCTTCATTAAAGGCCTTTATGAAAGCAAACCTATTAATGCATCCATAATAATGATATTGAACCCGATTTTTGTAATTATATTGGAGATATTGTTTCTTAAGGAAAAGTTGCCGCTTATTCGCTTAGCCGGTATAGTTTGCGGAACTATAGGAGCTTTATTGCTATTGCTTTTCGGGAAAGATATTTCGGTGCACCGGGGAGACATAATGATATTGATTAACTGCATATCATGGGCCTGTTACCTCATTATTGTAAAACCTCTTATGATTAAATATAAAACAGTTACAGTTGTAAAATGGGTATTCCTTTTTGGGGCAATATATGTTTTCCCATTCGGCCTGCCGGAATTAAAGGTATTCGATATTCATGCGGTAAGCTTTGTTTCGTGGATGTGCATTGTATATGTAATTATAGCCAGCACTTACTTAGCCTATTTTTTAAATACTTATGCCTTGGCCGAACTCAGCCCTTCAATAGCCAGCACCTATATTTACCTGCAACCCTTAATAGCCGCCGCAATAGCGGTATCTATGCAGCAAGACACAATTGATTTTAGAAAAATTCTTTCGGCTGTATTTATAATTACCGGTATTTATCTTGTCGGCCTGAGCAGGAAGAAACAACGAATGGAAAGAGTCCGTGAGCAGGTAGCGGATAATTAAATCTGCCTTCAATTATTATATTTGAAAAAAATTAGCACATGTTACAATCAATGACTGGCTTCGGTAAAGCGTCGGGGCGTATCGGGGCAAAAACGGTAGATGTTGAAATACGTTCGCTTAACAGCAAGCAACTCGACCTGAATATGCGCCTGCCGCATACCTATTATAGCCTTGAACCCGAAATACGCACCCTTATTCCCGAACTGCTCGACAGGGGCAAAGTTGATTTGTTTATCAATATTGGCGGTAATGAAGGCAAAAGCAATGTGTCACTGAACAAGAGCCTTGCCAGGCAGTATCTGAAGGAATTTAAATCGCTGGCAAAAGACATTAATGAAAGTGATATCCAGTTTCTCCCGCTCATATTACGCATGCCCGATGTATTCAGGACAGAAGAGAAAGCGGAGAAAAAGGAATTGGAAACCGTACTTTCACTGGTCCGGAAGGCCGCGCAAATGGTAAGCAATTTCAGGCAGCAAGAGGGTAAGGCGCTGAAAAAGGACATTGAATCAAACTTGCTTGTTATTGAAGGAAATGAGAAGAAGATAGATAAATTAGACCCTTTGAGGGTTGAAAAACTGAAAGAAAGGCTCATGGCTAAAATTACTGAAGCAGCCGACGGCCGTAACATTGATACCAACCGTTTTGAGCAGGAAATAATATATTATATAGAAAAGCTTGATATTAATGAGGAAAAATCGAGGTTGCGGGCGCATTGTAATTATTTCAGAACGACGATAAACGAACCCAATGGAGGCAGGAAGCTTGGTTTTATTGTGCAGGAAATCGGACGGGAAATAAATACTATCGGCTCTAAGGCTAATGATGCGGATATTCAGCGCCTGGTGGTAGAGATGAAAGACCGGCTTGAAAAAATAAAAGAGCAGCTTCTGAATATATTGTAATGAGCACAGTGCATACAGGAAAATTGGTTATTGTCGCGGGGCCTTCAGGTACCGGCAAAACCACTATTGTAAGGCATTTGCTCAGCGTTTTTCCCCGCCTTGCATTTTCCATATCGGCTTGCAGCAGGGCAAAGCGTAAGAATGAAAGAGACGCGGAAGACTACTATTTTCTTACGGTTGAGCAATTCAAAGAAAGGATAAAAAAAGGTGAGTTTTTAGAGTGGGAAGAGGTTTATCCCGGCAGCTTTTACGGCACATTGAGGAGCGAAGTAGAAAGGCTGTGGAAAGCGGAAAGGCATGTTATTTTTGATATTGATGTGAAAGGCGCCATCAACCTGAAAAAACATTTTCCTGAACAATCTATTACTATATTTATACAACCACCATCGGTTGAAACCCTTATGCAGAGGCTGAGAGACAGGAACACCGAATCTCCCGGCATACTGGAACAACGCTTAAGTAAAGCCAATCTGGAATTATCATTCGCGCCCCAATTCGATAAGGTAGTTTACAATATAGAATTGCAAAAAGCTTTTGCCGAAACCGAAGGAATTGTTGCCGGGTTTTTAGGCGATAAATAAAAAATCAGTTGCTTCCCCAAAAATTATGCAATCCCGACGTTTTCTATCGGGATGAATGGTGGTTAGTTTTTAGTTAGTAGCCGGAATTCTTAATTTTTAATTCGTAATTGAAGGTTAGAGTGGGGTTACACAATGTTACACTTTTTTGATGTTTTTTCATTGTTAACTTATTGATTATCAATACTAATTACAGTTACATGCCCCAAAAAGTGTAACACATAGTCAAGTGTTTGATTATCAGCATATTATTTGTTTTATTGAATTTTTTAAACCACAAACTATTTTTTCGTTTTTCAGCCGCTTGCATGTCAATAAGTTTGTTAATTATCATAAACAATGGTTCGTAAAATTCTGAATTCCCGTCAGTAATTTTAACAAGCAGAAACCCAATAAACCCTGTAAGAATGAAAACAAACTCAAGCAGAGCAATTGAAGCAGCGGCGCACTACATTGATTCGCTTTACCAGCAAGGGAAAAATGCAATTCTTTTGCATACCTTCAGCGGAGAAATTTGTTCGGGAAAAATAGCGGAGCAGGATATACAGTATAACCCCTTGAAAGTTACCCTTACATTAATCAGTGACAGCACGGCTGAGTATCATACCTTTGATTTGAGTGAAGTGGCAAGCATACAGCCATTAGGGTAATTCTCAAAAATCATATTTTGCCCTGTTGAATGCTTAGCAATTAAGAAGGGATGGAATTAATAGTTATCCAAAAGAAGATATATGAGATAAGAGGGCATAAAGTAATGCTCGACTTTGATCTAGCTCAACTTTACGAAGTAGAAACACGTACCTTAAAGCAAGCCGTAAAGCGGAACATTTATCGGTTTCCGAGTGACATTATGATTGAACTTACAAGAGATGAATACAATTCTCTAAGATCACAATTTGTGACCTTAGAAAAAGGCAGGGGCAAATATTCCAAATACCTGCCGTTTGGATTTACTGAACAAGGTGTAGCTATGCTTTCCAGTATTTTGAATAGTAGAAAAGCTATTGATGTGAATATTTCTATTATGCGGGCTTTTGTAATGATGCGACAACTTGCTTATAATTATAAAGAACTTGCCGATAAAATTGTAGCATTAGAACAGAAATACAACAAAAATTTTGCCGATGTATATGAAGCGCTGAACCTGTTACTGCTGGATAAGGAAGAACAAGAAAGTTTAGCCAAGAGGAAAAGGATAGGGTTTAAAATACCTAAAAAATAATAAATTATGAAAGTGCATTGCTCATAGTTTCATTTTATACCTCATCAGGTCATATATATTAACCAGTTGCAGATTTACAATATCTTCCCCTCCACAATAACCATCTCAATCAAATCACTCCCAAAAGAATAAGGCAGGTAATCATAGCTTGGCATAGGATGGGTAATAAACAAGTTTGCCTTTTTGCCAATAGTTATGGTGCCATGTGTTTTACTTAAGCCCATAGAGTATGCAGAATTAACCGTAGCCGCATTTATAGCTTCTTCGGGCAGCATTTTTAATTTTACACAGGCGAGGGATATTATAAAAGCCATCCTTCCCGAAGGCGATGAACCGGGATTATAGTCGGTTGCCAATGCAATAGGTAATCCTGCATCAATCATTTTACGGGCAGGCGGGTAATGCAAGCCCAAAAAGAAAGCCGTTGATGGTAAAAGCGTGGGCATGGTTGCCGAGCCATTGAGGCATTCTATCTCTTTATCTCCCGTAAATTCAAGGTGGTCAACTGAGAGGGCTTTATTTTTTACTCCCACCTGTATTCCACCTGAATAATCGAGTTCGTTGGCATGTATTTTAGGTTGCAGTCCATATTTCCATCCGGCCTGTAATATGGCATCTGTTTCTTCTATGGTAAAAAATCCCCTGTCGCAGAATACATCGCAATAATCAGCTAATTTTTCTTTACCGATTACCGGCAGCATTTCGTTTATGATAAGGTCAATATATTCCTGCCTGTTTTGTTTATATTTTACGGGCAAAGCATGCGCCCCGAGGAATGTTGCCTTGATAGTTATGGGCGAATGTTCCTTGAGTTTTTTTATAACCCTCAGCATTTTTATTTCTCCTTCCACCGATAAGCCGTAACCGCTTTTTATTTCTACTGCTCCCGTACCATACTTGGTTATTTCATTGAGGCGGCGCATGGCATTTTCAAACAGTTCATCTTCTGATGTTTTATTCAGCTTTTCAGCCGAATTAAGAATTCCGCCGCCACGGCGTGCAATTTCCTCATAGCTTAAACCGCGTATGCGGTCAACAAACTCGCCTTCGCGGCTGCTTGCATAGACAATATGGGTATGCGAATCGCACCAGGAGGGGAAAACAAATTTCCGTGCGGCATTTATAACCTGGTCAAAAAGCAATTTTGGCGGAATACCGGCCTGCATTTCTCCCATTCCCGAAATAAGCCCGTTTTCAATACTTATCCATGCATTATGCAGGCATGGCAATGTGCCCATTTCTTTACCGCAAAGTTTTTCTTTTGGGGCAGGGTTAGCGCCGACAATGGTTTTTATATTTTCAATAAGTATTTTCACAGGAACAAAATTAAGATAAATGATGAATGCAGAATACTTACTACAGAATCAGGGAATTGTGAACTTACACTAGCTGTTATAGTTTAATTCTTTTGCGGAAGAATTAACCGGTCTTACCTCTAAAATATTTTTTGTTAGCTTTGTTGAAAATGCGTTTTATGAAAAACTTTTACCAGGTATTATTGGCCTTATTCTGTTTAGTAACGGGTGTTACAAAAGCCCAATACACAATCTTGCTTAATTTCGATGGCAAAAATGGCAGAGCCCCTGAAGGTTCATTAACACTTTCGGGAAACGTGCTATACGGAATGGCGAAGGATGGAGGTGTGCATACCGGTTATGGTTGTGTTTTCTCTGTCAATACGGATGGCACCGGATACAAAAATCTGCACGATTTTGATGATACAAGTGGCGCCTATCCCAGCGGTTCATTAATACTTTCAGGAAATACATTGTTTGGGATGACATCGCAGGGAGGTTTTCGAGGTAGCGGTTTTGGTAATATTTTCTCTATACATACAGATGGTACAGGATACAAGGAACTTCTTCGTTTCAATGGCACAACAAATGGTGGAAGCCCTGACGGCGATTTACTCCTGCTGGGAGGCAAGTTATATGGGATTACAGAAAAAGGAGGGAAAAACAGTATGGGCCTTGTTTTTTCTATTGATACAAATGGGACCGGATATAAAGACTTGCTTGATTTCGATGGCAAAAATGGCGCTTATGCTAATGGTTCATTATGTAATTCGGGAGAAGTATTGTATGGAATGACATACCAGGGAGGCGAAATTGAAGGAGGCAAGAATAAAAGAGGCAGGAATGGAGCAGGCAATGTTGCTAATGGTTGTATTTTTTCTATCAATACTGATGGCTCCGGGTATAAGGACGTATATAATTTTACAAACGGAGGAATAAGTGGCAACATGCCACGTAATACATTGACTTTTTCTGACGGCGTACTTTATGGGATGAGAAGATTTGGAGGATTACCCGGTAACGGTTATGGTTGTATTTTCTCTATCAATGCAAACGGTACCGGATTTAAAGACCTGTATAATTTCAATGACACATTAGGTAAATATCCTTCAGGTTCATTAACTCTTTCGGGAAACCATTTATATGGTATGACATACCAGGGAGGAAAACAGGATTATGGTTGTATTTTTTCCATTAATACAAATGGCGAAGGCTTTAAAAGCCTGCTTGATTTCAATGGTAACAATGGCGCATTACCACTGGGGTCATTAATTTTTTCAGGAACCACTTTTTATGGAATGACATCGCAAGGTGGAAAAGAGGGCGATGGCATTATTTTTAGTTTGGGCGCAAAAGGGACTCAATAAGTTATATAAGCCATTGTTACTTACAGGAGAACACAAAGAAACACAGAGTTATTTGTATTTCTCCGTGAAACTCCATGCTCTCCGTGCCTCTGTGGTAAAATTTTAAACAATAAATTTCAGAGCTACAGCCATAAATTTCATTAAAATTGCCATTATTCAATTTGAGTATTCGATGGAGGAACGTGCTACCCTGTTTGTGGATGTGATATTGCCCCTCGCTGTGCCCAATCTATACACCTATAGGGTTCCATACGATTGGAATGAACTGGTAAAACCGGGCCAGCGGGTGGTGGTGCAGTTCGGGAAGAACAAGTTATATATGGCCCTCATTAAGAGGCTTCACCAGGCTCCTCCTGCCGCTTACCAGGCAAAATATGTTCTTGATATACTTGATGCTAAGCCGATAGTTAACGAAATGCAACTTGGTTTCTGGGACTGGATTGCCTCATATTACCTCTGTTCTCCGGGAGAAGTAATGAATGCCGCATTGCCCGCAGGGCTTCGGTTCAGCAGCGAAACCCGCATTGTCCGCAATAAGGACTTCGCCCTTGATGAAGTGAATGAGGGTTTTTTTACCGCTAAAGAATGGAAACTGGTAATAGCATTGGATGCCAAACAGGAGATGAGCGTGGATGAAGCATCGAAAGCGGCAGAGATTAAAAATGTGCAGCCTGTCATTCAGGCTTTGCTGACTAAAGGATTTGTCTTGCTTAAAGAAGATATAAAAGAATCCTATAAGCCCCGCATGGAAACATTCGTCAGGATTTCTCCGGCATTGTCCGAGGCAGAGTTGCACAAGATAATGGACGCATTGGAGAAGAAAGCATTTAAGCAATTGCAATTACTTATGGCCTACATGCAGTTGTCACAATGGCATACCGGAAACCCTGCTGAAGTGAAAAAAAGCAAGCTCCTTTTGCAGTCAGGCTGCTCGGCAGGTGTGCTTTACCAAATGGTGAAAAAAGGCATTATGGAAGCCTGCGAACGGGAAGTTTCACGGTTGCCATTGTCTGATAAAGCAATAGAACAGGCTAATGCCCTGGCCGATTTCCAGCAGGCAGCCTATAATGAAATTACAGAGCAGTTCAAAAGCAAGGATGTGGTTTTGCTGCACGGAGTAACATCGAGCGGCAAGACGGAGATTTATATGCGCTTAATAGAAGAGGTTATGGCACAAAAAAAGCAGGTGTTATACCTGTTACCCGAAATAGCCCTTACGGCCCAATTGGTGCAGCGGTTAAAAAAGAGATGGGGAAATAAAGTAGGGGTGTATCATTCAAAATACAGCGACAATGAAAGGGTGGAAGCATGGAATACATTGGTGAATCCTAAAGATAGGGAATATGATGTGATTATAGGAACCCGTTCATCCTTGTTCCTGCCATTTTCAAAACTCGGGCTTTTGATAGTAGATGAGGAGCACGACAGTTCCTACAAACAACAGGACCCTGCGCCACGTTATCATGCCCGAGATTCAGCCATTTACCTTGCCGGCATCCATAAAGCCAAAGTAGTGCTTGGCTCTGCTACGCCTTGTATAGAGAGTTATTACAACGCCATCAATAATAAATATGGGCTGGTAGAATTAAATACACGCTATGGAGGAATGGAAATGCCTGAAATTGATGTGCGTAATGTAGGCGAAGAAAAGAGGAAGAAACTGATGAAATCGCTTTTTTCACCTTTTCTGTTAACCAATATTGAAGAAGCGCTGGGTAAAAAAGAACAGGTGATACTTTTTCAGAACAGGAGGGGCTTTGCGCCTTTTATCGAGTGCGATGTTTGCGGCCATGTGCCCCAATGCATCAATTGCGATGTCAGCCTTACCTACCACAAGCAAGCGGACTTACTGCGTTGCCATTATTGCGGCTATTCCGCTGCATTGCCCAAATCCTGCCCTGCTTGTGGCAGCCCCGGTCTGCATGTAAAAGGATTTGGTACGGAAAGGGTAGAGGAGGAGTTGTCTATATTCTTTCCGCAGGCGCGTATAGCCCGCATGGACCTTGATTCTACCAGGGCTAAGCAGTCGCATTCAAAAATTATAAGCCAGTTCGAAGACAGGGAGATAGATATTTTGGTGGGCACGCAAATGGTAACAAAAGGGCTCGATTTTGATAATGTAAGCATAGTAGGAGTGCTTAACGCCGATGCAGGTATGCACTTCCCCGACTTCCGTGCGCCTGAAAAAAGCTACCAGCTTATGGCACAGGTGAGCGGCAGGGCGGGACGGAAAAATAAGCGGGGTAAAGTAATTATACAGACCAATGACCCGGAACATCCCATTATTCAGCAGGTGGTAAAGAATGATTATATAGGAATGTATAAGGAGCAGATTGAGGAAAGAAAGAAATTCCACTATCCGCCTTTTACCCGCCTTATTGAAATAACCCTCAGCCAGAAAAGGCAGGATGACCTTGATGCTGTTTCTCCTGATTTGGCCATAGAACTGAAAAAAAGATTTGGCGCAGAACGAGTATTGGGGCCTGAATATCCTGTTGTAGCTAAGGTTAATAATTACTTCCTGAAAACTATTTTGCTGAAAGTGGAAAAGGAAAAATATTCCCAAAAGGTAAAGGCTTTGATAATGGAATCGTTAAATGAGTTTTTTCATAAAGGCAAGGAATATGCCCGCACCCGCGTTAAAATTGACGTGGACCCGCAGTAAGTTAATTATGAGTTATGAATTATAAGTTATGAGTTTTGGTGCTGTGGGCTGTGTGTTAAAAATTAATGTTCCAATTCGTAATTCTTAATTAAATCTGGCACAGTTCTTTGCATCTATGTGTCATTTCCTCGTTATCACCTCACGTATGGGAAACTATGCCTATGCCCATTTTGACTCTGTGTAACTCTTTTTTATCTGTGAGCCCTGTGTTGAAAAATGATAAGTTATTTCTTTTGTAAGCCGGATATATAATCCTCAATAGCTTTATAATAAGCATCAGCTACAATACCAATACGGCCAGGACTATTACCACTGGCAGAACTCAGTAATATACATTCGTTTACATTATCCTGGTAAAGCGGTTCGCCATAAACCAAAGTGCCTCTAATCAGGCGTGTAAGTGCAAGGTCGCGTGAATAGACCCCCTCAACAGGTGTTGAAAGGCAATGCTCGCTTAAATATGTTGCATCTGATTTTTTAGCAATGGGCACTTTCAAATCTGTCGAAAGATGATTAACTGCAAACGAGCATAGCTTAAGGGAATTTACAATGTCATTGCTTATCAGTAAGCGGAGGAAATTGAGCCTTCCCGCTAATGTTTTCAAATCTTTTGTGGTAATGCAACCGCCCACAAATGCCATTACAAAATCCTTATCGGTAGTTTTTGTCCAGCCTAAGTTTTTCTCGTTTACATTGTAATGAATAACTACTGTTACATCGGGGTGAAAGGCATTGATTTTTCTCGCCCTTACCGCCATATCCATCGAGCCGAACACATCGCTGAAAAGCACTTTTGCCCCTTCCAAACCTTCCCCTTGAGGGGAAGATTTATGGATATAGCCAATTTCTCTTTGTGTAATCAGCCCCTCTTTAAGCAAGCTGTCAGCATATGCCTTGTTTTTTATTCTTCTTTTCCATTCAAAAAAACTTATGCCGAGTGAAGATATGCCGGTATCGGGACGGCTAAGCATTACTATTGCGCCCTGCGCTTCTAATTTTTTCTTCAATAATAATGCGGTGAAAAAAGTGAGATTGCCTTCTTCCAGTTTAATCTGGTGGGTTGAGTCAATAGATAGCTGCATGCACCTGCTTTCTACTCCGCCCATGTCAAATGTACCGCCAATATGCCCTGGGTCAATAGCTACTTTCAAGCCTTTAAAGGAAGTTGCAGTAGTATGCTTCAAAGAATCTTTTTGAATAAAGAAAAACAAACTGTCTTTTTTCTCCATCAATATTTTTTCAAGCTCCTTTTCAGGTACACCGCTAATAATGTTTTTCAGCGAATCAACTTCTTTCCAGTTTAGCTTTATTTCAGGTTTGTCTCCTGCTTCTTTTGCAGTTCCGCTTCCATATATATCAATTCCTTTTTCATTAATCGCAACAAAGTTCTTCACCCCCCTGTCCTTTGAAAAGTAAGTATCCAGCTTAGCCTGATAGTATGCCTGTTCAGTTTGTGCCGACAATATAAGCGGAAAGAAAAAAAAGCTTATTTTGCTTATTATGCTGAAAAAGAAAGAACCGGTAGAAATATATTGAACCTTATAGTTACGGGACTGCCACGTCCGCCATTTTTTTGGGGGGATGACGGATTGCTGACGATGCATGTCAGGAGAGGCATCGCAGTGGCGGCGGGGCGCTTCGTCATTGCAAGGCACGAAGCAATCTCCACTTAATCTGGTATAGTATAAGTATATTAGCTTCCCGGATGACAATATTTTATTTATGAATGACATCAGAAACATAGATTTTTTACCGGAATTGAAATTCACTTCGAGCCGCAGCGGTGGCAAAGGCGGGCAGAATGTGAACAAGGTTTCCACTAAGGTTGAACTGCATTTCGATTATTTGAATTCGGCATTACTGAACGATGAACAAAAACAACTTATCGGTACAAAGTTAGCCGCATTCATAAATAAAGAAGGAATTTTAAAAATTGTTTCACAGGAAGAGCGTAGCCAGTTGTTGAATAAAAATGCAGCAGTACGCAAATTTTACCTGTTGCTGGAAAGGGCATTCCGGAAGAAAAGGAAGCGAATAGCCTCTAAGCCCAGCAGGAGAAGCAAGGAGAAACGATTAAAGGGCAAAAAACTGCATTCCGAGAAGAAAAAATCAAGGAATAAGCGGATTGAAATTCATTGATTTTTTTAACCGCAGAGACACAAAAGCGCAAAAATGCTGAACTCATTGGTCATCATTTACACCAAACTCTTCCCCGTCATCTCGCTTGGCTGAATCATTCCCATAATCTTTAGCACAGTAGGAGAAATATCGGCCAAACGACCCTCGGATACTTTTTTACAATCTTTATCTATTACAATACATGGGACAGGGTTGGTTGTATGCGCGGTATTGGGCGAGCCATCAGGGTTAATGGCATAATCGGCGTTGCCATGGTCGGCAATGATAATAAATGAATAGCCATTGGGTAAGCCCGCTTCTACAACCTTTTGCAAACAGGTATCTATAGTCTCCACCGCTTTTATTATAGCGCTATATACGCCTGTATGCCCTACCATATCGGGGTTGGCAAAGTTCAGGCAGACAAAGTCAACTTCACCCTTTTTCAGTTCTTTTACAATAGCCTCAGTAACTTCAGGGGCGCTCATTTCGGGCTTAAGGTCGTAAGTGGCAACCTTTGGCGAGGGAATCATTATGCGCGTCTCTCCCTTAAACACATCTTCCCTGCCGCCTGAGAAAAAGAAAGTAACATGAGGGTATTTTTCTGTTTCGGCAATACGTATCTGGGTTTTGCCGGCATTTGCCAATACTTCCCCCAGGGTCATTTTCAAATCATCTTTATGGTAAAGGACTTTTATGCCTTTAAATTTCTCATCGTAATTGGTCATCGTAATATAGTGCAGCGGTATGGTCTTCATGCCTTGCTCCGGCATATCCTGCTGGGTAAGTACATGGGTAATTTCGCGGCACCTGTCAGTACGGAAATTAAAACAGATAACCACATCGCCTTCCATAATTCGCGGCATCATATTGCCCATTTCGTCGGTAAGCGCAATGGGTTTAATAAACTCATCGGTAATGCCTTCCGCATACGATTCTTTAATGGCTGCAACAGCATCCGTGCTTCTTCTGCCAGTGCCGTGAACCAATAAATCGTAAGCCAGTCTTACCCTTTCCCAGCGCTTGTCCCTGTCCATAGCATAATAACGCCCGACTATAGAGGCAATCTTTGCGGGACTGTTCTGAATATGTTTATTCAGTTGTTCTATAAATCCTTTACCGCTTTGCGGGTCGGTGTCGCGCCCATCGGTAAACGCGTGAATATATATGCCTTCGCATTTGTTATCGGCGGCAATATCGCATAAAGCCATTAAATGGTTGATATGGGAATGAACTCCTCCGTCAGATACTAAACCGATATAATGCACATTTTTACTGTTCTTGCTTGCATATTGCAGAGCCTCTGTCAATACAGGGTTTTTATGCAATACCTTGTTTTCAATGTCTTTGGTTATGCGAACCAAATCCTGGTAAACCACCCTGCCTGCGCCTATGTTCAGGTGGCCCACTTCCGAATTGCCCATCTGCCCGTCAGGCAGGCCCACATCTTCACCCGATGTGCGCAAGGTGGAATGAGGGTACTGTTTATAGAGGCTGTTTACAAAAGGTGTGCGCGAGTTAGCTATAACATCGGCTTTCGAACCATCTCCAATGCCCCATCCGTCAAGAATTATTAAGGCTACTTTCTTTTTATCGCTCATAATTTCAATTGTTATTCGTTTAAAAAATACATTTCACGCAAAGAACACAAAGTTAATACACGCAGAGAACACAAAGATTTTTCACTCATAACTTATCACTCATAATTCTCTACATGGTATGTAAAGTAACTTCAAAAATACTTCCCTGCGGTGAATTCTCTTTTACAGCAATAGTTCCATTATGCTTTTTGATTAAATAATCAACCAGGTAAAGGCCTAACCCTGTTCCTTTATAACTTGTTGAGGTGCTCATGCGGTAAAACTTCTGGAATATTTTTTTGCGTTCTTCCATAGGTATTCCGGGCCCCTGGTCTTTCACCAGCAGGATTGTTTTATTCCCCGCTTTCTTTAAGCTTACTTCAACGGGTTTGTCTTTAGGCGAATATATCAGGGCATTTTCAAGCAGGTTATTCACGATAGAATTAAACGCCCAGGGGTCCATTTTTGCACGGATATTTTCATCAATATCTTCAATAATATCTCTGTGCGGATAGGCACGCAATAGCTTATTAATGGTAATTGTAAGTAATTCCGATAAGTTGAGGTCTTCCGGGTAAATGGGCACTTCTCCGTTAGTTATACGGGAAGTGATAAGTATCTTTTCCGAAAGTCGGTCAAGCCTGTCTGTTTCTTCCATCGCGTTGTTTAAAGCTTCTTTCTGCTGTTCGGGCGAAAGATTTCGCTTAAGCAACGTTTCAAGCTGAAGGCGCAGGGACGCAACCGGGGATTTGAACTCATGCGTAACGGAATGTAAAAATGTCTTTTGCCTTTCAATAAATTCCGATTCCTTTTTAAAGGCCTTGCGCACCTGGGCTATGCCAATAAGCATAAGCAGAAGAAATACGCTGCCTTCGCCCATTATCATATAATATTTCCCTATCAGTTGCCTGTGCAAAGCTTCGCGGGTGGCATCATCAAGGTTTAAAACCGCAAGGTGTTGCGTATATATCTCCCGGCTCTGTTCCGACATGTGGTATGCCCACCACAAAAATTGCACCAGCACATATATTACCAATATGTAAAATATGAGCAAAGCGCGGGAATATTGTTTGTTCTTTTCCAACTGTTTCAAAAAAGGATGGCTAATTTACTCATAATGGGCAAAGCAATGCACTGATAATTATCATTGGGAATACAAAAACCTTACTTTTGGATTTATGAGGAAGCTCTATATTGTAATTTTGATTTTAGTAGGAATAAATGTAAATGGACAGAGAAATATGTTGGAAATAAAAAGGTTTGGCGCGAATCCCGGTAACCTGAAAATGTTTTTATATATACCACCGAAGTTAGAGACGCAAAGCATTGCGTCTCCACCTTCCGGGCACATGCCCCTGGTAGTTGCCTTGCACGGATGTACCCAAAATGCAAAATCGCTTGCTGAAGCATCGGGATGGAACAAGCTGGCAGATACGTATGGGTTTTATGTTCTTTATCCACAGCAGAAAACCATAAATAATGTATCGGGCTGTTTTAACTGGTTTGAAGATGGAGATATAACCAAAGATAAAGGCGAAGTATTCTCCATCAGGGAAATGATAGAATTTGTAACTGACAGCCTCTTGATTGATACCAACAGGGTTTTTGTCTATGGTCTTTCGGCAGGCGCGGCCATGGGAGTGGCATTAATGGCCGATTATCCTTATGTGTTTAATATGGGCGCTATATTGGCCGGAGGCCCATTTATGCCCGGTCAAAACCCTTTACAGGCATTATCTTCTATGGAAGACCCGAAGGATATTTCATCGAAGGAACTCTCAACTTATGTGCTTGCACAGAATCCCGGTTATAAGGGAAAATATCCCCGACTGCTTTTAATTCACGGCGAAAACGACAAGGTAGTGAACCTGGAAAATTCTTACGAATTAATAAGGCAATGGGCTCCTCTGTTGAATGCCGACAGCACTCCAACCAAGATAATCACCGCATTTGACGGAATACCTGATATAGTGAGAAAATCATATCGTGATAGTGGTGGTAAGGAGCAGATAATTTTTTACGAAGTTTCCAATTTAGGCCATGCCTTGATGGTTGCCCCCGGTGATTCAGTTGACCAAGGCGGAAAAACAGGAGTGTTTTCGGTTGATAAGGGTTTTTTCAGCACCTATTGGATAGCCCGTGACATGGGGCTCATAAAATAAATATCGAATATTGAACATTGAATTCTGAATGCTGATTTGAAATTCACTTCGTTATTCGATATTAGATGTTCGATATTCATTATTTCTAGTGGTGATACGGTTCCCCTTTAAGTATGGTCATAGCCCTGTAAAGCTGTTCGAGGAAGAAGAGCCTTGCCATCTGGTGGTTGAAAGTGAGCCTGGAGAGCGATATTTTCTGGTTTGCCCTCTGGTATATTTCAGGTGCAAAGCCAAAAGCCCCGCCAATTAAGAAAAACATTTTCTTGCCCGGCATATTCAGGTATTTCTGCATTTGGCCTGCAAATTCAACCGATGAATATTCTTTGCCTTTTTCATCTAACACTATAAGCAGGTCAGACGGGGCTATCTTTTTTAATATTTCTTTGCTTTCAGCCTGCATAATTGCTTCTCTGCTCTGCCCTTTTTTCTTTAAAGATGGTATAAGCTGGGTATCGAATGAAATATAGTGCTGCAAACGCTTTGAATAGAGGCCAAAACCTTCTGCCAGGTATTTATCCTCATGGTCTCCAATGGCAATTAGCGTTACTTTCATAAGATAGATGTATTTTTGACAAATATATCCTGTTTTTAACCTGTGAAAGACATATTCCACACACCGGCTTTTGAAAAGAAACTGAATGCATTTATTGACCTTGCTTTGCGGGAAGATATAGGTGAGCGCGACCATACTTCATTTGCTACCATTCCGGCAAATACTAAAGCTGAAGGCAAGTTACTGATAAAAGATAATGGCATTATTGCGGGTGTTGAGCTTGCCCGGCGCATTTTTCAAAAAACAGAGGAATTTATGCTTCGACAGGCTCAGCATGACGTCACTCTGAGCTTGTCGAAGAGTGTTCCTGAAATTAAAATGGATATTAAGGCTAAGGACGGAACCAAGGTTAAAAAAGGCGAGATAGCATTTTACGTAAATGGGCCAGCACGCTCTTTACTAATGGCAGAAAGGCTTGTGCTTAATTGCATGCAGCGCATGAGCGGAATTGCAACCCAGGCATACGAGCTTATGGAGTTATGCAAAGGGACCAAAGCTATAGTGATTGATACGCGTAAAACAACTCCCGGCATCAGGCTGCTTGAAAAATGGGCAGTGCATATTGGCGGAGCAAGCAACCACCGATGGGGATTGTATGATATGATACTCATTAAAGATAACCACATTCAATGCTCAGGCGGGGTGAAGCAGGCAATTGAGGCAACCCATAAATATCTTAAACAAAATAAGTTAAAGATTGAGGTTGAGATTGAGGCCGGGAATATGAAGGAGGTAAAAGAAATATTGGCCACAGGCGGTGTGCAGCGGATTCTGCTTGACAATTTTTCGGTAAAGGAAATGACGAAAGCTGTTAAATTGATTAATGGTAAATACAAAACCGAAGCATCCGGCGGTATTACCCAAGCTAACCTGCGCCGGTATACGTTAACGGGTGTTGACTATATTTCTGTAGGAGCATTAACTCATAGTGTTAAAAGCCTTGATATGAGCCTTAAAATATTTCCTGAGTTGTAAAATAGTTTGAATGAAAACATACCACAGAGACATGGAGAACATAAAGAAACACAGAGAATAAAAACTCCGTGAAACTCTATGCTCTCAGTGCCTCCGTGGTAAAAAACAATAAAACCATGAGCAGCATTATAATCCGTCAGCCAAATGATGCTGAGTTTAACTCAGTAAAAAGCTATGTAAAAGAATATTGGCTTGATGATGAGAGCATGTCAAAAGAGCAGTTTAAGATTCTTTTATATGAGGGAAACTTAGCTGCATTTGGCCGCCTGAAAAGACATAGTGATGGAATAGAGTTATGCACCCTTGGGGTGGTGGAAAAATTCAGGAATAAAAATTTGGGCACGGCAATGGTGAAGGGACTTTTATCGGGCATTGGGCAAGATGTATATATTGTAACAGTTATTCCTGGTTTCTTTACCAAACTGGGTTTTAAGGCCACAAAGGAATATCCCGGATCGCTCCAAAAAAAATGCGATAACTGCTGCAATAATTATCATGTAGGCCAAACGTATGTGGTGATGAAATATTCTATGTAATAAGGTAGGGACACAAAATTTTGTGTCCCTACTCTTTCCTATCTTTGTTTTATGCTTCGCGCTTTACATATCCGCAACTATGCCCTGATTGACACGATTGACGTAGCTTTCCCCGATAACCTTGCCATTATTACAGGTGAGACAGGGGCAGGTAAATCAATATTGCTTGGTGCGCTTTTTCTGTTGCTCGGCCAGCGGGCGGAATCGGAATTGGTGAACGACAAGACCAAAAAATGTATTGTAGAAGGTGAGTTCAGCAGCAAACACACTGAAATAAAAAACTTCTTTACCCAAAACGACCTCGATTTTTCGAATGAAATACTCATACGCCGCGAGGTATCGCCGGAAGGTAAATCGAGGGCTTTTATTAATGATACCCCTGTTACACTTACCCAGATTAAAACCCTTGCATCAAAGCTTATTGATATTCACTCCCAGCATGAAAATCTGTTGTTGAACGAGTCGGGTTTCCAGTTGTCGGTAGTAGATGCATACGCTTCTCATGCTACTTTACTGGATGATTATAAAAAACAATTTGTCCGTTATAAAACGGTAGCGAAAGAACTTGAATTTTTGATTTTGCGTGAGGCTGAAGCAAGGAAGGAAAGAGATTACCTGGAGTTCCAGGTAAATGAAATGGCTGAAGCAAAATTAGAACCGGGAGAGGAAAAGAGAGTAGAGGAGGAGCTTGAAATGCTCACCCATGCCGACCAGATAAAAGCCCTTTTGCTTGCTTCTTCAGGTTTGCTGAATGCAGGTGACCATAATCTGGTGGCATCTTTAACGGAAATAAAGAACAAACTTAATTCGGTTGCAACTTATAATAATTCCATTGCCGAAATGGTGCAAAGGTTAAGCGGGCTTATTGTGGAATTAAAGGATATTTCAGCGGAAGTGGAAAATATTGAACAGAAAATAAACCACGACCCTCAGCGAGCAAATGTTTTATCGGAGAGATTGGATACTATTTTACGCCTGGCGCAAAAACACAGGGTAAATACTGCCGATGAATTACTTAAAATTGAGGAGGAATTAGTTGGCCGCCTTGAGAACATTTCTACTCTCGAAACCCAAATAACCCATTTGCAAAAAGAAAAAGATGCCCTTGAAGATGCCCTGAAAAAAATGGCATTGAGAATGAGTGCCGGCAGGAGTAAGGTCATACCCAGATTGGAAACCGATATACAAAAAAATCTTAGCGCGCTTGGTATGCCCAATGCAAAATTCAAAATAGAATTATTGCCTCTGGAGGCTCTTTCAGCCCTTGGTGCCGATGCGGTACGCTTTTTATTTTCAGCTAATAAAGGAAAGGAACTGAGGGAGGTGGAGAAAGTGGCATCGGGCGGTGAATTATCGCGTCTTATGCTGGTTATTAAAGCGCTTGTGGCCAGGCTTACCGATATGCCCACTATTATTTTTGATGAGATAGATACGGGGGTATCTGGCCAGGTTGCAGGGCAGGTGGCAGAACTTGTGCTGAAGATAAGCTCATCCATGCAGGTAATTATGATTACTCACCTGCCGCAGATTGCCAGCCGGGGCAATACCCATTTCCTGGTTTATAAGGAAGACCAGAAGCATAAAACTGTTACCTGCATAAAGCAACTTTCACCCGAAGAGAGGGTAGAAGAGATTGCACGCATGATAAGCATGGGAAAACCCGGCGCTTCCGCCATTAAAACCGCCACAGAATTATTACAGAGATAAAAGCCCCCTCAATCCCCCAATAGGGGAATCAAAAGCTTTATAAAAGTATTACGGCATATAACCCTCCCTTTGGGAGGGACGGGGTGGGCTAATTCTATTATCTTTGTCATTATTAATATACAATAACTATGTCGCATAACCTTTTAAGAGGCAAAAGAGGAATCATTTCCGGCGCTCTCGACGCCAATTCCATAGCATGGAAAGTAGCGGAAAAAGCTCACGCTGAAGGCGCTATTTTTACATTGACCAATGCCCCGGTAGCATTACGCATGGGTGAGTTGAATAAACTTGCCGCAGACACAAAATCGGAGGTAATAGCCGCTGATGCCACTAATGTTGACGACCTGACCCAGCTATTTCAGAAATCGCAGGAAAAGCTGGGTGGAAAGATTGATTTTTTGCTTCATTCCATCGGAATGTCGCCTAATGTCCGTAAAAATATCCCATACGAAGCGCTGAATTATGAATTTTATGTCAAAAGCCTTGATATATCTGCTATGTCATTGCATAAAATGCTTTCAGTAGCTAAAAAATTAGATGCCATCAATGATGGAGGCAGCGTAGTTGCGCTGTCATATATTGCGGCCCAGCGCGCGTATCCTTTCTATAGCGATATGGCTGATGCCAAAGCATTGCTCGAATCAATCGTGCGCAGTTTCGGGTACCATCTTGGCAAAGAAAAAAAGATAAGAATAAACAGCGTTTCTCAGTCTCCTACTAAAACTACTGCCGGAAGCGGTATTAAAGGGTTTAGTGAGTTTTATGGTTTTGCCGATGCTATTTCACCATTGGGTAATGCCAGCGCGGAAACATGCGCCGATTATTGCATTACGCTTTTCTCTGACTACACTAAAATGGTTACCATGCAGAACCTTTATCACGATGGAGGATATTCCACTACAGGCGTAAGCAATGATATTATGCTCAATTTTTTAAATAATAAATAACCCTTTCCTGCGTTATAAAAGAATGACAGGTGAAAAGATGGTAAAGATTTGTCTATTAGCACTTTCCGGAATATTGTTTCCCCTTCTTTCTATTGCGCAATTCAACGATAACGGGCAAACAACTTCAAGCCCGGCCACAAATGATAAGTTTTATAAATATTCGGTGCAGGCAGGCGCTGAAATAACCTATGCCATTTCCGACCCGGCTATGGTAAAAGTTTTTCCCAATGGCGTATATGCCAGCAATGTGGCATTCGATGCATCTGTAACCAGGCGTGTATATGTAGGGGCTGAAATTCATGACGATGAATTCAGCCAGGTTAACCCGCTTTACGGCACTTCAAACCCGAATATGTTTTTGTACACAGGTGGGTTAAGATTAGGTTATCATTCATCCATATCCAATGACTTTTTATTTAACGCCTCATTGACCGGCGGGGAATCATTAATAAAATTCACTGCCTCGCCTATTGATGCTCCATCGGTAAAAAGCCCGGTATGGTTTCTTAATATAATGGAAGGGTATAAGCTTGCCGACCAATTCTGGATAGGGCTAAATGTTTCCCTTACATATCTTACGTATACTTTTAACCCTTATTATATCGGGGATAATACTTTTCCATGGCTTCCTTCCGACTATCATGGTATTACTACTTATTTTGGATGGGGTTTTCAGCTTTATTACACTTTTTCAAAAAAATAAACTGTGGCTGCCCGGTACCATGTTATAGGGTTAATGTCCGGCACATCGCTTGATGGGCTTGATATAGCATACTGCTCATTTAAGCATAAAAATAATAAATGGCATTTTTCCATTAATGCTGCAACTACGGTAAGCTATAATAGTAAATGGCTTAAAAAATTGCAGCAAGCGCATCAATTACCAGGCATTGATTTGCTGAAACTCCATAATGAATATGGAAGGTATTTAGGCGAATGGGTTGTGCGTTTTGTGAAATCTGAAAAAATCAGAAAAATTGATTTTGTTTCTTCACATGGGCATACAATTTTTCACCTGCCACGCGAAAAACTTACATTTCAGTTGGGAAGCGGGGCGGAAATTGCCGCAGCCTGCAGATACCCGGTAATAAGTGATTTTCGCAGCCTTGATGTGGCATTGAACGGACAAGGCGCGCCGCTTGTACCCATAGGCGATAAACTCCTCTTCGGCGGATATGAATACTGCATTAACCTTGGAGGATTTGCCAATATTTCATTCGATAAAAAGGGCAAACGCATAGCGTATGATATTTGTCCGGCGAATATTGCGCTTAATTATTTTGCAGTTCAGATTGGCAGGCAATATGATAAAAACGGGCAAATTGCGGCTAAAGGAAAAATTGCCGGTAACCTGCTTGAGAAATTAAATATGCTTGACTATTACAAATTGCCATCGCCTAAATCGCTTGGCAGGGAGTGGTTTGAAACTGAATTTCTGCCTGTTGTAAATAAAGCTGGAATAAGTATTGAAGATAAGATTGCAACGGTAACCAACCATATAGCCGAACATGTTGCAAAGGTAGTTCAAAGTAAAAAAGGAAAAGTGTTGATTACCGGCGGCGGAGCATTCAATACATACCTGGTAAAGCAGTTACAGGCCAAAATGCCCAATCATAAATTGATTTTACCGGGCAATGAAATAATAAAATACAAAGAAGCCCTGGTATTTGCTTTTTTGGGTGTGCTAAGGATGGAAGAAAAGATTAATTGCCTGTGCAGTGTAACAGGAGCCGATAGAAATAATAAAGGGGGAATTATATGGAGTTCTTAAAGTTTGAAAGTTCATAAAGCAGAAAGTCAAAAAAACTTTACAAACTTTATGAACTTTATAACTTTCAACTAAAATTCATCTTCTCCGAAAAAATCATCATCGTCATCATCGAATGAATTCAAATCGCCGCTGATGGTGGTATCGTCTTCAATAATTTCTATTTCGGCTTCTTCATCAACATCTTCATCTTTTTCAACTTTTTCATATTCATCTACAAAATCTTCCTCATCTTCGTCTTCGCTTTTCTTTTTCTTGCTACCAGCTTTTGCAGGCATAACCGGCTTTTTGGCGGCAGCCTTCAGTTTTTTTTCTTTTTCTTTCTCCTTTTCCTTGTCTTTTTTAGAAGGAGATTTTTCTGCTTTCTTTGCTGAAGCAGCTTTAAGGGGTTTAGCTGGGGCCTTCTTTGGCTTTGCCGGGGCCTTTTTTGATGAAGAACCTGTCGTCTTTTTCATAATCAGTTTGTTTGTGTTGGGGCGAAAAATATGATTATAATGCAATAATAATTATTATTTAAACACAAACATAAATAATATTCTTTAAGAAAATACGTTCTTATAAGTTAACAGTAGCATGTTCATATATTCTAACCCGGAATCTGTTTTACTATGATGAGGTAAAATACTTTAGTGTTTTGAATTATCAATCTTCTAAATTTCTCCCATATGCTGCTTCACATTCTTCTCCAGGCTCCCGCTTCTACAGCGGCTTCAACCGTTACAGCAATAGCCGATACAGCCAAGGCCGCCGCCGCCAATTTGCCGGTTGCCGAACCTACCGAGGCTAAAATGAACCTGCTCGAACTGCTTAAAAGCGGTGGAATAGTTATGATACCCCTGGGGATTCTTTCCCTAATGGCGGTTTTCTTTCTTATCGAAAGATTTCTCTACATAAGGCAGGCTTCCAAAACCAGCCCCAAGTTTACCGAATCTATGAGGGATTTCCTGCATAACGGCAATATTGATGCCGCTAAATCCTTCTGCAAAAATACCGACAGCCCCCAGTCGAGGATTGTCAGCAAAGGGCTTAACAGGCTTGGCAAACCTATTGATGAAATAGAGTCATCTATGGAAAACCAGGGCAAGGTGGAAGCCTATAAGCTGGAAAGAAACCTGAATATTTTGGGTATTATAGCCGGAATAGCGCCCATGTTTGGTTTTATCGGGACTATCCTGGGGGTTATAAAGATATTCTATAATATTTCCCTGGCCAATAACATAAGCATAGGCTTAATTGCAGGCGGGTTATATGAAAAGATGATAACCAGCGCTGCCGGTTTGACCATTGGCATATTCTCATTTATTGCCTATCACTGGCTCAATATTATGGTGAACAAAGCGATACAGAAAATAGAGGTATCGTCAATTGATTTTATTGAAATGGTTCAGGATGAAGTTAAAAAATAGTAAACTAAAATTTAACACATTCATAAAATGAAAATAACCAGAAATAACCGGTTTACAGCTCATGTGGAAGCATCGAGCATGAATGATATAATGTTCTTCCTGCTGTTGTTTTTCCTCATTGTGTCAACCCTTGTAAACCCCAGTGTGGTAAAGCTTACCCTGCCCAGTTCAAAAAAGGCTATGGAGATGAACAGGCAACAGATAACCATTGATGTTACCAAGGATATGAAATATTACCTTAATGGCAGCGCCACGCCTACATCAGCCGAACAACTGGAGGACCAGCTAAGGGTAAAAATTGCAGGACTTACTGACCCTACCGCTGTATTAAGGCTTGATAAATCGCTGACGGTGCAGGACCTTGTGGATGTTTTGCAGATTGGCAGCGACCTGAAGATGAAAATGATATTGGCTACACAGCCGGCTAAGAAATAAGTTTGAATATGTCACCGGTAACAGTAAAACAGGAAAGAAATAATAAAGGCATTGCCTTTGTAATTACTGTTCTTGTGCACCTTGCCTTGCTGCTGTTCCTGTTTTATTATGTAATAATTACGCCGCTGCCTCCGTATAAGTTAATACCCGTGCCTGAAATTGAGGTGGAAGCCGATTTTGGCAATGGTGTAAATGGTACAGGCCACGTGGAGCAAAGTAATATGGGCGAAAACCCCAATCCTGAAAAAATAGAGAAAACCTCCTCGAAGGTATCTGCATCTAAACAGAGCGCACAGATTCTTACCAATGAAGCGGAGGAACCCTCCAATATAAAATCTGCCAAAAATCCTACTAACTCTACCAGAATTGATACGAGCAGCGCTCCGCAGCAGCAACAGGTAACACCCGAGCTGGCAAGCGTATTCAATAAATTCAGGCATAGCAAGGGCGGCACACCCGGCGGCGATGGCAATTCGGGGCAGGCTGGCAATGCCGGCGTACCCGATGGAACCAACCCCGGCGAGAGCATGGGCGACAGCCAGTTTGGTTATAAGCTGAACGGCAGGAGGCTACTGAAACGTCCCAATGTAAATGCCGATTGTCATGAAGAAGGAACAGTAGTGCTTAAAATTGTGGTTGACCAGGGTGGAAATGTTATCAGCGCCACACCGGGCGAACAAGGTTCCAATACAACCAGCCCCTGCCTGTATGAAAAGGCTACCGAAGCTGCCAAATCAACTAAATTCAGCCCAAGCCCCGATGGTACTCCCGAACAACAGGGAAAAATGACGGTGAAATTTACGGTGCAGTGATTCACCACAGAGGCACGGAGGGCACAGAGAAACACTAAGATTGCTTATAAAAAACATGCCACAGATTCTCAGATTATATTTAATTCTTAATCCTCCAATATTGCCGGATTAATCTGTGAAACTTACAAAGGACTCTTAAAATTGTATAAAAACAATTAATCTGTGAATCTGTGGCTATTTTGTTTTGAATCAGCCTCCGTGTAATTTAGTGCTCTCCGTGTCTCCGTGGTTCTTTTATCAAAACTTTCTCTTTTCTATTTCTTCAATATTCTGGCGGACATGCCTGGGAACGGGTACAGTGGTCTTTTTTATGAAATCGTATAATACAATTATATCCTGTGCCTCGGCGCAAATTTCACCTGCTTCATTCAAAAGGCGGTGAGAGAAACCGAGGCTTGTGTTTTTTATGAAATCAACCCTTGCTTCTACCACTATATGGCCGGGATAGAACAAGGGCTTTTTTAACTGGCAATTGGAAGACACCAGAAACGGCCCCAGTTCCCTGGGTTTATAATCACGTTCAAACCCCGCTAATGCCCAATAATTGAGGCGGGATGATTGAAAATATTTAAAAAACATAACATTATTTATAACTCCGAACTCATCTAATTCACTCCAGTCTAAACGTATTTCTAATTTAACAGGAAAGTGGACTGTGGCAGAGGTTTGCGGGTTTGTTTCTTCGTTGCTCATAGTCTTATCAACAGGCATCTAAATAAAGGAACGATTGGGGGGGAGTAAGATTGTAGTCTTTCTTTAAACAACGTGGTTTGTTATATTTTTTTATCTTGTTAATTTTTATGGCAAAACCATTTTCCTTTTCGGCAAAGTATTGGTTAAAATAATCTTTGTCAATACCTGCAAAGTGCCTAGTTTTTCTCCAAAGCGTATCAATATTTTCATTTATAATATACTCGATTTCAAACTCGCCAATAACTTTCTGCATTGGTGAAGAAGCATATACAACAACGGTTTTTACTGTTTTATCTTTAAAAATTGCTTTGCGGTATTCAAATTTCTTTGTAGGTTGTTGAAAAATATATAAACCTTTTGTGCATTTATTTTAAATAAAATGTTTATCTTTGCATTGAATAAACCTGTGGTTTATTCAAATTAAGAATTAAGAGTGAAGAACTAAGAATGAAAAGCCACTATAACATGTATTTAAACTCTCTCTGTGAACCTCTGTGTGAAATTTTTCTCTGTGCTCTCTGTGTTAAAAATGTTTTTTAAAATGGAACACTTCTATTTGCCTCTTGCGGATAACGTGGAGGGGGGGGTATAAAATGGCCAAAACAATGCCAAAAGATGCCAAACAGTGCCAAAAGATGCCAAAAACTGCC
>JBKQUY010000066.1:0-4897 GCA_052325425.1 Bacteroidia bacterium | reverse complement strand
CACTGCAAGGTGTAAAGTATCTTTACCATATATCCGGTTTGTTTTATCTATTGCCTGCATTATTAAAGATACTTTTTGCCTGTCAATATTATCAAAAAGCGCGGATTGTACTGTTTTTTCATCCACTAAGCCGCTAACCATAACACCCGCTTTCTTATAATAATAACCTTCCCGGTATATGTTCTTCAACCCTATTAGCGCATACCCCACAATCTCATTAACGCTATTAGAGGCAACAGGCAATGTTATTGTTTTATTCAGAAAGCATTGGGGTAAATCCTTGCGGTGTATATTTGTATGAGCAAATACGTGTATTGTATTGGCACAGGAACCCTGCTTTCTCAGCTTTGCTGAAATACTTGCGGCGAAATTGGCAACAGCTTCTTCAATTATGCCATAATCCTTTTGCATTTGCCCGAAGGAACGTGCCACGCAAATACCCTTTTTCTTAGGGGCAACCAATTCCAGTTCAAGACAGGGTATTCCTAACAGTTCCTTTTGAGTGCGTACACCCACAATACTCATTTTATCTTTAACCCATTCCGTTGATAGTTGCGTAAAATCATAGATAGTATTAATACCCCTGCTTGTTAGATATTTTTCAAACTGGTGGCCTATGCCCCAAACATTACCAATGGGCAGCGATTTAATGGCTGCTATGCGTTTTTCTTCTGTGTCAATGGCATAAGTGCCGTTATGCTCCTTATTTTTTTTGGCTATTTTATTTGCAAGTTTGGCAAGGGTTTTGGTTTGAGCAATACCTACTGAAACCGGAATACCTGTATTGCGGGTTGTGGTTCTCCGTATTGTTTGGGCATATTCGCCCAGGCTCTCTATTTGTTCAAACCCAGTAAGATTTAAGAATGATTCATCAATAGAATAAACCTCAATCTCCGGTGTGAAGGTGGCAAGGGTGTCCATTACCCGTTTGCTCATATCGCCATATAAAGCATAGTTTGATGAAAATACGGCAACATTATGTTTTTGCAGGAACTCCTCAACCATAAAAGCAGGTGTACCCATTTCAACACCTATTTCCTTTGCCTCATTGCTGCGGGCAATCACACAACCGTCATTATTTGACAGAACTACCACAGGTCGCCCGATAAGCGAAGGGTTAAATACCCTTTCACATGAGGCGTAAAAATTATTGCAATCAACAAGGGCATACCACATATTAACGATATGAATGTATTACGTGCAAAACAATACCCCAAATCATAAAATCATTTTCAGGGGTTATTTTAACCTGAGCAAACTCTTTATTGTATGGCACAAGCCAAACAGTATTATTCTCAACTTTCAGCTTTTTAACGGTAAATGCTCCGTTCAGATAACAAACTGCAATATCACCATTGACAGGTTGCAAAGACTTATCTATAACCAATAAATCACCGTTACGAATACCGGCATCAATCATAGAATTACCTTTTACCCGGCCATAAAAGGTAGATGAAGGGTGTTTTATGAAATCCTTATTAAAATCAAGTACCTGTTCAAGATACTCCTCCGCCGGGGATGGAAATCCTGCGCTTATATTCCCTACAAAGGGCAAAGGCAGATTTTTTGCCATGCTGACAGGGATAAACTCTATTGTATTATTAAGGTGTTTCATATCGCTTATAAAAGCGAATATCGGAAATAGGTATATAAGTCGTGGCTAAGAATTTTAGCAAGTGTAGCGACTGAGCCTGAAATGAACTGTTTAAAACAGGAAATGAAAGGTGAACGGAGCTACTCTTGCTTAAACGATAGCTGAAAGTGGCGCAATGAATGGAGCAGGCTACATTTTTGAGACTGTGTAATGAATAAGCCTCTTTTAGCTTTATAATTGCGTTACGTGTGGCTTATAGACATATCTTCCGAACTTTTTAACATAATGTCATTATATTTCAGCAAAGCCAACCGTAGTGGGAGCGTAGGGGCTTATGGTATCGGCTTTTTCAGCCGACTGCGAATATAATGGCACATTATGTTATTAAGCAAATTATAGAACAGAGAAAAGATAGAAAGGCAATGATGCACCTTTGCTGAGAGGTGCGATAATAGAAAATAAAAAAGATGCGCCTCCGAAGGTGCGCTTCCCCTGTGCGCACTGGATGGTCCCATTGCAAAGGCGAGGTAAGAGAGAAAGGAGAAGATGCACCCTTGCAGAAAGAGGCGACAAGGCACTGATAAGAGAGAGAGGAAAGAGATGTGGACTATGCAGAGAGATGCGAGATAGGAAAAAGAAAGAGTTAGGAAAAGATTGAATTTGCAAGTAGAAAGAACACCCGAAGGGGGCGTAATTATCAAAGCCTAATTGATTACTTCAAGTTTTTTTACTTCCCCTGTTTCCGGTATTGCATCATAGCAACCCTTACAGATATATAAGTTTGCTTTAGGGGCTGTTCCCTCAATAACGGCCTTTAGGTGGTGTGTTTGTTCCCTTTTGAAGTGGTCGCCACATTTCAGGCAAAATACTATGAGGTTATCAGTTTTCATTTTATTATTTTCCCAACCTTAATATGATATACGTTATTATGGAGTGAAACGCCGTCAAATTTCGTAGTCATTTTTCGGGCGTTTTTTATAATTATAATCTAAGAAATATTGATTGTTTTCTTCTGTTTCCATAATTCCTAATAATTTTTTTTGTTTTTTTATGCAACCCCCACCTTATCAATTTCCCCCATTATACGGGCGGTTTCAGTAAGGGCTACTATTATTTATCTTTAACTAAGTTTTACTCTTGTATAAGTTACTTTTATATTATCATTTTCCATGCCTTCAAAGCGGTCTTTATCTATAATTCTAAGTTCGTTTATGCAATCTTTCTCTCCTGTGTTTCTTTGAATAAGATATTTGACAAAACTTACTTTCTCATATTGAGGGTCGTAATCAAATAATTTTATTTTAAATTTCGGATATATAAAGTTAAAGGGATTCACTTTTCATTGAGTTACAGACCAATGTAACAAACATGGTGTCCTTTTTACGATTATTGTACTTAAATACAAATTCTGCAATGTATTCAGGCAGTCTAGCAGGGCTTATATGATGGTATTGACCCATGATACCCCGCTTTATGATAGCCCAAAACGATTCTATACTATTAGTATTGACCCCTTTATAGGAATAAAACTTTTGATGTTCAATTTTTACGTGTTCAATAATACTATTCATCCTATCATAACTCTTATTTTCATCAGTTATAAGAGTAGCGTTATCTTCATCTACGTATTTCTTAACCATTTCTTTTAGGTTCTTATAGGTAGTGTATTTCATTACCTCTGCAACCACATCGCCGTTCCTTTGCACGATGCCAACCACAGGCACGTTATCCGTACCCCTGCCACGTTTAGGATTAACAGCAATTTTAGCGGGGTTTCCTTTGCCCCTTGTAAACTTAATACCCTCTTCTTTCAATTCCTTAATTCTCTTATCTAATTTCGGGTTGTATTTACCTATTGTTTTAGGATATTTCCCCCATTTAGAATTTCCTTTGCGTGGCTTACCGCCAATATATGCCTCATCCATTTCAACAATGCCGTCTAATTGGTCGGGTTGGTTTATTTCCCATGACATTAATTCACGCAATTTCCGATACATCAAAAAGGCTGTCGGGTAACTCACATCTATATTGCGTTGTAACTGTAATGCACTTACTCCTTTTTTTGCATCAGTAACAACGCTAATAGCATATAACCATGATTTTAGCGGCACTCTGGTATTGTGTAATTGTGTGCCGACTGTTACAGAGAATGTTTTACCACAATTATAAATATAATAACATTAATTAATCAATGTATTTATTTTGCATTTATGTTGTTGATTATAAGATACATATACATTATACCTTATAATCATTTAGTTTTGAATCAAGTTATATTGGAATCTGGTATATTCTCAGGCTCCGGGGCAGAGCCTGTTATGTCCTTTGCTTTAGAATGAATAATATGGGTTTGAGTAGCTATTAACTGCGGTGGTTTATTCATCAGATACTTAAATATTTCTGCAACATATTGTATATGCCCTTTATTCGACCAGTTATTAAGAAAACCCTTAAATAAAACTTCTGCAATAATCTGAATTATAGCGGGCTGATTTTCATCTTTTGCTAACTGGTCTAATTCCTTTTTTGTCATCCAGGCTAATTCATGGAATACTTTTAATATGTCGGAATGCGAATACCCATTTTCAATTAATGATGTTGTAAGTTTCTTAGGCCGTCCGGCAGGATTACCCGTTATACCCTGTTTAAACTGATACTGCGCCAAGTGTTCAAATTTTGGATTTTTATTCATATCACTGTTAATTTATGACTGTTTTAATGGCTGTATTATTGTGTTTAAATGGCTATTCTTATTGTAACAATGTTTCAAAGGCATAGGATTATAAAGGTTTATCATGCTGCAAGTAGGTTTTGAAACAATATTTGCATCTTACCATCAAGTTCGGTTATCAATGGTTCCTCAGAGGTGAAGGTATCTTTTCGACTTAGTTCCTTAACCATGCTTTTTACCCTATACCGGGATTTGTTATTCCTATACTTTAATAACTTAATATGGTCAAGGGCTGCTTTTTGGCCACCTATTGATTCTATACCTTTTAGTGCCAAGTAATTCAAAAACTCCCTTTGACCTATATTACATGAAGGTATATCAATTATATTTCTATTCTTAGGTATAGCATCATACTCATTTTTATAAGTTATTACAAGCCTCCTATAAAAGCTTTCATCACATAATTGTTTAGGGGTAACTATTCCAGTATTTAGTGCCTTATGGGTATAAGCACTTTTGCAGGTAATTATACAATGGGACCTGGTTATAGCGGAGACGGAGGGCCTGCTACGGCAGCAGAATTAAATCAGCCAGTAGGAGTAACCACCGATGCCTCTGGCAATGTATATATT
>JBKQUY010000065.1:0-28513 GCA_052325425.1 Bacteroidia bacterium | reverse complement strand
CATCCAACATGGTAGAGACGTGATGCATCACGTCTCTACAAAATCCAATAACAACAAAATCCAAAACAATTTTGGCCCACAATCAAAAAATCTGGCATCTGTAATACGTGGTTATAAATCTGCAATTACAACCTATGCGCGTAAAAACAATATACCATTCGCATGGCAAGCAGGTTTTCACGAACATATTATCCGCTCATCAGATGAATATGGCCGCATATCAGATTATATAAAAAACAACCCCACCAATTGGCCGAATGATAAATTTTATTTGTTGTGAATGGTTTTGACACGGTAGAGACACCATGCATGGTGTCTCTACCGGAACCAACACGCCACACCGTAGAGACGTGATGCATCACGTCTCTAAAATGAGCTTGTTTGCTAAGAATTTTAGCAAAATACAGTTTTGAAAAATAATGTATTAATTGTTTATTTATTTTAAATAAAATGTTTAATTTTGCATTGCGAAAAGCAATGCAATTAGTAATTAATAATTAGGAATCAGCAATGAAAAACTCCCCGAACCTCTGCGTGTTATTTGCTCAGCGCCTCCCGATAAAAAAGGTCGGGATTGCAAGTTTTTCATGGGAAGCAACTCTGCGGTGAAAATTAATTAGAAATGGAAAGAATAAACATATCTGTGAATCTGTGGCTGAAGATGTTAAAATCAAATTTGGCGGTAAAAGAGCTTATTTTATTCCGCCGCCATTTTGTAGAAATGTGTGTATTGCAATTGCAGAGCGGGTTTAAAGAAAAATCGCAGGAAATATGTTCATCTTTTTTTTCGCCAACCACCGCCACGCACCGCCAAATTCAATTACGAATGAAAAATTAGGAATTACGAATGAAAAACCTTTGTGAACTTTGCATAAATCTTTGCGCTCTTTGCGTGAAAATAAAATTAAAACTGAGACTGCCACTCCAGTAATTATGAATTATGAATGAAAAAATCCGTGTTATATCTGTGAAATTAGTGGCTAAAATACTGAGACTGCCATCCCGCAATTCTGCGGGACCGGATTCGAAGTTGACAGTGGGGGGGGGTGCTCAAAATGATAAAAAATCCAGGGGTCTCAGTATTGAAAATCAGTAAGTTGAGGGGTATCACCGGGGTAACAATTGCTACCTCCCCCCATGGGTACCACTTTTTACCAACCTGGCACCATTTAACATATTGAAAATCAGCATAATGATTGAATTGATACCCTCAAAAAGTGGAACCCCCTGGTACCCCCGGGGCTTTACTAAAAATGTTTTACTTTTACCCGATTATGACTAATTCGTTTGCAGGCAAGGTAGTATGGATTACCGGGGCATCGTCCGGTATAGGCAGGGCATTGGTACTGGCATTTGCCAAAGAAGGGGCCAAGGTTGTGCTTACAGCACGCCGGGAAAATGAGATGCAGGAGGTGAAAAAAGAAGCGGGCTTAAACGACCAAAACAGCCTTGTTCTTCCGTTAGACCTCTACCGCATTGAGGATATTGATGCTGCTGTAGCCAAAGTGAAGGGAAAATTTTCGACAGTTGATATACTTGTCTGCAATGCCGGCATAGCCCAGCGCTCGGCAGTCATTGACAGCCAGTTGCAGGTTGACAGGCAGATAATGGAATTGAATTTCTTTTCGGTTATTGCCTTGACTAAAAAAGTACTGCCCTTAATGCTGGCAAATAAAAGCGGGAATATTGTAGTAATAAGCAGCATTATGGGTAAAATAGGCATACCTACCCGTTCCATGTACTGCGCCTCAAAGCATGCCTTGCAGGGTTTTTTTGACTCCCTGCGGCTTGAAGTATATAAAGACAATGTGAAAGTGAATATAATATGCCCCGGCTATGTAAAAACGAATGTTTCAATAAACGCGGTTACATCGGACGGCAAGCCCCATGGCAAAATGGATAAAGGACAGGAAAAAGGCATTGCGCCTGAAGTATGCGCCGCTAAAATTCTGAAAGCCATTAAAAACAATAAAGAAGAAGTGTACATAGGAGGCACTGAAACGATGGGGCCAAGAATAAAAGGCCTTTTCCCGGGACTATTTTCAGCCTTAATTAAACGGATGGAATTTCATTGATAGGAGTATGAAATACGTTAATTCATTAGATTTTGCGAAGGAACTGGACAGCAAAGACCCGCTGAGGAAATTCAGGAAGAAGTTTTTATTTCCTAAGTACAAGGGTAAGGAAGCCCTTTATTTTACAGGGAATTCATTGGGTCTGCAGCCTGCCAGCGTTCAGAAATACATTTATGTTGAATTGGAAGATTGGGCAAAGTATGCTGTAGAAGGCCATTTTGAGGCGCGGAACCCCTGGTATTCTTACCATGAAATGTTTGCAAGTCCCCTGGCAAAGATTATGGGAGCCAAACCCGGTGAAGTTGTGGCCATGAACCAGCTTACCTTAAACCTTCACCTGATGATGGTATCTTTTTACAGGCCGACAGGTACCCGGTTTAAAATACTTTGCGAATCAAATGCTTTTCCATCTGACCAATATGCCCTGCAAACCCATGTGCTGGCCCAAAGCCTTGACCCGGACAATGCATTAATAGAAATAGCGCCGCGTAAAGGAGAACACCTGGTAAGGCATGAAGATATTTTAAAAGCCATACATGATAATGCCGATGCATTGGCGCTTGTAATGATAGGTGGAGTTAATTACTTAACCGGGCAGGTAATTGATATGGCTGCAATCACAAAAGCTGCGCATGAAGCAGGAGCTTATGCGGCATTTGATTTGGCACATGCTGCCGGTAATATAGAACTAAAGCTGCACGATTGGGATGTTGATTTTGCGGCCTGGTGCACCTATAAATACCTTAATTCCGGCCCGGGAGCAGTGGCAGGAGTTTTTATAAACGAGAAGCATGCACAGAACCAAAACCTGCCTCGATTTGGAGGATGGTGGGGATATGATAAAAAGACCCGCTTTCAAATGAACAGGAAATTTGAACCCATGAAAACTGCCGAGGGCTGGCAACTAAGCAATGCTCCTGTGTTGTCAATGGCTGCCCATAAGGCTTCGCTCGATATTTTTATGGAGGCTGGCGGTATGCAACCTTTGCGCAAAAAAAGCAAGGTACTTACAGGTTATCTTGAATTCATTATAACTGAGTTAAATAAAAAAATAAATGACAAGAACATACACCTGGAAATCATTACCCCTGCAGACCCTTCTCAACGCGGATGCCAGCTTTCAATTATCGCGCATGGAATGGGAAGGGATTTTTATAACGCGCTAACACACAATGGCGTCTTTTGCGATTGGCGCAACCCCAATGTTGTCAGGTTAGCTCCGGTGCCATTATATAATTCTTTTGAAGATATCTGGAGATTTGGCCAGGTAGTTTTAAAAGTACTTAAACTGAAATAAATTATTTATTTGTTTGATTCCAAAATAATATGCCTTATTATTGCGCTTCGATAAATGCTGTTGTTTTTGGTAATTTCATTTTACCCCAAAATGACTTATTGAAAATATGACAAAGAAAAGACGCTATACTCCGAGATACATACTTGGACTTTGTATTCTACCCTTTCTGATAGTAGGGTATTTCTTCAAAAAAATAGTATGGAAATATCTTACAAAGAAGAAACCCTTTATTGAATGGACAGTTTTGGTGTTATCGGTAACTTTTGTAATCCTTATAATTTCAGGGATTCTCCGCGGAGATTTCAAACCCACAAAAGAATCAATGAATTTATCACCCAGAGAATTAAAGAAAAAAGGAGGCCATTAACTTTTCATTTCCATTCCAAGGTTATAAAACACAAAGCTCCAGATGTCTCCAAATTCATCAATTTGTTTTGATAACGGCTTCCCTGCGCCATGCCCTGCATTATGGTCAATGCGAACAAGTACAGGTTCGTTTCCTTTCTGGTGTTCCTGCAAGGTGGCAATAAATTTCAGCGAATGCGCCGGAACTACTCTGTCGTCATGGTCGGCAGTAGTAACTAGTGTAGCAGGATAAGCAACATCTTTAATATTATGCAAAGGCGAATATTTTATAAGGTTATGAAACTGCACCGAGTCATCGCTTGTCCCGTAATCACCTGCCCACGACCATCCGATAGTGAATTTATGGTAGCGCAGCATATCCATAACACCAACGCCCGGTATAGCAACTTTGGCAAGGTCGGGGCGCTCAGTCATAACGGCGCCGATAAGCAATCCTCCGTTGGAACGGCCATGAATAGCCAGTTTATCATGCGATGTATATTTATTATCAATCAGGTATTGGGCTGCTGCTATAAAATCGTCGAACACATTTTGCTTATGCAATTTAGTTCCGGCTTCATGCCATTTTTCGCCATATTCGCCTCCGCCACGCAAATTAGGAACGGCATAGATACCTCCATTTTCGAGAAATAACGCCACACTAGGGCTGAAATAGGGTATTATACTTATGTTAAACCCTCCGTATGCATACAAGAAGCAAGGGTTATTACCATCCATTTGCATTCCCTTTTTATACACTATAAACATTGGTATTTTGGTGCCGTCCTTGCTGGGATAGAAGACTTGTTTGGTTTCGTAATCATCGGTATTGAAATCAACGGTTGGCTTAAAAAATACTCCTGACTTTCCTGTAACTGCATTGTATTTATATATAGTAGAAGGAGTCGTGTAATTAGTGAAAGAATAGAATGCTATGCTATCCTCTTTATTGCTGCTAAAGTCGCCATTACCTAAACCCGGAAGCTCTATTTCCTTAAGTTCTTTACCAGTAATATCATATACATTAAAGTGTGTGCTCACATCTTTAAGATATGATGCAATTATGTTACCGTTGCATAACCAGACACCCTGCATAAGGTAATCTTTTTCAGGTATAACAGCTTTCCATGAACCAGGCTCAGGATTATCCATATCAACCAGCACTAATTTATAATTGGGAGCATTCCTGTTAGAAAAAAGAAGCAATGAATTCCCAATATCATCAACAATTGTATTATCGCTTATAAAGTCATCCACAACGGTAACGAATGAGCTGTTTTTTTGGGTCAGGTCTTTTACCATTAGCGAATTCCCATCAGATGTTTCTGATGCAGCAATGCTCAAGAACTTTTCATCCCTGGTAACATCTGCTTCCATTGTGCGCTGAGGATGTTCTTTGTCCTCATATACTAAGCTATCAGAACTTTGCAGCGTGCCTATTCTATGGTAAAGTATCCTTGAACTTTCATTCTTTTCTGTTAGCGCAGTTCCATTTGCCGATGCTTTATAGCCAGTGTAAAAAAATCCATGTCCTTTCCATGCAATGGATGAGAATTTAATCCATTTTAGTGTATCGTTTAATTGTTTTCCGCTGGCAATATCAATTACATAAAATTCATTCCAGTCAGACCCTGCTTTGCTGATACCATAGGCGAAGTACTTTTGGTCATTCGAAACCCCGGTAACCGCAATTGACGTTGTTCCATCAGATGAAAGCGTATTGGGGTCCAATAACACTCTCGGCGTTCCTGCTGAGCCATCCTGCACATACAAAACACTCTGGTTCTGCGTTCCATTATTCTTATAATAAAAATAATAATTCCCTCTTTTAAATGGTATAGAGCACCTGGAATAATCATACAGCTTTGCTATGCGCTTTTTTATTTTATCTCTGAATGGAATCCTGGAAAGATAGTCTTCAGTCAATTGGTTTTCGGCCTTTATCCAGTTATCTCTTTCTATAGTTGTATCATTTTCCATCCACCTGTATGGGTCAGGCACTTTAGTGCCAAAATAATTTGTCACTGTATCTACTTTACGTGCTAAGGGGTATTTGAGTTGCTGGTTTTGATTTTTACAAGAGATGAGTAATATTACTCCGGCAGCAAAGCAGATTAATTTCATGGTTTAGTTATTAATGATTAATTTATAAAATCAAAGGTAATATTATCTTAATAGCTATATCAGGCATTACTATTATAATTTCAAGAAACCAAATGAAATAGAGTCTGGAAGACGATCTATTCAATGTAATTATTTAGCTTTATCTATAAGTAAGAAACCGATAGAAATTTATTTGTAATAACATGAACATTATATTTACCCTGCCCAATTTTCTCTATCTAAACTGCGATAGTTTATGGCTTCGGCAAGGTGCGGCGTTTCTATATTTTCAGAGCCGGACAAATCGGCTATAGTTCTCGACACCTTAAGAATCCTGTCATAAGCTCTGGCGGAAAGATGCAGTTTTTCCATAGCTGTTTTCAAAAGCTGATGGCCTGCATCATCTATCTTACAATAGGTTTTTAGTTGTTTCGAACTCATTTGAGCATTACAATATATGCCACTGCCTTCAAAACGTTTGGCCTGTATCTGGCGGGCTTTTATCACTCTTTGCCGCACCGACTCGCTTTTTTCACTTATTCTCTCAGAAGAAAGTTCTCCATAAGCTACGGGCACTACTTCAACATGAATATCAATCCGGTCAAGTAAAGGGCCGGAAATTCGGTTTAAATACTTCTGAACTGTTCCCGGAGCACATACGCATTCCTTTTGAGGATGATTATAAAAACCGCATGGGCATGGATTCATAGACGTTACAAGCATAAAACTGGCAGGATATTCTACAGTAAACCTGGCTCTTGATATTCTGATTACGCGGTCCTCAAGAGGTTGACGCATCACCTCCAATACAGTTCTTTTAAATTCAGGTAATTCATCTAAAAACAGCACACCATTATGTGCCAAGGATATTTCCCCGGGCTGTGGAAATCCACCGCCTCCCACTAAAGCTACATCGCTAATGGTATGGTGGGGCGCCCGAAAAGGGCGCGAAGCAATAAGGCCTTTTCCGCTGCCCACTTTACCTGCTACTGAGTGAATTTTTGTGGTCTCCAGAGCTTCATCCAGGGTAAGGGGAGGCAATATGGTAGGAAGGCGTTTTGCCAACATGGTTTTACCTGCACCCGGTGGACCTATTAAAAGCACATTATGTCCTCCTGCAGCAGCAATTTCCAAAGCGCGTTTTATATTCTCCTGTCCTTTAACATCAGCAAAATCTACATCAGCAAGCGATAATTGGGTATAAAAAGTTTCAGCAGCATTTACAACAATGGGTTCAAGAGTAATGGTGCCATTCAAAAAATCAATAGCCTCTTTAATATTTTTTATGCCAAATACATTTAGCCCAGCAACTATTGCTGCCTCTTTCGCATTTTGCTCCGGTAATATTATCCCTTTAAATCCCTGCTCCCTTGCATTAATTGCAATTGGCAGCACACCCTTTATAGGTTGCAAGCCTCCATCGAGTGAAAGTTCCCCCATAATTACATAGTCGCCAACCATTTCACCGTTAATCTGTTCCGATGCGGCAAGTATTCCTATAGCAATAGTCAAATCATAAGACGAACCTTCTTTTCGGATGTCGGCAGGCGCCATATTTACTGTAATCATTTTGCCAGGCAGGCGAAAGCCATTGTTTTTAAGAGCCGCATCTATACGCTGCTGACTTTCTTTTACTGCGCTATCGGGCAATCCTACTAAAAAGAAATTAACCCCTGCACTAACATTTACCTCGACAGTAATTGTGGTAGCGTCTATTCCGTTTACCGCACTTCCATAAGTTTTGACTAACATATCTGCTAATTTACAGGGGTAAATATATTTGTTATTTTTAAAACCTGCTTTATACGCTAATAGTTATAGGATAAATCCTTCTTCTGAAAAAGCTCTTCAAGCATGCTTGATACCGTTTTTAATTTCTCCCTTTTTATGTAGCACTCTATATTTCGTTTTCCCCATTCGCGAAATTTAGCGCTAATTAAAATAATTGATATCAGGGCTAAACAGAATAATACTGAATGTGTGATATAATACATTATAATACTCAATACAATAAGATAAACAGGATAAATAAGCAATAATAAGAGAAACAAAGTAGAATCATAAAATTCATTAAAGTGCATAGTTCGTTTAGCAATTGATTTACTTATTGAATACGGCATACCGTTCATTATAAATGCTATGCAGTATAATTTAAGACTTATCAAAAAAATAAAGGTATTCGTTTGTTTAAAGTAGCTTATTTTATTTGATTTAAGAAACCCTGCAAGTGTTTTATACTGTTCTTTAACTGATATAGTTCCGGAATTGAAATCCTGCATTCCTTTAATTGTCAATTCCTTACCATTCTTAAAGTTCTTCAGCAAAAAACCTGTTATAATTTGTTGGGTTTCCAGGTTCTCTTTCTTATTCAGTATTATACAATTCTCTGCTAAACTACTCTTTAACTTTTCGTTGAACTTATTTAAATATACTCCCTGTTCCATTTCTTTGGGGAAATTATCCTTTTCAATTTTCTGTAGAAAGGATATATATGCAATGCCATTTATTTTTAACCATGAACTATAATTAATTGTGGTCGGAAGAATTTTCAGGTTCTCACAAAGCCTATTATTATACCATGAATTATATGCAAGCCTTGCTGTTCCTTTTCGCAATGGCCTCAGGTCCCATTCATTTTCCGATTGTCCTTCAGTGAAAATAAGTACAGTTCCCCCTTTTTTAAATACTTCAATACAAAAGGAAAATGTTATTTCATTCTTTGGGAAATGTTCCGCGCCTTCCTCTCTCCTGTATATAGGAATTACATTTACAAACCGGAGCAGGGATGATATGACAGGTGAAATAAAAACATCACCCCGAACCATATAATATATTGGCCTTTTATAATACACAGTCAGAAGTAAAGCATCAAGAATAGTATTTGGGTGATTAGATGATAAAATAACCGGGGCTGTACCTGGAATATTTTCCTCACCGCTTACAACTACTTTTTCAAAGAAAAAATAAGTTGTGCATCTAATCCAGGCCCAAATTATAGGGTGTATTATTTTTTTTAAAATGATTTGGAATTTAATAACAGGTAAAGATAATAATTATCATTTGTACCTATTCCTTTGACAGGATAGCAAATTCGAGCCAAAACAAGAAGCGGACTAAATAAAAAGAGCTCCAGCAAATGAATTTCTCCCATATATTCATTCTATGCAGGTATTCGGAATAAGTAATTTTATTACACAGTGAAATAATATTGTTCAATTCCTTTTTTAATTCCTGGCAAAATGACGCATCAAATATCTCAATATTTGTTTCTACACTGCTGTAATGACTCAAGTGGTTAATATTGTATGAGCCGATAGATGCCCATTTATCGTCCACCAGATTAACTTTCCCGTGGAGTATTGTTTTGTTCCATTCATAAATTTCCATATTATGACGTAGCATCCAACCATAAAGATAGGTGGTGGCTTTTTGGGCAAGTTTCACATCAGAAATACCAGGGAATATTACCTTTATTTTCACATTTCTTCCGGAAGCTTTTCTCAATATTTTGCGTGCCTTCATACCCGGTAAAAAATAACTTGCTAAAAGAATAATTGATATATGCGAATGCCTCAACGCTCCGCGCAGGTCATGAGAAACTGTATCTTTCCTTCTTAACCAGTCATTCTGGCTTACTTTCACAGGTATTGTAGTGCTATTTAAAGTTGAGGGATTTAATACACGGGCAATTTTTTTCCGTCTCACCCTATAATCTTTACCTTTCCATAATGATTCGCATAAGTTTGTAATTTCAGTACAAACATTCCCATTAATATAAACCGCGTAATCAAGCCAGGGAGTTTCCGGGCCGTCAATGCGGTATTTATCCTCAATATTAATCCCTCCAATCATTGCTTCCTTACCATCACTTACTATTATTTTATGATGGAGCCTTCTGCCAAAACGTAGTCTGTATTTATAAAATACAGGTGAAAATTTTCTGAAATAAATACCGCCCTTTATCATCATTTCAACCGCATGGTTTCTCAAATCGCCCGAACCAAAAGCATCTACCAAAAGGAACACTTTTACTCCCCGTTTTACTGCATTCAATAAAGCATCAATTATCAGTTTTCCGGTTGAATCGTCAATAAAGATATATGTTTGAAAATGTAAGATTTTCTGGCTTCGGTGAATTATTTCAATTGCCCTTCTGAAAAAATCATCCCCGCTTTTTACCAAGGCAAGTTCTGATGCCTGAGAAAAACTTGACGCTTTCCTATTACCATATCTTCTATTTCCGCTACTCATGTTTCAGCAATAAAAAGTAATTATTCAGATAATGGTAAAAATACAAAATAAAACCAAAAATCTTCTACCATACTGAACACTGAATTCTTTTTTATTTTTCTGTTCGCATAAATTTACCTGGTATGGGAATAAAAATTTACATTCCATTCTGAAGAAAGAAGAAAATAAAAAAAATTTGAAATTAATTTTGCAAACTATGTTTGTAAAATTCAAAAAAAAATTACCTTTGTTAAAATGCTTAAAAAAAATAGATGGAACATTTTTACAAGTACGTACATGGAAGTGAGGTTAAGCGTTTTAAGCTGGCTTCTTTTTTTATCCTGTTCTTCATATACAAATCTACTTTTGCCCAAACTAATTTAAAGGGAACCGTTAAGGATTCCGCTACACAGGAAACATTGGTAGGTGTAATAATAACGGTTGACAGTAACCAGCATACTTCAACTGACCTGAATGGGCACTACCAGCTGAATATTGGCAGTGGTGTCCATACAATAACATTTTCCTACCTGACTTATCAGAGCAAAACCATTCAGATTAACGGAAATTGCGGTGAAATAAATTATGATATTATGTTGCAATCACTGTCGCAAGGTTTACAAATGACAGTAGTGACTGCCAGCATGTATGGAAAAAATATACAGGAGGAAAATGTATCCATGGAAGTAATGGATGCCCAAACTGTGCAGAATACCAGCATACATGAAATTGATGAGGCAATGAACAATATGCCTGGTGTAACCGTTGTTGACGGACAGGCCAATATACGCGGAGGCAGTGGCTGGGCGTATGGTGTGGGCAGCAGGGTACTTGTGTTGGTTGATGGCTTACCTGAACTTACACCAGATGCAGGGTATGTTATTTGGGATTTCCTCCCAATGGAGCAACTTCAGCAAATAGAAGTAATTAAAGGCGCTTCTTCGGCGTTATATGGGTCATCAGCATTAAATGGGGTAATAAATGTGCGTACAGCTTATCCCACATCCACTCCGGTAACTACATTCAGCTTTTCAGAAGGTATATATGGTAATCCCAAGGTATCCGATCCCGATTCAGCAATATGGTGGAGAGGTGGACAGCAACAGCCCTATTTTAGTACTTTTTCATTTATGCATAGCCGGAAAATAGGCCAACTGGATTTTATATTCAGCGGTAATATGTATAACGAGAAAAGCTACCTGGAAGGAGCTTATGACCAAAGGGCAAGGTTGAGCCTGACTTTGCGCTATCGCTTTAAACATATTGATGGCTTAATGGCAGGGATTAAAACAAACTTTATGTACCAGAATGATGGCACATTCCTTGAATGGGCAAATGATTCTTCTGGTATTATTAAGCCACAAAATGGAACAGGACCGGGCACGAGCCTTGTTGATGGAACATTCAAGCGCCTTACCATTGTTCCGTTTATTAATTATTACGCCCCGGATGGAAGCAGGTACACTTTCCAGGCAAAATATTTTTTATCGAGTGATATTGATTATGGTTATGGAACCCAGGATGGATCTGTATCGTATTCATATTATTATGAATTACAGTATCAAAAAGACTTTAAATACCAGTTTACCCTGACAGCAGGGCTGGTTGAAAGCACAGATAATGTTAATGCAGAACTATATGGCAACCGGTATGCAATTAACCAGGCCGCATATTTGCAATTAGAAAAAAAAATCGGGAAAAGATTTTCTATTACAGCGGGATTACGTTATGAAACAAATAAGGTTGATTCACTGCAAGAACATTCTCCTGTTGTTTACAGGGCAGGAGCTAATTACAGAATTGCAAAAGCTACCTACCTCCGCGCCTCTTATGGTGAAGGATATCGCTTCCCTTCTATTGCAGAGAAATATGTTAGTACGACCATAGGTGGCGCACTGCCAATTTTGCCTAATCCAGGCTTGAACCCAGAAACAGGTTATAGTGGAGAAGTAGGTGTCAGCCAAGGCTTAAAAATGGGAGACTGGCAGGGTTATGCCGACCTTGCCTTGTTTGCAACTGAATACAGAAACATGATTGATTTCTCTTTTAACAATTGGGCTACGCCTTCAAAACCTACAAATCTGGGTTTTAAATCTGTTAATATAGAAAATGCCCAAATTACCGGCGCTGAACTTACTTATACTGCCAGCGGTAAAATATTTGGCATACCTGTTCAACTTATGGCTGGAGTCACTGCTACCGACCCAATAAATGTGGATACAGCTAAAAAGGTAAATAGCTATGAAGCTTCCCATCCGGAACTAACTTCCGCTCAAAAAGATTCTTTGGCTCAGACTGAAATTCTTAATTATCGCTCGCTTTATACCGCCAAATTAGGAATTGAGGTAACTTATAAAAAATTCACTTTTGGCGGAATAGCCCGCTACAATAGCTTTATGGTTAACGTTGACTGGATATTTGAACAAAATACCGGCATTATTAATGGCGTTGAGCAATTCCGGCAGGCACACGATAAAGGTGATTTGATAATTGATGCTCATATTGGTTACCAGGTAAGTGAAGCTGTTAAAGCTTCATTTATTGTAAAAAACATGTTCAATGATTTATATATGATTCGGCCGGGATTAATTGGTCCACCGCAAAATTTTACGATACAATTGAATATCCGCCTCTAAGTCTGTGCCTGCTTATTTATTCGGCATCTTGAAATATTTGCAATCTTTTATATACTTTTACCTTTTTAAAACTTTAAAAATTATCATATGAGGAAATGGCAGATTAGTGCATTATTACTTGCAACAATATTTATTACAATTGGAGCTACAACCACAAAAACAAATCCACCTGAAGGAGGTTTTAAGAACCTGAAGATTCTTCCCAAAGACATCAGCGAGAAACAACTACACGCCATTATGCGTGAATATTCAATTTCACTTGGAGTACGTTGTGGCTTTTGCCATATACGTACCAGTGATTCGACAAAAAAAGAATATGATTTTGCAAGCGACGCTAAAGATGATAAGAAAATTGCCCGTGAAATGATGAAGATGACTGCATACCTGAATGCGAATTACTTTAATTTTAATAATTCAACAAAGCCTGACACCATACATACAGTTATGTGTTTTACCTGTCACCGTGGGAATACACCTCATGAGAAAACTGTGCGCAGCCAGTTAGATTCTTTGATAGACCTTTCACATAAAAAACAATAGAGATTTCAGATATAGCGCTTTCCAGCTAATTCAAAGACTACCGAATCAGTTGTACGTAACCCTTAAGATTATAGGTTTTACCATCGTAATCAGAAGCGGTTAAAATGTAATAATAGGTTCCATCGGGTTCGGCAACACCGGCATCGCTGGTTCCGGTCCAGTCAATATTAGGCGAATTTGATTCAAATATCTTTTCTCCCCACCGGTTATATATTATAAGGTCATATTCCTTCATACTTCCTGCAGTTATATGAAATGCGCCGTTGCTACCTGTAACGCCCGGTGTAAATACGTTCGGCACGTAAAGAGTGTCTTTTACATAAACAATTTCTTCAACAGAATCCCTACACCCCTTTGCATTTGAAACATACAAGTAAACCTCATATTTCCCATCAGTCATATATTGCTGGTAAGGGAATTGTATGTCCGATGAATTATCATTTCCAAATGTCCAATACCACGAATCTGCCCCTGTGCTGGTATTATCAAAATATACATATTCGCCTCCCGCTATGGTATCTGGTTTGGGTATAAACTTAGCGGTAACCATAGGTACTACAATTTTGGTCGTTATTGTATCAGGGCAATTGTTATTATCCATCACAGTTAAGGTATAATTTCCAGTCTGCAAATTAGCAGTTGCAGTAGTTTGAGAAGGGCTTGAGTTCCAGATGTAAGTATAAGGAGGAACACCCCCGGCAACAAATGCTTGAGCACTGGCACTGTTACATGTTATAGAATCTTTTAAGCTTACAACAATTTTTGAAGGCTGGCTAATTGTATCGTATGCTGTATCTGCACAGCCGGTGGCTATATATTCAGCTATCGCCATATATACACCGGCAGGGAGTTTTGTTGCTGTTTGGGCACTGCTTACGGTATCATTCGTATTTCCAACAGGACTCCATTTATACGAGTAAAGCAGGGAATCTCCGCCAACAACACTTACAGTTGCACTACCATTAATACTATCATAACAATTTACATTTTTATTGGAAGAAATAAATGCCTTTTGACTGGAAATAAGTACGCTTCCTGTATCTCTGGCCGGACATCCGTTTGAGTCTGTAACGGTAACAGTATATAGCCCCGGGAAAAGCGAAAATATGGTTGTGCCTGTACCCAGCGACCCGGAAGGACCTATCCAGGAAAATATGTAAGGGGGTGTTCCTCCATGTCCTGTTGCAGTTGCAGTACCATTATTCTGGCAGGTTGCTGCGGTTGTACCCATAGATACAATAAGTGAGTCGGGCTGGGTAATACTTACAGTGGCTGAATCAATACAACCATTCGCATCGGTTGCAATTACTGTATAAGTACTGTCAGCAAGAAAATGAGCTGTATCTCCTTTTTCACCGTCTGACCATTTATAAGTATATGGCGCTGTTCCACCTGTTGCTGTTCCCATGGCTCCTCCATTTCTCTGGTCATAGCATAATACATTGGTAACATTTTCAACTCCGGCTATCAGTTGAGGAGGCTGTGTAATGGTAATTGTATCAATGGCAATGCAGCCCTTTGAATCTGTCACTGTCACAGTATCCTTTCCTAACCCCAGGCCGGTTGCTGTGGAATTTGTTTGTCCGTTGCTCCATTGATATGTGTAAGGAGGTGAAGGTACATTCTCAGACATAGTAACGGTAGCGCTTCCATCAGATAATCCAAAGCAGCTAATATCATTAACCACGCTGAATGGGGCTGAAACGCCAGAGTCCCCTACCAGCAGAGAGGTAGAATCTTTGCAGCCGTATGAATCCTTTACAACAACCGTGTAAAAACCGGGGAGAAGAGCGGTTGCTGTATCGGAAGTTTCGCCCGATGGGCCCCATGAATATGTATAACCCGGTACTCCGCCTGATACAATTGCATAAGCTGAACCATTTGCACTTCCGCAGGTAGCAGGAAAAAAGTTGGCTGCTACAGACGGCGGGTTGCTTTGTTTTACTGTATCCGTCGCATTTGTTTTACACCCGATTGTATCAGTAATTGTCACTGTATATACCCCGGCAGCAAGGTCAGTGTCTATCTGCGTGGCCTCTCCATTATTCCATGAAAAAGTATATGGCCCGCCTGCCACAACCGCTGTTATTTCCCCAATATTAGTATCGCAGGCTGTTCTTTTAGTCGAAAATATAATAGATAACGGCGGAGGCTGTGTAATGGTAACTGAAGCTGTTGCCGTACATTTATCAGAATCAGTTACTGTTACATTATATGTTCCCGCCGGGAGGCCGCTCACACTGTCAGTTGTGTCCGCTATTGAATAACTCCAGGAATATGCATATGGAGTAACGCCGCCCGAAACTCCTACAACCGCTGTACCGAGGCTATCGCCACGGCACTTATTATTTGTGCTTTCAATAATAGAATCACTGACGACTTTTGCAGGCTGGAGAAGAGTTACAGAAATTGATGTCAGGCAACCATGCTGGTCAAGAACTTTAATGGTATAACTTGTGGCACAAAGGCTATCCGCCGAAGTACTGCTATCATTTGGAGCAGGCACGACCACATAATTAGGAGGAGCCATTGGAGTCCAGTTAAAAATATATGGGGTTGTTCCACCGGTGGCTGAAATGGTTGCACTCCCGGTGCAACCGCCGTTGCAGGCAACATTTTTCTGCGAATCGATTACTAGTTTAAGGCCTTGCGGAGGTTGGGTAATGGTCGCAGAATCAATTGCCACACAGCCATTGGCATCGGTCACCGTTACCGTATATGTTCCAATATTCAGGTTTGAAATACTTGAACTTATACTGTCATCGCTCCATGAATATGAATATGGGGATGTACCGCCGGTAACAGCGGCAATAATGCTGCCATTACTGGAATCATTACATTGTACATTAGTAGGTTCCATATTTATAACCAGCGGATTGGGTTGTGGAATGGTTACAGTATCTGTAACCACGCATCCGTTTGCATCCTTAATTGTTACCGTATAAGTTACCCCCCCCAGTAAATTAGTATCTGTCTCACTTGTTCCGCTCCCTGGCATCCATAAATATGTATAGTTGGGAGTACCGCCTATCATTGAATCAGTTGCAGCGCCTGTATTTCCTCCGTTACATTTTTCACCGGTCACCCTTATGGTAACAGGTGAAACACCTGCATCGGGAACAATTGTTGAGGATTGTGCAGTACAGCCATTTGCATCAGTTACGATAACAGAATCAATCCCCGCAGGCAAATTGACCGCAGTTGCAGTTGTTTGCCCGCTTGGGGTCCATAAATAAGTAAAGGGCTTGGTACCGCCGGTCACTGTTGCGCTTGCAGAACCATTACTCAGCCCGCAATTGGCCGTGGTGCTGCTCGCAGTAACTGTAAAAGGGTTAGGCTGGATTATAGTTACGGAATCAATAATTGTGCAATTATTCGCATCATGGACTGTAACTGTATAAGTACCGGGTACCAATGAATCTGCTGTAGCATTTGTCCCTCCGTATGGGCTCCAGGAATAGGTATAAGGCTTCGCGCCGCCTGTTATGGTTACTGTTGCGCTGCCTGTTCCCCCATAACATTTTATATTTGTCCTGGCCATTGCAGTATCAAGCACTGGCGGTTCTGCAATAGTTACAGAATCACTATATGTCTGCGGTACGCATAAACCAAGAGTAACGGTAACATTGTATTTTCCCCTGCACAGACCGGTAATTGTTTGGGTGGTCATTCCATTGCTCCATAAATAAGTTACTTTACTTGTATCTGCACCACCACAAAGGTTGGCGGTAGCTGTGCCATTACAGGTGCAGGTAGCATTGGTGCTATCAATGGTAAGAGGTTTGAATGGAATATTGATAGATTTTACAAACCCATTGCCACATGCATACAATATCTGCCTGTTGGCTCCTATTCTTACATCATAAACGGTATCGGGCAGGTTTATGGTATCGGCAAGTGTCATGGAAGAGTTATATACGCTGATCCAGGTTTGTGAACCTGCATAAACATTGTCACAAATATCCGCATCAAGGCCACCCCACATATAGGGACTACCTGAAACCTTTACACTATCAATTACCAGACCTGTATTTTTATTAAAACGCTTTAGCATGCCGCCATCATAAAGATAGAGCCAGTTGAGGCTGGCAGCCATGCCATTCATAGCATTGGTATTATAAACTCCGGGTGGGCCAACATATCCAATACTGGAAAGTGCAACAAACTTATACCCATCGGGTACAATGTAGGTTGTTGGCGAAAGATTCGTGGCAAGGGGTAGCTTTACCAGCACATTGTCAAAATGCGCCTGGTCAGTAAACGCAGACTTAGCCACTGCCATATAACATGACTGGCCGGAAGGGTCGAGAGCAGCCAATGAAATGGTATGCCCGGGTATAGTGGCACCAAGTATGTTAACATTATTAAATGTAGTAAGCCCTAAATCAACCACTGTTGCCTGGGTAGGAGTAGTAGTTGTGGCATCGCCTGCCCCTATTATTAAATTATTATTGCAGGAATTATACATCGGTCTCCAGAATTGTTTCATAGCAGCATCGTGAGCCGAAGCAGTAACCAGGTTACCGGCGGTATTTACCTCCAATATTACACAGCCGGAAGCATCTGCTCCTTCAGCTAAATAACTTGTTCCATTGCTTTTATCAACTGTAAAACCTCCAAATAATTGACCATCTATAGAAGTAGCAGGAAATACCCACTGAATAACGCCACTGCTATTCAATTTAACCAACTGAAAATGGCTATATCCTCCATATACATATACATTACCATTGTTATCGTAATCTAACTCATATGCTTTGTTATAACTACCCGTAAAGTTCGGGTTGGTAGTCCAGGGGTCAATTACTACTGTTTTATTTTTATCATAACCTTCAGCAATCTTAAATTGTTCTTCCATGGCATTTATCTTATAGCTGACTTTAACATCTCCCCCATTATCATACCAGCATTTCGGGGCATGCTCGGTTATTTCACCTACAGGGCTATTTATCCTTGCATTGTTTTTACCGTCAACAAAAGCGCCAAGAGCCCCATCATAGTGAAGCTTCACCTGCGAAATATCAGCGCCGGGATGAACAATTATATCATATTCGTACCCGTCTTTATTTTCAGGGAAATAATAAGCAACATCAATACCCGGGTATAAATTATGATAAACAATTTTCCTGAAAATATTTGCCTTTATGGTTCCATTCTTACCCGACGGATAAGTATAATAATAATCTGCACGTTGCTCCGCAGTTACGGTTACAGCAGGATTTGAATTCTCCCATTCGGCATCCAGGTAATGTGTAACAGGTTTTTGAAACTTATCTTTTGTGTTTTTTATGTATTCATCATATTCATATACAATGCCATGAGAAGTAAAGTACAAGTTCACGGCGCCTAATGAAGCAGAATATATAACCTTGTCGTTGCCGGGAACACCTGCATTAAACTGTCCCTTATTTTCAATGAATACCTTATGGTCAAAAGGTGCAGTCGTCCACTGGGATGTGGCTTTTATCCGTGCAGGCGATTTTTTTACAGAATTTGATGCTTGCTGGGCAATAGCATTTGCCGAAAGCAAAACTACAGCAAAAATTGCAGGATTAACTATTTTACGGATAGAAAAAAGTATCATTCTTCAATAAATAATTCTATAATCAACTCACCCCAACTTTTTAAAATTGGCATACAATGTACCTAATTTTTACGACATACAGACTATGAAAGTTGCATTTTATAAACACATATTTGTTATTAGCAGTGGCAAGGGTAAGGAATAAGGGCTAAGTTGTACCTGGCAATACGTTGGTCTTGGGTTTACACAATTTTACACTTTTTAGCTTATTTTTTTATTTAACTTACTGATTATCAATACATATTTAGTTTCTAATACCCGAAAAGTGTAAACCCAATCTAAACACTTGATTATGAGTATTTTTATTGTTTTTGCTGAGATATATTGCTTTACTTAGGGTTAATATAATATGTTCCAATGTATTCATACTTAAAAACTGCGGAATTCTGCGGAAAACTGCGGAAATTGCGGGGCAGTAAAAAAATCATAAGTGCTGATTATCAGTGCATTATTAGAATTTGGCCCGAAATTTTCAGCAATTTTTCTCATTTTATTTCTCAGTTGGGGAATTAAATTGTATTTCATTGGTTATTAGAGCTTTATTGTTGCAGATAAATTCTTTAACATTTTTTATTCTGCAATTTTGAGGCTGTTCATTAAACAATAAGAATTCGGCGTTGCACATTGCAAATATAAATAAAATAGTTAATATATAGTATAAAAATGGAATATATAATTACCGGGGCATCATAATTCCCTCTGCTAAAAGCAGTTTTTTTAGAAAAAAGCAGTTGAGTTAACAAAAAACGTTTAAAACACTTTTTTCCGCACAAAAATGGTACCGGCTATTGCACTATTTTATATTTTTGCAAATTATTAAATTAAACTTATTTCAATTATGAAAAAAATTACACGATTGTTTATTCTTCCTTTTATAGGACTGGTTGCCTTTGCAACACAGGCTTCCGCTCAAATTACAATTACCCAGAACGATATGCCTACATCAGGGTTAACAGTAGTATCAGGGGTTGATTCTACTTCAGGGTTTACGCCTACTGCTGCAAGTTCCAGCGCACAAACATGGAATTTCAGCACATTAAAGGCAAAACATTTTTACACTACTAATTTTATGCTCCCTTCTGCTACCGCGTATGCTTCTGTATTTACATCGGCTACCCTCGCTGATTCAACCTTGGATTCCATTGGCCACTATTTTTTTGACGTCAGCGGTTCTCAATTTGCCGTTGTGGGCTCCGAACAGATTACTTCCTCCACTGTTTCCGGTTCAACTTACAAATTCCATGTAGAAATGCCCCTTAGCCCTGCATACGTACAATCTTACCTTCCGGCTACTTATACCAGCCCTACTCTTACCACATTAGACGGAGAAAGTAAGGGCAGCCAGACATTTAATCAATCTATCGGCGGTGGCCTTGTTACTGCAGAAAAAGCCAATGTTACTATTACCTATTGGGATACCATAGATGCCTGGGGAACATTAACAACACCTAAGGGCACATTCCCCGTATTGCGTCAAAGCCATTGGTACACCACCAAGGATTCTTTGTCTATTGAAGATATTCTGGGCTCCTGGTCAAGCGAAAGTGTTACTGTAACCAAATCACATGAGTATGACTGGTACACTAATGGAGCTGGATATATTTTGGCGCAAATGGTTATGGATACCACCTCCACTAAAGTTGAATATATGCAATGGGATACTACTGCAATGCCAACAGGTATTAATGAGCTAAGCAATTTAAGCAAAGTAACCGCTTTCCCTAACCCATGTTCCAGCCAGATTACTTTCATGGCCCCGGCTGCCGAAGGACAATTTATTCATGTTTACGATGTAACAGGAAGAGAATTATCGCAGGTAGAAATGAAAAATGGAATGAATATATTAAATACTGCTTCGTTTGCAGATGGCATGTATTTATATACCCTCGAAGATAAAAATGGTAATATCATTGACCGTGGTAAATTTATAGTCAGGTAAGTTTATTTTCAGCGCTATGATTAAAAAAATCCCGTCCCGCAATATTGCGGGACGGGATTTTTTTATGTGCATTCTATGGATGGACGCCAACAGGTTCTTTTAAACTCCTGCTATTACCTTACTATATAATACTATTCCTCCCAATTAACCATGTAATGCGAAATTAAAGACAATAAGGATTTATCTCTTCTTCAATGTCATCCTGAGAAATTTAGTCTGCCGCAGAATCTTATTTGAGAATTAAAAGGTAGGAGTCCTGGAGCCGGTATTGCCTTTTATTTTGAATCTCCTGCCTTGAAATAATTTAAACAGTATAACATCCACAACAAGGGTTGCAGCAGCTACTTCGGCAATCTGGGGAGCGGCGGTAAAACTTGAACCTCCAATGGCAAGCGGAGTATCGAGACATACAACTACGAGTGAAGCCACAGTAAGGGTGCTGAAAACAGGACGTAACCGGGGAATAAGGGTAACAGATTCAATTTCCTCATAGGGAATCACCGTTATTTCATCACTGGTATATGAAGTAATTCTTTCTTCATAAGTATAACCCGCATCAGAATAACCATGAGATTGCTCTGTTCCTCCAATCATCAGCAATGAATTATTTTCACCCAGGAATATGCGTCCTGAATATGTATGAGAACTGGCGGAGTCAGTAACAAGATGAATAGTAAGAAAACGGCCTTCCTTAATATGTATAGCCCTGTTGGGATTATTGTAACTTACCAAAGGAAGCCTCCTTAGCCCTGCACTGTCTGATTGTGCATGGGTAATCAGAGCCGTAACTATAGTGCATAAAAACAGTAAGGCCTTTTTCATCTTTACGCGATTAAGTATATAATTTGCATTTAGCTTTGGTGGGTAAAAATACTATTTATTTATTAATCAGTTTATTTATTAATCAGTTAATTTGTATAAGATTTTAATAATTAAAAGCCGGAAAAGCTGTTTAAATTTTATCCGAATTGAACATGTTTCGGCAAGTTCTACCCGACTCTTTCAATGTCAGCCTGGGCTTGTCGAAGGCCTGCAAAATAAACTTAAATTAAATTTAAACTGTTTCTGAAAATTATAGAAATCTGTGTAATCCAATTCTACTTGAGGTAAATAAAATTTGTATATTTGACGTATAGCGCCTGGCAACAAAGTAATAAACAGGGATTGACGATTATGAATAAAAACATCCTTCGATACAAAGCCAAATTGTTTGCTTTCTTGCTTCTGGTCATTACAGTTGGTTACCGGTCAGTTTACGCCCAAACATATTATGTTTCAAATTCGGGTAACGACAGCTATACAACCACCCAGGCGCAGAACATTGCCACACCCTGGAAAACCATTCAGCATGCATGCAATAATGCCTCCCCGGGTACAACTATAGAAATCATGGCAGGAACATATATTGAGCAGGTAGTAATGCCTGTTTCAGGTTCAGCCGGCGGAGGTTATATTACCCTTACCAATTATAACGGTGGTAATGTAATTATCAGTGGAAATGCAACGGCAGCAACCCTGCTGACCATTTCAAGCCAAAGTTATATTATAATTGACGGATTACAATTTTATAACTGCATTGGAAATAACAGCATAGGAATATTTATTGATGGTGTGACCAGTAACATTGAAATAACCAACAATACCATTCATCATATTTACTGGAACCATTCTGTTGCGGCTATACCCAATGATACTGAAAATGCCCAGCCCTTGATTGTATATGGAGATTCAATTACTCCTGTGCAAAACATAACCATACAGGGGAACATTTTTTATGATAATGCCACCGGGTTCAGTGAGTCATGCACATTGGACGGAAATGTTGATGGTTTTACTATCATAAGCAATACCGTGCATAACAACCAAAACATTGGCATTGATATAGCAGGTAATTATGGTACCAGCCCTGACCCCGCCACCGACCATGCAAGGAATGGTTATGTAAAAGAAAATACAGTATGGAAATGCCATTCGGTATATGACAGTTCGGCAGCAGGAATTTATGTTGACGGCGGCGAGAACGTAATTGTAGAAAGGAACCTTAGTTATAATAATGATTGGGGCATTGAAGTGGGATGTGAGAATCCCGGAGACACCACATCGGGCATCAAGGTAAGAGATAATATTCTGTACCGCAACGGTGGCGGTATGCAGGTTGGCGGCTACGACGGGCCCATAAATACCGGTATGGTAATTAATTCAGAAATAACCAATAACACATTTTTTGCCGATGACACCCTTGAAACGGGTGACGGCGAACTATCGCTGAGTTATAGTCAACATTGCTCTTTCCTGAATAATATATTCTATAGCACAGGGGATGCTATCATCTCCTCGGGTTGGAATAATGGCAATTCCATAGGATTTCAATTTGATTATAACCGGTATTTTTCCATTGGGAGCGATTCGGTTAATACCACTTATTCCTATGGCACATTTTCTTTTACAGGTTTTTCAGGCTATAAAAGCGGGAGCGGTTTTGATGTGCATTCAAAATTTTCAAACCCCGGATTAACTGATACTGCATTACCGGCATTAAATTTTCACCTTCTTTCAACCTCAACATGTATTAATGCAGGTATGCCCGGCTTTCCGGTTGATACCGGTGAACGCGATTTTTACGGTGAAATACGAATAGTTGGCAGTATTATTGATATTGGAGCTGATGAATACCAGGGGCCGGCAAGTTTACAGGCAATTGATAATTTGCAAGACATAAAAATATATCCCATCCCTGCTACCTCCACCTTAACTGTTGAATTACCTGAAACATGCCCTAATACTATTATTAAAATGGTTGATATATTTGGAGGTAATATTATTACCGTTATAACAGGAGACAGAACAACAATAATTGATATTTCTAAATTAGCGGCAGGTATATATTGCGTTTTAGTGAATGGTACTTATTGCAAGAAAATGGTGAAGGAATAAAGTACATGGCACAAAATTTTGTGTCCCTACCTAGTATTGTGCGGCTTTAACCTTTTTCTTATGTGCCCAGGAAATATTAATGCCAAAATTGAGATGAAAAATCTTTGCATCCTGCGGGGCCAATGGTGCAAGGACATTATCGGTTGCTATGTACCACTGAACGGGCCCTCCATTCAGCGCTAAACCCACCCCAATATTATCATAACTCCGGTCATAAATTGAATAAGAAACCGAAGCAGTGAACCATCGTCCAACTTTTTGATTGTACGATAACGCTACAGCAGGGTTAATGGTATTATCAAATACCTGGCCATACAGCAATATGCCTGCATTGCCACCTGCAATTAACTTATAATTTGCTCCCAGGTAAATCTGGGCGGCAACCATGGTAGTGTATCTATGATGAAGAGAATCAATTTTAAAAATATTCTTGGCAGAATCCAACGTATTCTGAAACGTATTTCCCAGATTCACAGAGTTATTATTTAAAAACTGGTTCAAATTAATACCCTGGTAAGTAAATGTGGCATTAGGGTCATTGCTTTCATAACTAGTAACAGCGTCATTCCAGGTAATAAAGCCAAGGTCGGTCAGGCTGGCAGAGAAAGTAATCTTATCGTTGAATTTATAAGTGGCGCCTAAATCAATCGCTGCTCCGTTATTTGGCTTTTTCAAAAGATAATCTACAACATCATGTGCGCTATTAAATTTAAATTCATCATTATCGATACCTGATGTGTTTACATTAATATTTGATTGTGCAGTAAGAGAATAGTCATTAGGATCGGTATAAATGGAAGCATTGGTGTTATTTGTAGAAATATTTTCCTCTCCATAAAGGTATTTTAATTTGCCCCCCACTGTAAGCTTATCGGTAATTTTACGTGACCATCCTGCCCCATATTCCCGATAGTGAATAGCATCCAGGCTTGGAGCTAAATTTACTGTTTGGCCAATAATTGAAGGGTCTCCATTTCCTTTCCAGATAAAATTCAAAAAATCCTGGGAATAACCCAACCTGATATCAACTTTCTCAGTAATATTAAAACTGAAATAATTCTTTTGAATAGGAAATCCGAACGAGATAATATCCGTATGGTAATCAATGGAAATATAATTTTCCTTGGTCAGTTTGCTTATCATATTACTCACATTGGGTTTTACAGAATCACCATCTTGCACCATAAGGTCAGAATATTTAAACCCACTGTTACTGAAATTGAAATATTGTGAAGAAATTAGCGGCAAGCCGATAAATATGGTAGAATCAGTTGGCCTGAATGCAGGGTTATCATATATCCGCTGAGGCACAGCCTCCATATTATATAATGTCAGGTCTTGCTGTGCAAATGAATTATATTGAATAAAAAGAAAAACAAATACGGAAACAACCCGCGTTATTTCCTTTAATAAAAATGGTTTGAATGTTATTTGTCTTTTTATCCTGTACACTGCTATATTTTTGTTTGAACCTGAACCTGCATCCCTACTTTGACAAGCACATTATAGTTAGAATAAATTTTAACATTTGTATTCCCGCCATTCGAAGTACTTGCCCGCTCACTCATAAGCATATACTTCGCATTTTTCAAATTTTGTAACCTTGCCTGGCTAAATTTAGTTTGATAGTTGACTACAGTAGGAGAAACAACCTTTCCTGCGCCGTTAAGCACGCCAGATTTTAAAATTAACTGGGGAGGGCTGATTAAAGAATCGAGTTTATTATAAAGGCTGTCAGTAAAATATATCTGCATATTCAAATCAAGAGGCATACCGTTTGAAGAATAAATTTTAAATAATGCCCATACAACGTTAGAAGTTATGAATGAACCCGGTGAAAACTGCACGGTATCAATTAGCCAGAAATTATTGGCTGTGCCATACAGGGGCAGGTTTGCTTCCATATACACTTTACACCGGCTTGTATCAATTAAAAAATTCTGGTTAGTTGGGCCATTAGGATTAGATTTTGCACTTCCATTGTAAATAATTTTTTTCGGATGGTCATTATTAACTATGCTTGCAATATTACTGTTGGAATTACTTAGAGTGAAAGAATCTGTAAGCACTTGTCCGATTTGAAAAATTGTCGGACTTAAAATTGGTATTGGGCTTGGGACACCCGTAATAGGGAAATTTGTAGCCGGGGGATTATATCCCTCAAAAAGAGGAAGTGTAGCCCTGATTGGCACGCCATAAGAATTTGAAACGACAACTGTAATGGACGGGTTTACAATAGTGAAAGTTCCGGTTCCATTTCCTACCACATTCTGAAAAATAGAAATTGCAGTTGTATCATTATTGCTCGAAAATAACGATAGTTGTCCTAAATCTCCAAAAATTTTAGCAAACATCATATTACTGAATCCACCTGAAATGCCTATTGATTCAGCAGTTGTGGCGTTTCCCACACCTGTGCCTGTCATGGTTACTGTATAATCCACCACAAATTTATTGGAAGTTGTTCCACCCAGGGTCATATCTATGGTATATCCTGCCATGTTGTAGGTGGCTGATATACTTGGACTGGCAGCGGTAAATGTAAGGGTCTGTGAGAATGGCACCCCATTGTTTTTCATTTTAGGTATAGTAATAACAACCTGGCCGTTGAATGGAAAACCTGAATTTAGTGTAACATTTATAGTGCCCGTATTAAAGATGATTGAATCTAAAAGCGGGTTATTTGTGCCGGTATTATAGTTTACTGTGTCACTAAAGGCCTGGGTAACTGTATTTGTTGTTGTATTAAGGGTGTTAATCTCGGCCGCGCTGAGAGTAGCCGAATAGTTGGGTAAAGGCTGGTCAGGAAGATTTATTAAACTGTCTGCCCTTATGGAAAATAAAGTTCCGTTATATACCAGTGTGCAAAAATTACTGTCGTCAACAGTTATTAGTCCATTGTTATGACTGGCAATAAGGTCTTTGATAGTCATGGAAGAATATACGAGTGGAACTGCTAAATCTGGGCTGTATGTTGTGTTTTTTTCAACGGGCTTCTTAAAGTAATCTATGCACGATTGCATTACTAAAAGCGGAGCCGCGATAATAATCAGCAATTTGATTTTTTTGAAAGTAACCACTTGCATGTTTTACCTTTTAGAATATTATTTTAATTGCCCGGCCGCAGACATATACCTACAAAACTACACTTTAATTTAAAAAGAACCACTATTTTAAGGAAAAGTGTGTAAAATATTTGATAGCCGTTAATCATTTGATAATTAGTACCATTCATATTTTAATACTTCTTTTGTTCCAATTCTCCATTGTCTCAACGAAGTTTTGATGGCAGGGTTACATATTGTTGGGAACTTTTTGAATGCCTGCATATTATATGTATCTGATTATTAATGCATTATATTTTTTTCCGTATCCGGCTTTTTCTCTTTCTGTTAATTTTTGTAAATTTAATCAATGATTCAAAGGAATACATTATTGTACTTATTAATTGTGGCAAGCTTTTTATCCTGTAAGAAGAATAATGAGCCTGATTCTCCTGTTGTGCAAATCCTTGCCCCTTCTGGCCTCTCGGTATATTCAGTTTTTGACACTATACTTGTAAAAGCCCATATAAGCGATGCTGTAAATTTGCAATCGGTTGCAGTATCAGTTGATGATAGCCAGCAGGTGCAGGTTCTGCCTGCTGTTACAGTACCCATTACAAGTAACAATATGACCTTCATCTGTCCTTATGTTATAAATAATATACACCTGGCAAGCGGGAAATACACTATTGTAGTGGGGGCAAATAACGGGACAAATGTCACGCTTGGCTTCCGGCAGATTTATATTAATGCTGCGCCAACAGTCAGGGAAGGCATATTTGCAATTACACGTAACAGCAGCGGCCTTCATATATTAAAGATTGATACGAATTTTAATATCTCTCCTGTTTATACCTTAAGCGGAGACTATTCTTCATCAGATATCAGTTCGTATTACCAGCAGCTTTATATCGGGGCAGCCGACTCAGGCAATATTAATGTACTGTCATCCATGCCCTCAGTTTCGCTAGCCTGGGGCATTACAGGTTATATTGCCCCAAACCCATGTTTCACCAATGTATATAGTTACGCAGATGCGGTATATATTTCTGAATACAGCGGATATATTAAATATTATAACAGTTCCGGGGTTCTCGAATCCTCTATTACCATCACCTCCGGTTACTATCCTATAAAAACCAGCGTATGGAGCAATTATTTATTTGCCGAAGAACAAAGCATCAGTTCACCCGCGCGTAACTTTGTTTTATATAATATGCCCATTAACCAGGGATTCGAGCAAAATAGCCTGCCGGGGCCTGTTGTAGCCATGTTTGGTATGGATAATAATAATTTGTTCGTTTTTGGCAATCAAAGTTCCGGCGGGGCATATTTACAGCTTTTTAATATCTCTTATAATATATTTTCTTCTCCTGTTACTTTGCCCACTGGTAACATGCTTTCTGCCACGCAGATTAATGCCCAAACCTACCTGATGGGATTCGATAACGGAATCATATATCAATATACTTATAACCCATACAGCTTTGCTGTCTGCATTAATGGGGTAACCGCATCGCGATTGCAGTTCGATTATGCGGATAATGAAATAATTGCGGCATCGGGAGAAAATGTATATGAATACTCATATCCTTCGCTAAAGCTTTTCCATACTGCCAATACACAGGACAGCGTACTCAATGTGCTAATACTTTATAATAAATAGTCAAACCTCAAAAACTAGTACAATCCTTTATTTTGGGGTGTTTTCAACTAAAAAAAGTCAATAAAAATCTGCAAGAAACAGCGTAAAGAAGGCGAAAAACTTGCAGATTTGCTACATGAT
>JBKQUY010000064.1:0-21209 GCA_052325425.1 Bacteroidia bacterium | reverse complement strand
AAAGACGAATTATTACAATATCTTTATTATTACAACCATGAAAGACCTCACCAAGGAATTAATAATAAAAAACCTATTGAACTAGCAAATCTGTTACCGAATTAAGTAACTTCTACAACTGCGAGTTTCCGGCTTTGCGGAAACGTGGCAGTCTCAGTATTAATTTTTTTAACACAGAGTTCACAGAGTACTGCGTTTCTTATTTGTATTTGGCCAATATTTCATCCAATTGCCTTTGTTCAATATTTAAAGCTATTCGCTTAAGGCGGCTGGTCGCGCCTTTTTCTATCTGAATATTGCCTCTGCTTATATTGAATTTTTCAGACAGGTACTTTACAAGATAATCGTTGGCTTCTCCGTCAATAGGTTTAGCCTTAATTTTTACAGATATGCCATTCTGTTCATCAACCGATATTTCATCCTTCCCTGAACCGGGTTTTACTTTTATAAGCAACCGAATCATAGTCGCTCTATTATAAAAACAATTCTTTTTTTGCATTCAGCCATTTCAGCGCCGAACCTGACAATAACTTTTCTTTTACATCTTTACTGTAATTCATGCTATTTATAAGTTCTCCCGGGCGGTCTTCACCCAATGGGAAAGGATAGTCGGAACCAAGCGCAATATAATCTGCACCAAACAGGTTTACGATATAATCGAGCATATTTTTATCATGTACAAGCGAATCTATATAGAATTTTCCTATATAATTCCGCGGATTAACCTTATTATCAACCGCTACCAAATCAGGGCGGCAATTAAAGCCATGTTCAATCCTGCCGATGGTTGAAGGAAATGAACCGCCTCCGTGAGCAAATGCAACGCGCAATTGCGGCAGCCGTTCAAATACTCCTCCAAAAATCATAGAGCATATTGCAAGCGATGTTTCTGCCGGCATACCCACTAACCAGGGTAGCCAGTATTTTGTCATTTTTTGTTCGCCCATCATATCCCAGGGGTGCACAAAAACTGCCATGCCAAGTTTTGCACAGGCTTCAAAAACGGGGAATAACTCCGGTGCATTCAGATTCCAATCGTTTACATGCGAGCCGATTTGAATTCCACAAAGGCCTATTTTCTTGCAGCGTTCCAGTTCAAGTATAGCTAATTCAGGCTCCTGCATGGGAATAGTGCCTAAGCCTGCAAATTTTTTAGGATAGCGTGATACAATTCCTGCAATATGGTCATTAAGGAATTTTGATACTTCAAGACAATCTGCCGGTTTTGCCCAATAACTGAACATAACCGGTATGGTTGATAGAACCTGCACATCCACATGATGATGAGCGCACTCCTCCATTCTTTTTTCAGGGCTCCAGCAATTATCCTCTATTTCGCGGAAGAATTTCTCACCCTTCATCATGCGCGCGCAGCAAGGTTTATGGTGCTCAAGCCTTATAAAATCCCCATAGCCAAACTTTTTGGCAAAATCAGGAATATTTTCAGGAATAATGTGCGTGTGAATGTCAATGGTCAGCATATTTTTAAGTATAGGGGTAAGGAATAAGGAGTTATGAATTATGAGTTATAATTCTACTATACCTATGAAAGCCCTGTAAATACTGTAAACAGCAAAAGTTAGTCGCAAAATTTAGTCGCAAATGATTTTGGAGTAGATTCAGGTAAAAAGAGACAAAATAACTACAAATAAAGGGGAATATATAATATTTTAGGTGTTTCATGTTTTAAATATACTAAAAACATGAACACCCAAACAAAAATGTTTTTAAACAATAACAGTTTCTTGCAATTCCAAAACTTAACGGAATAATTAAACTTTGAATTTGAACCAGATTGCCCATTCAAATATATTTAGCTCCATGAGCTCATAGTCGGGGATGTTGTATTACTAGTAAAGGTTATTGAATCTGTTGCCGTTCCTAATGCAATTAAGGTAGCTTGCCGTATTTCAAGCTCAATATTGGTATCAAATTTAACCACTACGCCCGGCTGAATTGTAAGAGTAACCCCAGCAGGGAAAACAACAACTGTATCAGTTACAATATATGGGCTGTTGGCTAAGGTTCAGGTTGTATTGGAATAAATTCCGCCGCTTACATTGGTCTGTGAGCGCCCGATTTGCAGGGTAAATATGAAAATTGTTATAAGGAGTAAGTAGTTTTTTCATGCCGGCAGTAGTTTACAAAAAACGAATTTAAACAAAATTTATGGATTTTCAAAATGTATTAACCTGAGCTGGGGATAATATTTTCATTAACAGTGGGAAATACAAATTGCAACTGCAAGTCCGTAATCAAATAAAAAGACATATGGACGTAGCAGTCTCAGTATTTTTTTGACACTAATTGGGCAATTTAATATTAAAACTGAGACTGCCACACCGCATATTTTTTTAGGGGAAAGCGGTTCGCAGTGACGGGTTTACTTAATGTATCCACTATATCCTATTATCCCGAACTCAGGTTAAATTATACTATTGACTTACTCCTTATCCCTTACTCCTTATTCCTATATTAAAACGTCAGCCTTACGCCCAATAAAAAATTGAACTGCTGTGTGGGATAGTTATCCCATTGGTAATATGCCGTATTGGCAAGGTTATTAAGGTGCAAAAATCCGGTCAGGAATTTATTGTACTTATAATCTACCCCTAAGTTCAAATCGGGGTAGCCTGCAAGTTGCCTGGCAATAAGCCTGTCATCAACAATTTCAGGCGCATATTGCGAACCTACATAAAATATCTCCGCTTTCAGTATGCACTTTTGCTTAATAGTATATTCTCCCAGCAGGTTGACTTTCTGAGTAGGATGGTACCAAACCTGCACCTGGCTTGATGGTGTATATATAAAATAATCGCCGGTTAGAACCAGGCGGAAATATTCCTTTACCTGGTAAGCTAAATCTGCATGAAAATTAGTTACCTGCACATCATCATACACCACCGTAAAGCGGTTGCGGAGGTATTCAAGGGTATCGGTAACAAACATGGGCATATCATATACTTCCGATTGTGAGCCATTGATATCGTAAGTAAAATCATTGGTAAAACTGCCTGTAAACCCGAAAAACAAATGATACATGGTGCGGGTATATTTCATATTTATGGTATCCTGAATAAAGGGGTTGACAGTAGAGAGGCTTTTGTAACTGTTATATTGTTTATCTCCGTCAATCCCGGCATATACAATAGCTGCGTTATCGGCAATATGGTAGCGGGCAAGCAGGTCGGGGAATATATCGGTTCCGCCGTTAACGGCGTCTAAATATGCTTTGAGGCCAAGCCGGGCATCCCAATTCCTTCCATTACCTGAAAAGTATGGATTAATGCCGAGGTTCCAGGCATGGTTGCTTTCTACTAAATTATCATCATTATAATATTCAGCAATCGCTTTTATATCAATTCTCTGTCTTTGAAAATAGGTAAACAAATGCGCGTTAATATCCACATTGTTTTCCATGGTATTATAAAAATTCTCAGGATTTGATGAAAGCCCGTAGATGCTTGAATAATTATAATAGCTCATGCTTATATCATGGTTTACCTTACCTGAATCTTTCAAATGGCTGGTATATTGAAGCGCGCCGTCAAAGAGGTCATAACGCTGTCGGGTATTGGGAAGAGCAACAGGTTGCCACTCGGCTGAATTCCATCCATAATCATTCACAACATGCTGGTCAAAATCGGTTTGCGCGGTAAGTGTATGGTTTGCCATGAATGAGGTGGCATAAAGGTTCACGTCGTTAAATGAAAAGGCGCTGTTATTATTATCTGTTGTATAATCTGAAGAAAAATGATTTAAATGTATTCCGTAATCCCAATCACGCGAACGTACCGAATTGTAGAAATATTCAAGATAGGGCGTATTATAATTGCCCCCTCCTATGTTCAGCAAGGAGTGTTGCAGGTTATCCAGCGGTTCCCCTTTCAACTGCACCGGCTTCAATGATTCGGGTATATATGTTGTCGGGAACTGGCTGCCAAGCGTGGAGTAATCAACCTTGCGCGATGGCTTGGTTGTATCAGCTATAGATGGATTGCTGTTTATTTTAGCTCCGTTGCTTATATTGGCATTTGCCTGTTCAACAACCCTGTATTCTATGGTATCAATGGGCTTATGCTGGGCACAACAGTTAAAAGTTATAAAATTTATAACGCCAAGAGTCAATAAAACTTTATACCTTTTAGGAGGCTGTTTAAGTCTTATAAATATGGAATATGTTTCGACAAGCTCAACATGACGTTCTATAGTCAGTCTGAGCTTGTCGAAGACCTGTCCCAAATACATACCTTCATGACAAATTTTATTACTTACATATTTCTTCATCCGCTTATTGTTTGAAAAGGTTGTTATACTTGGTACTGTCGGCAGAGAAAGGTATCAGCATATCCGGTTGTATAGGCTTGGGCATGGCGTTCGTTTCTTTTTCTTTTATCATATCGAGCTTGCGTTTGGCAAGGCTTATTGTGGCAGTGTCAGAGGCATTATCAATAACTATATTCAGGGTTTGCCTTGCCTGGAAATTATCATGCGCAGCAACATAATCATCCGATAATACTATCAGCCCCTTAGCCATCCATGTTGGGTAAGAAGGCTCCTGGTTCACCAGGTCGAATACGGTCTTTTCAGATGCGGGAATATCGCTTTTAAGGTATTCAATATAAGCCACATTATATTTTGCCTCCGCTTCCAGTTCGCTATTGGTCGATGTCATTACACGCTTAAAACAATCTTCCGAAGAATCATAAACCTCTTTCTGGAAGTAAGATTTGGCTTTGAGCAGGTCTGCTTCGGCATATACCTGTTTATCTAACTGGGGAGTTTGCAATACAGTATCGGAAGCCCCGATAGTGGCGTCATATTTTTTCAGGAAGAAGTCGCAGCGCATTTTGCCAATACGGGCGCCTGTAAGATTGGCAGGAAACTGCGCTATGGGAGCAAGCTGGTTGAAATAATCGAGCGCCTGCGCATAATCCTTCTTTTCATATTCAAGTTTCGATGCTTTTGCCAATGCTGTTTCCGTATAATATTCTTTGGGAAGCTTTGCCACGTATGCATAATCAACAAGGGCGCTGTCATAGCTCTTTGCCTTGTAAAGGCATTCAGCCCTGTAAAAACGGGCCTCGCCTGAGAATATACCCTGCGGGAATTTTTGCAGGTAGTTTCCTATTTCGGGTACAACTTTACTGTAATTTTCTGCCAGGTATTCCGATTTTACAACAGAGAAAGTAGCTGAATCAATGGTGGCCTGTGAAAGGTTCACGCCAACATTCTTAAAGTAATCCTGCATTTTATCTACCTGCCCTGTTGATGTATATAGCATCTTAATATGGTTCAGCGCCTCGGCCCCATCGGCTGAATTGCGGTCTCTTTTTACAACTTCATCCCATGCTGCTTGCGCCTTGTCATTTTGGTTCTGGTTGAAGTATATCATGCCTTTTTGCAACAGGCAGTGATTGGTAAACTGGCTGTTGGGATAGTTATCGAGCACCTGCTGGTATTCTGCCAATGCCTGGTCAGGCTGTGAATTTAGCTCGTAAGTATTGGCCAGTTCAGCCATTGCCGAAGGGCGGTAACTGCTCTTAGGGTATTGTTTAAGAAAATCTTCGAGGGTGGAAATTTTGTCGGTAAGATTGTGCATTACACCCTGTGCAAGGGCTTTCTGGTAGGCCGCATAATCCATTTCATATACATTCAGTTCAACATTCTTGCTGTAATAAGGAATACTCGAAGCAAAATCGCGGCGCACAAAATAACTGTCGCCAATCCTGTTATAGGCATCGCTCAGCCTTTTTTTGTCATCGGTCTCTTTGTCCGCGTATTTTCTGAATGCTAAATTGGCATTTTCATAATCCTTCATTTCAAAATATGCGTATCCCATGCCATATTCCGATAGGTTATATTCCACTGAACTGAATGCCTCAGGCTGGTCAATATATTGGTTATAGGCATCAACGGCATCCTTATATTTTTTCTCACGGTAAAGGGCTTCCGCTTTCCAGTAATATGCCAGCAGGTGCAGCTTCTGGTCAAAATTGAACTTCAGTGAATTGTCAAAATATGTAGCTGCAAGGCCCATCTGGTTATTATTGAATAGGTCCACACCACGGTAATAGGTTAGCCTCTGGTAAACCGATTGCAGTTGCGTATCCCAGTTTTTAATTTTATCGAGCGAGGCAAGAGCGGCGGGATAGTTGCGTGTTCCCAGGTAAGCATTCACCATATAGCGGTAAATTTCCTCCTTGTGCGGAGAATTGGGGTAATCGGCCAGGTATTCGTTAAATGCCTGTATAGCTTCATTAAACGGGTCGAAGGAAATTTCGTAAGAGAGCTTTGCATAGTTGAACAGGGCGTCTTCCTTTAGCTTCGGGTCATAATTCATTTTATACACCGCGTAGAATTCATTGCTTGCCGATTGCTTGTTACCCGATTTCAGATAGCAACAAGCAAGATAATACAAGGCGTTTTGTGCCAGCGAGTCCTTGCCGTAAGCCGCATTCTGGAACCAGGGTATGGCATCTTTATACTTTGATACTGCATAATAGCAATAGGCAAGTTCGTATGCCTCATTCTCCATTAAGCTGCCACCATTCGAGAATTTAATATAATATAGAATGGCATCGGAATATTTTCCAAGATGGTAATAGGATTCCGCAATAAGTTTATAAGTCTGGTCAACGTTGAAAATTGCCCCCGGTTTTTTGGAAGAGTCAATTAATGGAATAACATTTTCGGGCACCTTATCATATTCACCCTGTAGGTAATATAATTGCGCAATATAAAAAGGCACCACCGAACTGAAACGGGCATCGCTCTTCAGCGTTATAAAACAGTTTATGGCAGTCTGGTAGTTCTTTTGTTTGTATGCAATGTAGCCATAGTAATAAGTAGCCGCCGGGGAATATGTACTGCCGGCATCTTTAACCTGTGCAAGGTCAGCTTTGGCCGAATCATACCTGTTCAGGTAGAAATCGGAGTACCCGCGCTTATAGTAAAACTCCTGCGCCTCATCCTTATCAAGATTCGATGGCTCGACTTTATAATACCATACAATTGCATCTTTAAACTTGCGTTTGCGATAGGCATAGTTACCCAATAAAAAATCAATCTTTTTTACCTTGGGGCTTTGCGGGTGCATCTCAATAAAATCTGTCAGGCGCCTTTCAGCATCATCGTGAAACAGGTACATGGAACACACTGCGACATAATAATCTGCGTCTGTCTTCATGCTCGATTCAGTCGGCGTAACCTTTGCAACCTGCTCAAACAAATGCTCGGCGGCAGAGTAACGCTGCGCGTCAAAAAGGTCAAGCGCCCTGGTAAAATCAGCGGTGGGCTCGCTGTACACCTGCGTCTGCTGCGACATACAAGGCAGGGTAAACGAACAGAGCAAAAAAATAAGGGGAACCCGATACCGCATACCGATTGAATTATTTTAGAAAACAAAGTTACGTGTAGCCCTCGCAGGGCTTTTCTTTCATATTGAAAGTTTTCAACCTGTTCGTGTTGATAGACGCTGTCTCTATTGAAGCAAATTATATAGCTTTACCACACATTTTTGCAAGATGATCCGGAAGCCGATTTTTATATTAACGCTGGTATTGTGTACTATAGTATGCAATAGCCAGGTAAGATATAAAATGTTTGTCGGTTTAGGTAACTCCGGGCAATACAGGCTGAACATTATTCCCATAAAGTATGACACTACCGTAAGCGATATAAGAATATTGCAATGTATTGACAGTTTGCCCGGCGGGCTATTCCACTCCAAAATGTACAACCTGCTTTATGCTGACGATTCAACGAGGATGGCCATACAGGTTAATGAAGGAAATTACCTTTTTCGTGTGCGGTATGAAGTTGTTGAATATTATAAGAATGGTAATGTTAAACGCCGAACTTATTATACAAAACACTTAAAGAAATATTGGGAGTTTAATTATTATGCTGATGCGTCACCAAAGTCTACAGGCCGTTACAAACCTTTTATAAATCATAATGAAAAAGATTTCTTTAAAAATTCCATTGTAAAACATGGAACCTGGCTTTATTTTAATGCTGACGGTAACCTGGTAAAGAAAGAAAAGAATGTTTCTGATGGAACATATGGAACATTAGTATATACTAAAGATTATAACCCACCTAAAAGAACCTTCACAACAATAATGAATCCTAAGCATCTTAAAGGGACGCCGTATGTTATTCAGTAATTCCTTCCCTTTGGGAAGGATGAGGGGCTTTTTTATCGCAACCAAACCGGATGCCTCCTGTCTGTCGCGCTATCTTTTATTTTAACCTTTAGCTCACCGGCTAATTGTTTGGCCAATTGCTTTGCATATTCTATATCGTATGTTTCGTGCACAATCAATTTCCGGTTTTTATCATGCACAAATGAAAGCTGGACAACAGAAGAATTTTCAAAATCTTTTATGCTGCAAGCCTGGCATTTGGTATAGAGCGTCCTGAAAAGCAATATATAATCAACTTTTGGCAAAGGCTTGCATGACTCCCTGAATTTAAAGAGGTTGAAAAGTTTATTGAATATCGAATAGCAATTCCTCGATAAATCAATTTCAATACCTTGCTTCAGAATCAAACTTGCATTGGCATACTCACCCTTTATTTCCATAGATAACTGTTTGCACTTGCAAAAATACTACAACTATAATTAATACTCTTACAAATTCATCTATCCCTTCACTATCTGGGATACTGTTTTTATTCTATTTCGGTAAATGTCGTTTTCTCAACTGACTCTTTTGTCTGCGAAGTTCCGGTTCTGGGTTGATATGTATTACATGCCGAACTTCCGCAACAGCCCACATTCATTAACGTCTGGAATAGTATTACTCCGCCAGCCATACCTACTAACCAATCTCTATTTATCCATGCCTGTATTAAAATTAAAGCAGATAGACCCAATCGCAATACCCGGAAAAAATCCCAATTACTGATTAATCTATACTTCAGATTTTCAATCATATATTTTTGCTGGCGATTTATTGCAATCTCTGCCAGGGTCCGCCATTGTAAACTTTTGTATAACCCGCCTCCTCCAATATTCTTTTGGCCGAGCCACTTCTCATTCCCGATGCGCAACAGGTTATAATAGCCTGGTCTTTATTTTTTAGTTTCTTCAGGTTACCTTGTAATTGGTCAAGCGGAATGTTTATGGAACCATCAGCATGTCCGCCTGCATATTCACCTTTGGTACGCACATCAATAATGGTGGCTCCATCTTTTATAAGCTGGGCAAAATCAACTTTTGGGCCAAAGCCTATCAGGTTTTTAATTGTCGTTAACATTTGTATTGTTTTTGTTGTTAAATATTATTGCCATTAGCGCTCTTCTTGCTATTTGAATTAAAACCAAAGAGAGCGTACAGAGGACAGAAGCTGATAAAACTTGTAAGTATAAATATACCCGATACAACAAGCAATACAATTGCCAGTGTACCGCTTACAAGATTTGTGAAATAGAGAGTGATTATTGTTACAGCCACCAATATTCTGGCCACCCTATCAAAATAACCCATATTCTTTTTCATATTGCTTAATTTTAAGCAAAATTAGTTCAACCCGAATAGGTGATTGGGTACATTTGTTACATAAGTATTATAAAAGCTCAATACTATTGCGCCCCAGGTGGACTATTTTTTTCTGCTCCATTACCCTGAGCAGCCGGCTAATGGCTTCCCGGTGTGTATGAAGTTCGTCCGCAATTTGCTGGTGGGTAATTTCCAGCACTTTGGTATTTAGCGCCTTTGCCCTTTCCTGCAGGTAATGTAAAAGCTGTTTATCCATATTGCTGAACGCTATAAGGTCAATTACCTGTATCAGCTCTGCAAAACGGTCGCTGTAGTTTTTATTTACAAAGGTTTTCCATTCAGGATAAGCATCCAGGCTTTCAGTCTCCTTAACAGGAATCAATAGAACCTCCGTTTTATCTTCAATAACCCCTTTTACCATGCTCTTTTTACCTGCCTGGCAACATGAGAGCGACATAGCGCAGGTTTGGCCCGGATATAAATGATATAAAAAGACCTCCTGGCCATTGTCACCCTGCCGGATAATCCTGATACATCCCTTTAAGACAACGGGCAAAAAAACAATCTCGTCTCCGGGGCTTATCAGTATTTCATCCTTTTCAAGAATTTTTGTCCTTGAATGCCTCTTTATTTCATTTATAAGTGCTGGGTCGTGGAATGGAAGGCTATTCATAATCGGGAAGGACAGGATTAATGATAATACAAGTCATCCGTTCTGAGCCTGAGATACCGGCGCAGGGCAAAAAAAGTGCTGAAAGCGGAAATAAATATTCCCAGGAAAAATATAATACCGCCAACTATTAAGTAGGTATTCATATCATGCAACTTAAATAAATCGAATCCCGACATTTCTGATTCCGCTACCCGAATGGCAGCAACAATCATGCAAATAGAAATAAGGGAAGCATATATGCCGTGCAACAGGCTCTTCAGCATAAATGGCCTGCGTATAAAACCCTGTGTCGCGCCCACAAGCTGCATGGTTTTAATTATAAACCGTTTCGAATAAATTGTCAGCCGGATGGTATTATTGATAAGCGCCAGGGCTACCAGCAAAAGCAATAATCCGAAACCCGCCATAATAAGTGAAATCCTTTTTAAGTTCCTGTTCATGGAATCAATGAACGAACTCTGGTATATCACTTCTTTTACTTCGCTGTAGGATGAGAATTTTTTCTCAATCCATTTCAGGCTGTCGCTGTTAAGGTATTCAGCCTTTAAATGCACATTTATACAAGCCGGCAAAGGATTATACCCCAGCAAGCTCTGAAAATCATCTTTGTTGACGCTTTGTAATTGCCTCGCAGCAGAATCTTTACTTATGTATGCCGTATTTTTCACATAAAATGAAACATCCAGGGTTTTCTCCAACTTGGCAATATCAGCTTCTTTCACTCCGCTGCGAATAAAAAGCAATACATTGGCTTGCTCTTTTACAGAACGGGTAATTTTTTGCCAGTCGAGAATAAGCAGTGCCAGCAACCCCAATATAAAAAGTACCAGCGAAATGCTCACTACCGTTGTAAGCGATGCCGAACGAAGCCTGTTTATAACCGGGTGAGGAGCCATTTGATTATTTTACGCTACGAAATTACAATTAATTTAATGACAGATTGAACGGGTTAATCCATATTATATTAACACTATTTTGCCAATTACTTATGGGTAATTAGACCTGTTATCATCATAATTCAAATTCCTTTTCTGTACTTTTTCTTCCATCAACCAATACGCGCACGTAATATTTTCCCTTGTGCCAACCTTTTACATCAAGTTCAAAAGGGCAGCTATATTTATCCGGGTCAAGCAAACCTGTTGTTAAAGGCTGAACCATTGTTCCATGTTCATCAAATACATCCACTTCAACTTCCGAATTATTGGCAATATAATAATCTATCTGCCCGCATACCTTTGATTGTTTTCCAGAAAACAGTTCCGTTGTGCCATTTTCATATTTTATGGTGTACCAGGGCAGAGGTACTCCTTTAATTTCAGCCACTTTTTCCCTTAATGGCAATATGCTTTTCATATCCGGGTCAGAAATGCTTGCCACGGGGTTATTGTCAGAAATGCACCAAACGGCTTGTTGCATGGCGCATATAGAATATATATTTTTATTAAGAAATTCTGCAAGAACGACAAGGCCTTTGTCTCCCATTTTCCCGATTCTATATTTCGATTTAGCCTGCGGAGCATGATTATGCAACTGGCAACAAAAACCAAATACTTTTATATGAAATGTTTGCCTGGGAGCCATTTCCAGTTTTTGTTCTTTAACCACTAAAATATCCTGGGTAATGGAATCCTCAGAATGGAGCCTCCGGCCTGCTTCCAGCAAATAATATCCCGAATCGCTTGTAGAATTGGTAATGGTCATATCAATACATTCACCTGAATAACCAAACCCATTACCCTTTATTTTCAGCTTTATAGCACCTGAACCAGATGCTTTTTCCAATGATTGATAATCTTTCGGTTTGTTTTCATCTGCTCCGATTAGCAGAAATGGGCAGCATAAAGCAACCACAGCTGATATACATCCAAGTTCTATTCTCATAGCACTTATTTTCACATATAATGCGCAGGGGTATGAAAAGATACATAAACGTTTTATTTGTTAGCTGTTTTACACTGGCATTTATCACATTTCTTCACCCAAATCGGCCTATTTCAGGTATATGATAACAATCAGTTTATTGAATGAGCAAGCACATTGGTTGAACATTTCTTCCCATATACTTTTGCCCTGTTAATAAGGATTTTAACATTTTTTATTATCACCTGAAGAAATCTTAACAAAACAAACGTAGTCTAATAATCATAGAACAATTAACCTGAAAATTCATCATGAAAACAAGAATTTATTTGTTCCTTCTGTTAAGCCTGGCGATTACAGGAGCAAATGCCCAGCAAATCACTTCACATAGAACCTGGACAAAGGAAGATTCTGCGGCAATAAATGCCCTCGCATTATATCCCGACTCTGTCCGGTACCAGATATTCACAGCATGCGAATATCCTGCCATTATTGTTAATGTTGCCAGCCTGCAGGCTAACTCAAGCGCGGCATTTGCCAGTTTGCTGAACAGTTATTCCAAAGAGAAACAGGAAGATGCCTGGAACCTTACACGTTACCCGAATCTTATTTCAAAACTTGTGGACGGAGGTAAAAAATCGAAAGAAGATATTGAAACCATTCTTAAAGATTATCCTTCTGAGATTCATGACGTAGCATTGAAATTCGGCAGGGATGAATATGACCTGCTGAAAAAAATGGACGATTTGCAGAAACAGACTGACCAGCAGTTCCAACGGATCCTCTCTTCCTACCCGGCCGATGCACAAAAGGCATTCACATACCTTCTTCAATTTCCCGATGTAATGACTTTGCTTAATGATCATTTGAGCCTTTCGGTTCGCGTAGGCGACCACTTTAAACGCGACCCGCAATGGGTTATGCACAAAAGCGATTCAACCGCGGCAGCCCTGGCAAAAACAAATGCAGAGCAGCTTCAGGAGTGGAAACAGACCATGACGCAAGATACAGCCGCGCAAAGGGAAATGAAAGAAGCCGCTAACCAGTATGCAGAGGACAACGGCTATAAAAAAAGCGATGTGGATGCTCAATTGGACAGCAACCAGGTAAACAATTATAACGTTTATCCCTATCCATTCTGGTTTGGTTACCCGACATGGTACCCCTATGCTTATTGGTATCCCTATCCTTATTGGTACGATTGGGGATTTTATTACGGCCCTTATGGCATGGTTTTCTTCGGATTCCCCTCCTTCTATTTTATCAACTGGTATTTCTGGTGGCCGCACCATTGGCACCGATATCCCCATTTGGGTTCCGCGTATATCCATAATTATTATGGCCCGCACAGGATAAATACTATGGGTAGGTTAGCTGTTCACAGTTGGGTACAGGAAAACAGGAAATACCTGCCGGCTGATTTTATCAGCAATGACAGTAAAAGGCCTGAGGCAGTTAAGCAGTTAGGGCAATTGAGCGAGAAAGCAACAGATAAGGAAGGTAGAATAGATGAGGCTGCACGCGACCAGGAATTTGCAAAGAACAGCGCAAAATACAATTCCCTTAACAGCAATCCCAATGAGCCAAAAATCCCTGAAGAAAGGCCAGCGCCTAATTACAGGGAGGGATATACAAAACAGCCTACTGTTACTACCCAAAAGCCTCAGCCCAATGTAAACAGGCCGCAATATAATTACAACAATATACAAAGGGCGCAGCAATACCATAGCGGTAGCTGGCAGCAGGCACAACCCAGGTACCAGCCATCAGCGCCTGCGAGGGGCGGAGGTTTTGGCAGTGGCGGCGGCAGAAGCTTTGGCGGAGGTGGTGGTGGCAGAAGGTAATTTATAAACAGATAAATCACTCACAAAAAAGGGGCACAAAATTTGCGCCCCTTTTTATTTGAATGATCAATATCCTATCTTCTCTTAACGGTGGTCATAATGATGATCGTCGTGGTGGTCGTCGTAATGCTGGTGATTGGCATCTCTTTGAGGAACATCTTCAACCCTTACTGCCCTTGCAGGTGCATAATCGTGCCTGCCATCATCATGCCTCACTTCAGCAGGATGGTACATTCCTAATTCATTATTGCCATAGGCATGATGAGGATCTGAATTATAACTAATAACAACAGGTTGTATTGGCCCATGATGGTACCTTTCTACTTCATACCTGTCGGGGCCTGCAAAGTAGTTATACCGGTGGCCATTGTCGTAATTCATCCTGACAATAAAAGCAGTGTGCATAAAATATATATCATTGTTTCCGCGTGGCAAATAATACCTGGTTACGTATGGGTCACATATATACTGGTTAGGTACAAAACACCAGTGTTCGCTTGGTATGCCATAACCATTATTAATGCCGGCAGCAATATCTACACCATAGGGCAGCGGAGCCCAGCCATAATACTGGTCAGAATTTCTCCAGGCAACCCATGCAGGGCCCCAATTCAAATCGGGTATCCAGTACCACCCGTAACTATAATCATAATTCCAGCGGCCATAATGGAAAGCTGCCCATCCCCAGGGATAGTCCGATGCCCATGTCCAGCCATATTGCTCAGTATAAGCCCAATGGCCTGCTGTGCTGTAAGGCGCAAAACCGGGACCGGCATTAGGTATAAACACATAACCATAGGGAGGATAATTAATCCATTGACCGTATGGAGCCAATTGGTCGTAGAAAGTCTGCAATGATGTTACAGGTTGGTCCTGCGCAACCAAACTCTTTGGAGCAAAACTGCAAAGAGATATTGTAAGGGCTACTATAAGTGTTTTAAATATTGTTCTCATTTTTTTAAAATTTAAAATATCTTTAGGTTTCAGTTTTTTGGCGAGGGCAAACCTTGCCCTTACTATTTCACTTTAATTATTTCAACATCATATAATAACGGAGTATATGGAAGAATCATACCGTTCTGGTCTTCACCGTATGCAAGAGCAGAAGGAATCAGGGCTCTTACACTTCCGCCTTCTTCAAGGTTTGTTATAATATCGTCAAACCCTTTTATAAAATGATCTTTGCCGTAAACCAATGTAAATGTGGTATTACCGGCTCCGTGATCAGATGTTTCAGCAACTGCTCCGTCTAATAACATTCCGGTATATTTTACTTCTACCGAATCGCCTTCTTTAATGGGCTTGCCCTTTCCTTTTACCCTCTTTAAAATATATATGCCATCGCTTTCAGGTTTTGCTTTTATGTTACTATCAGTAAGGAATTTTTGTATGGCAGCGCTTTCATCGGCTTTGCGCTTTTCCATCATTGCCTGGCGTTCTTTAATCCTCCTGTCTATATCATCCGACATTTGTTGCGGAGTTTCAAACGAAGCAAGTTTTACATTGAACGTAACCATAGAACCTGCTTTCACAAACGGAGGCAATTGTTTTGATTGGAAAGATTTCAGGTAAAGCGAATCGGCATTGATGCTGAAAACAGCGCTATCACCCACTGCCATCATGGTGATACCTGAATGAAGGTCTCCTTTAAAATTATTAACCAAATGCATATTCACTGTTAAGGTAGTATCTTCTTTTCTCTTTTTATGGCGCGAATCGAAAATTACCGAATCGCCGGAGTTTTTAAGAACGAGGTAAACCTGGGCGTAATCTCCAATTGCGGGTTTAGCGCCTTTATCATCATGATTAAAAAAGTGATACTGAACACCCGTAGTCGGGTCAGTATCAAAACTGTTGCCGGATGGGTTTTTACACGCTGTAAACAGAGAAAAAACTGCAACCGTAGCAATGCTAAGTTTAATGGTAAATTTCATGTTTGGTTTTTATTTAGCGGCAAAAATAGTTTATTTTCCATAATTTATACATACTGACTAATATATTTATTCTCAAATACTTATAAGTATTTTATTGGCTTATGGCTTTAAAAAAATCTATTGTTATTTGTTGTTGAATACAATAGGGCTTCTGAATACCCTGTACATAAAGGGAAATGCAAGAGTTGGTCGCAAAAATTAGTCGCAAATGGTTTTGGAAAGGCCCTAGGCATAATGCTGTAAAACACCTATAAATAAAGGAGAATTGACAATGTTTTGCGAGTTTCATGTTTTAAATATACCTAAAACATGAACACACTTACAAAAATGTTTTAAACAGAATAATTAATTACTGATACTAAAACTCTACCAAAAGATACCGTTTAATCTCCTCTTTTCGCGTTTCTCTTCTTTCTTCCTTAAATTGTTATACATTTTTTTCCAGTGCTTTACTTCTTCTTTCAGAACTTCAATCTTGTCCTTCAAAATAGTAGTCGGATTTACAAACGGTTTCTTACTCATGTTGAATAAATTTAAAGATTACTTTTTAGGTGATTGAAAACGAAAGCCATTTTCAAAAGCATGGTCAATACAGGCACGGCGAAAAACCAAACCATGGCCACGTCTTTCATCCTTATCTACTAATTGAGGAGCCACTTTACTCAAGGTAGAAACAGAACCGATCCAATATTCTTTGTAAGTTAAATATCTCAGGAGTTCTTTGCAACCCCGAATTATTTCTCCGAATTTCGGTTCCTCCTTTTTAGCAGACTTTTCAGCTTCCCATTCCCGTTGGGCCTTTAAATATCCTTCCTTATATGCATCGGTAACAACAACCTGCATTTCGGGAATACTCATGGTAACTACTTGTATTGTCATATTGATTACTATTATTAGACAATGCAAATATATGTCATAATGGCATATTATTCATGTCTTTGTGTCATGCTTATTAACAAATTTATGAACAATGGCATATTTTTAATGCCAAAATGACATATTTTATTTAATATATACCTACGTATTATTACTACAGTTATTCACAAAGTTAAAGGCAGGGCAAACAACTGAACCTGTCAACCGGCTTTTGCGGCATAAATTTATTCCAGTTCCTCCCTTGTTATTCCTTTGCTGAACCGGCATAGGCGAAACTTGCCTGCTTTATAATAGTCAATTTAGCCTCAGCCGGAAATACTTCAGCGCCGGAACGGCTTTAAAATATACTGCTCATTCATCTGTAAATAGACGCTACTCTCCTATTTCCCTCTTCATTTCACAGAATATTTTAAAAGCCGCCCAAAATACAGGGGGTAACAATGGATTTTCCCGGCATAAATTTATTCCACAGTCCGGTTTCCCGGATAACAGCCTTGAAATCCGGTGACAGAACCGCCCTGCCTTTTGAACTTGCGGATAACCGCAGTACTGCATACAAGCAGATTGCATAAAAAACAATTACTATGAAACAGTTCACGTTAAAAACCTACAGTAGCTCAACAGCTAATGAGCAAAATTGCTTTTACATTCTTAACAAAGGCATGAATAGTGGAAAACCTTTCCCTAAGCCATTCTGCAATAGCTTTGTTTTCATTGCAGATAATGAGGTTGAAAGAGACATTTTCTATTGGATAACATTTGCAGCCTGGCAGGGAAAGCTTTTCATTCCGTACCTGAAAGGTTCTGTTATACCTTTTATTACAATTTTGGATACAACTGAGGTAATAAAAAATGCAAGTAAAAACTGCATTGCCAATAATGAAAAAATCACAAATTTGGTAGAGACTTTTACGACCTTGAATAACCTTGAACTAAAATATGCTGACCTTACAAAATTAACTGCTGAGTTAAAACGAGGGGCTGCATTAAAATTTATAAAAGCCTGAATAAAAATGGCTCTGTAAAAATACAGGGCCATTTTTTTGCTCTTACAATTAAATTATAAGGGCTTAAAATGAACAAAAAATGCATTTTTTCTAAAAACGGCATTTTTTCTACACTTTATATTACAAAATATTGATATTCAATAAAATATAAAATGAATCACTTCATTTTTCCACTGAATTTTAACATTTGGAATAGCCTGTTTTCATAAAACACTGATTATCTGATTATTAAATGCAGTTTAATTAAAAAACTTTGTTTTAATGTGAAACACGACGGGGATTGCTAATAGCTTATCCCCGACAGCAAACTAAACTGGAATAAAAACCACCACGATTTTCATGAAAATACCGGTTGAGTAATCGACCTGCTAATTGAAAATTTGGGGCTATTTCATCTTTAGAGCAAGGAATCATGTGAAAAGCCAAGGCTCAGCAAAGCTGAATCGGGCCTCGTGTGAATTTCAGCCTGCAACTCAATACGGATATTGTTCACCTGTTGATAGGTGCTTTCCATAATGCTTGGGTTTGTTATTGTGTTCATTTTTGAATAACAAGTTTCCCACTCCCAATGCACTCCCCTGTTTCTGAAATTACCCGGTAAAGGTACATCCCTGCGGGTTGATTGCTAAGATTAATTAGGAATTGAGAATTAGGAATTAGGAGTTGTGAATACACTTTCTCTCCTAACACATTATATACCTCTACACTATTTTTAATTCGTAATTCATAATTCGTAATTTCGATGGAAAATTTTCCATCGTTTGGGTTCGGCCACACTCTTACCTCTTCATTCTTAGCTCTTAGTTCATTTATCCCGCTAAACAAACTATCCGCATAATTACTATCAGGGCTTACTATAACATCATCAATATAATAATAGGCCCCAGCAGCTTGAATAGAACCAAGGTATTTGATATTGCTTGTTGTATCATTTTTAAAATTTCCAATAGTAAGATAGCGCTCCCCTCCTTTGGCAATAAAGCTACCTGCTATTTTAGTCCAATGGGCTGTATCTGTAAGTGGGTTTTTTATTGGGTCATTAGCTACCTGTGGAATACTATCAATCACCCTGCTCTCTGTTATATTATTCATGGGAACGGAATCAATTGAGAATAATGCTCCCATATCATTACAAGCAAAATTCATAAGATTCGTAAGACACACATAAAAAGTAACATAATATTTTTCACCAGAATTTAAAGAATTTATTAGTTTCACTTGAATGTAATTTCTTGAATTATATAAATTGGTATCAAATGGATCTCCTTTTGTAGTATCACTTATATAGGTATAAATGCCCGCATAAGATACTCCTGTATGAGCATATTGAAAACCTAAAACATTTGATGGCACCCCAACTGAAGAGTACTTAGGAATGGAATCTGGACATTGTGCAGTGAAATAGCAAAGCCCCCCCCCTCCTCCTTGGCCTGTCCAATTTGCTATATAGCCTGTAAATTGGTTATCAGACGATACACATTGTAAAGTATCCTCAAATGAATGATTAGGCACCAAATTCTGTGCAGTTCCAATAGAAATAAAAAATAAAAGATTGTAGATAAAGAATAACCTTTTCATAATATAAAGATACGATTTTTATATGAAAAGGTCACTCGAAAATATTAATGTACAATCATTACTTTATCAGTTTTAACCAAATTGCCATTTATATCTGTTATACGATATAAATAAATACCCGATGACAAACTATTGATAGATATGGTAGTCAGATTAGAATTCAGCTCCTGGCATATAATCTTTTTCCCCAGCTCATCATATAGGCAAATATTGTCTGTCTGTCCTAATGGTAAATCTACTTCAACATTCAAAGCTGTATTGGCAGGGTTTGGGTAAACAGAAGTTATAATAAAATTTTTAACACTTTTCTTTTGAGGCATCTCCAAATTTATAGGACCCGAACAAGTGTCTTCAAACTGAATGGCAGTATTATAAAAATAGTCGAGCATATACCTTGCCTCGTAAACTGCCTTCCCCCCTGTAAATGCACATTGTTCAGCTATATTCCATAAGACATCAATTTGAGCATTATTTAATGTATCTATTCCTTTGGCCAATGTGTTAAATAATACATTTTTCACATCCTTATGGTTTTGCTCAATGGTACATTGCGGAACAAGGGCATTATTAAGGCTTTGGGCTTTGCTGTAATTTCCTTGTTCCGTTAATTGCTCAATTGTATTTATTGTTCCTATATTGGTATATTGTGTTTTATTATAAAAATCAGTAAGAACAGAATCTCCTGCCATTAGCGCATTGTTTGTATTTAAAGAGTTAAATACCCATTGTTTATTTAACTCCTGCGTTTCCGGCACAAATTCATGGTACGGAATAGAATCCTGCACAATTAAATCCATTTGATGTTGTTCTATTTCCATCGTGTCATTTGCAGCTTTATGAGTGGGACGGTCAGCCTCAGAACAAGAGGTAATATCTCCGGTAGTTGGTACAATTGCTCCAGGTTCATTATATGAATATTTAGTCGGATCAATAATATTATTTGAATAATTTAAATTCGGGCAAGGATAAGTTGTGCTACAGGGAGAGCCGGTTAAAAATAATATTGAATTTGAACTAACCGGGTCAGGGGCGCTATACATAGCAGTTTGAGAATGTAAGAAATTTGTCGGGGCTTGCCATACAACACCTAATGGGTAACCGGGGCCAAATTCCGGTCCCGTTATCCCATTAGTTCCGTAAACAATACCATCATAGCATTGCGAACCGGCAACTGTGGTAAGATAATTTGTGGGGTACTCACTCGTATTGCAATTTTCATCAAACCTGATGCACTGTCCTACATTATATATGGTATTGCACAGTAAATACCATTCCGCACTCGATGTAATGTAAATACCTCTAACCGATACATTTGCCCCACCAGGGGTTGTATTATTACTCAGGAATTTACCGGTTGAATAAATAGTATTAACTTGAGCAAAATTCGACCAGGGGTGAGTAATATTACAGTTAACTACATTTATACCTGCCTTTATAGTTGTGCTTGTCGGAGCAGATGGCATGACAAATAATGTATTATTGTTTGCGCCCACCACATTATTAGTCATCCCGCTCAGGTTTATACAATAGTTGGCGCTGTCAATGGTATTATCATTTAAGTACCATTGGTTGCCGGAACAAGGGAAACCATAGGGTCCAGAGGCAGCAGATCGACCGCCGGCCCTTCCCCGTCGCACGCCACGCCACTCGCAAGCAGCGCAGCCCGCACGGCGGCCACGGTCTCGCCAAAACGCTCCGCCACCTCCTCCACTGCGACGCAAACGTGCCCTTGCGATGTCGAGCGACTCACGGCGAACGCCGCGCGTTCAGCCCACAGCGCGTTGGCAGGATCGCCCTGAAGCCGTCTTGATAATGCTCCCATGCGGCGCGCGAAACCTTCCGCCAGCGCAAGGCTTTCGTCGAGCGGCACAAACTGTTCGGGTGCATTCATGCGGCGACTCCCAGCATCAATGTATCGATGGCTTC
>JBKQUY010000063.1:0-30106 GCA_052325425.1 Bacteroidia bacterium | reverse complement strand
ATTTATTTTGGAACTCATGAGTGTAAATTACGCCGTTAAAAATTACGACTTTATGGACTTTCAACTTTATAAACTTTATGAACTGTGATGCAAGACTATTTATTCGTAATTTTATAACGTTTATGGTATTTTTTAATGTATGAAAGCGAAATTGAATGAAGATGCAAGGTTGAATGTTTCACTGGGAAAAGTATCTGTGCCTCTATATGTGGGATGTGACATTTTTTCTGAAATAGCCTCGATAATACCCTTAAATAATTATACCCGTATGGGAGTTTTAATGGATGATAATATTGCTTATCATTGGGGAGGCGCCATCCGTAAGGTGTTGGGTAAAAATATTGCATGTATTGTTATTCCGGCAGGCGAGGAACATAAGTCGCTTTCAACTGCTGAGATGATATTGGCTTCCATGATTGAACATGGATTTGACAGGAAATCACTGCTGATTAATATAGGCGGGGGAGTGGTATGCGATATTGGAGGGTTTGCTGCAAGCGCGTATATGCGCGGTATTTCATTTGTCAATGTACCTACTACATTGCTCGCCCAGGCTGATGCTGCCATCGGGGGGAAAACGGGTGTGGATTTCGGCGGGTTTAAAAATATGGTTGGCAGTTTTGCACATCCTGTTGCTGTTATATGCGATAGTTTACTGCTCTCCACCTTGCCCGAAAGAGAGTTCAGGTCGGGATTTTCCGAAGTTATAAAGCATGCCCTGGTAGCCGACAGAAAGCTTTTCCATACCCTTGCTGAAGAAGATTTCGGGGCTATGGATGAGGATAAGCTGGCAGAAATTTTAATCCATTCCGCTAAAATAAAATGCGGTATTGTGTCAAAAGACGCGGATGAAAAAGGATTGAGAAAGATATTGAATTTCGGGCATACAATAGGCCATGCCATAGAAATGCTTAGCCAGGATACCAATAATCCTTTACTGCATGGTGAGGCTATATCCATTGGTATTATTGCAGAGGCAAAATTGTCGCAGTTATCGGGCTTTATATCAAAGGAAGATTTTCAGCGGATAGAACATATTATTTCAAAGGCAAGCCTTCCGTCTGAAATCAATCGTTCGTATAAAAAGAAGATTTATGATAAAATGCTGGGAGATAAAAAAAACGAAAAAAAGAAGATTAAATGGGTGTTGCTGAATGGTATTGGTAATGCGGTAATTGATGAGGAACAGCCTATAAGTGTCATTAATAAAGCAATTGATTATATAATAGTTTAACCATGCAGAAAACAGGCAATGCAGCAATTATTCATCCGCTTACAAAGCCTGTAGATGCTGTTGTAAAGGTACCGGGTTCTAAAAGTTTTACCAACAGGGCATTGGTTATTGCAGCGCTTGCCAATGGAGTTACTACCCTGCATGGGGCTTCAGATTCCAATGACAGCAAAATATTAATAAAACTGCTTGACAGGCTTGGAGTGGAAATAATAGAGCATGATGGAGTTATACAAGTAAGGGGCAACAGTGCGAAATTCGATGAATTTAACGGTGTTTTGAATGTGGAAGATTCCGGGACAGTTATGCGTTTTCTTACAGCTCTTTGTTGTTTGGTACCCGGTGAAATTACCCTTGAAGGTACAGAAAGGATGAACCGCCGTCCGATAAAAGGCCTGGTTGACGCGCTTACTAAGTTAGGCGCTGAGATAACTTATTTAGATAATGAAGGATTTCCTCCCATAAAAATAAATGGCGGACATTTAAGGGGTGGCTCTGTTTATATGGATGGCTCAGTCAGCAGCCAGTTTGTTTCAGCTTTGTTAATGATTGCTCCTCTATTACCTATGGATACTTCAATATATATTGAGGGAGAGCAGGTATCAGTGCCCTATATTGATATGACAAATTCGGTGATGAAACAATTCGGGGCTGGAGTCCAAAAATCAGCCGGGAACTATTCGATAAATGGTGACCAGATTTATAAAGCCACAGAATATAGAGTTGAGGGAGATGCATCATCTGCTTCCTACCTCTTTGCTTTTGCGGCGTTATCACAAAGCACTGTCGAAGTGACTAATATGCCGGGCAATAGTTTGCAAAGTGACACCCGTTTTGCCGGCATTCTTCAAAAAATGGGCTGTACAGTCAATAAAACAGTATCGTCAATTTCTGTAAAAGGAGGCAAGACGCTGAAAGCTATTGAAGTTGATATGCAGGATATGCCCGATACAGCACCGACATTGGCTGTTGTGGCGGCATTTGCAGAAGGTGAAACGGTTATCACGGGGCTAAAGACTCTGCAGTTAAAGGAAAGCAAGCGCATTACGGCGCTGAAAAATGAGCTTATTAAACTGGGTGTTGAGTGTGCAACCGGTAGCGATTATATTAAAATAAAGGGCGGAAATCCCGTTGGCACATTTATTAATTCTTATAACGACCATCGTATAGCAATGGCTTTTGCTTTAGCCGGTGCAAGAGTACCCGGAATCACTATTGAATCTCCCCAAGTGGTGAAGAAGTCTTTCCCTGCTTTCTGGACAACCTTACAGTCAATGGGATTAATTATTGATATGGAATGAAAAATATAGCGCTGATAGGATTTATGGGTGCCGGTAAAAGCACAGTGGCTGCTTTGCTGGCCAGGGAACTGGATGCTACGCTGGTGGAAATAGATAATGAAGTTGTTAGGCTTTCGGAGCTTGATAATGTTAACGTAATATTCGATAAAAAGGGCGAAATATACTTCAGGGAACTCGAACAGGAGGCTATTAAAGAAGCTGTAAAAAATAATAATTGTGTGATTTCCTGCGGTGGGGGAGTGGTGAATTCTATTGAGAATATGGAAATATTGAAAGCAAATGCTTTCGTTGTTTTTCTTCACGCGAGTTTTGACGCCATTAAGTCGCGACTGAAAAATACAGATACAAGGCCATTGTTCAGGCAGGAAGAGAAGGCAATTTTGCTTTATGCGCAGAGATTACCTTTGTACCAGAAATTCGCTGATACTATTATAGACACAGATGATGCAAAACCGGAAAGAATTGTGAAATTGATATTAAAAAAGTACAGGCTCGCTAATGATAATTAATTCAAATACAAAATTATGTCTGGTAATAGGCGACCCTGTTGCCCATTCTTTGTCTCCTGCCATGCATAATGCGGCTTATGAAGCATTGGGCTTAGGTTCGGAATATTTATTCCTGGCCTCAAAGGTTGCGCCTGCCGATCTTATAAGCAAAATATCAGAGATAAGGGAATTGAATAACATTTATGCTGTGGCTGTTACTATTCCGCATAAGGAGGCAATTATAAAATACCTTGACAGGCTGGATGAAACTGCAAAAGCAATCGGCGCGGTGAATACCATAGTAAAAGAAAATGGCAAACTGGTTGGATATAATACTGATTGTTACGGTGCTATAGAAAGCCTTAAACAATACACTTCATTGAATGGAAAAAAGGCCGCTGTTTTAGGTTCCGGGGGTTCGGCGCGGGCAATTGTGTATGGCCTGGTTAAAGAGAACTGCGATGTTACGGTGTATAGCCGCAACACAGAAAAAGCAAAGAAACTTGCGGTATCTTTTGGTTGTAAAGCAGCGGAATGGGAACAAAGAAACAGCATTACCGGAACAGACATAATAGTTAATACAACTCCTATTGGCAGAGATGATAAAGGACTACCCATAAACGAAGATGTTATAAATAAGAATCAGATAGTTTTTGATATAAATTACAATGCGAATTCAACCCCCATGCTTATAGTTGCAAAGCAAAAGGGAGCCATAGTGATTGACGGATTGGAAATGCTTCTCAGGCAGGGAATGCTGCAGTTTGAAATATATACAGGCTTAAAAGCGCCCGAGGATGCCATGCGTAATGCACTTAAAAACAAAATTACCCATGCGAGTGCCATATAAAATATGTACCGTAGTACAGGGTACTACTCTTCCTGTTTTTTTACGGAATTTAGCTGAGGCTAATTCAGTTTCAAAAATGGTTGAGTTGCGCGCTGACTCTATAAAAGATTTTGAGGAAGAGGATATTGATACTTTAAAGAAAAATGCAAGAGGTACTTCAATTTTCACCTTCAGGCATGTTAAGGAAGGCGGCTTATTTGCCGGAGAGAGCAAGGAACAGAAAGATATTCTTGTCGGCGCTTTTTCTTCCGGGTTCGATTATGTTGATGTATCATATGGGAATTCTGTTACTGATAACCTGTCTGCAAAGGAAAGAAAACAACTTGTGCTTTCTTATCATGATTTTAAAGCGACCTCATCATTGAAGAAATTAACGGGTATTATAGATAAGATGCGTAAAGAATCGCCAGCCATTATTAAAGTTGCTACTATGGTCAACGACTCAAAAGATATTTTTACCTTGGTGGACTTATTGAAAGAAAGAGAAGACAAGGAGAAGTTTATTATTATCGGAATGGGAGAGATGGGTAAAATGACGCGTTTAATGTTCCCGGTTTTGGGCAGCTATCTTACCTACGCTTCAAAGGAAGGAACAAAAGCAGCGCCGGGGATAATGACTGGTAAAGAGATGCAATCGGTTTATAAGATTATTATAAAATAATATCGCTATGCCTGGAAATTCTTTTGGACAATTGTTTCGTATTACAACTTTCGGGGAATCTCATGGTGAAGCTGTCGGGGTTGTTGTAGATGGCTGCCCGCCGGGCTTAAGGCTTTCAGAAAAGGATATTCAGCCTGAGCTTGACCGCCGTAAACCAGGGCAGAGCAAAATTACTACTACACGTAAAGAAGAAGATACCATTCATATTTTGTCGGGTGTTTTTAATGGTAAAACTACCGGTACGCCAATCCTGCTTATTACCTTTAATAAAGATGCAAAGCCTTCTGATTATGAAGCAATGAAGGATATTTACCGCCCGTCTCATGCTGATTATGCTTATGATATAAAATATGGTTCACGCGACTGGAGAGGCAGTGGCAGGGCATCGGCCAGGGAGACTTTGGCCAGGGTGGCTGCAGGAGCAATTGCAAAAAAATACCTCTTTGAAAAGTTTGGTACAGAATGCCTTAGTTATGTTGAACAAGTTGGAAATATCCGCACTACCATTGAGCTTAATAAAGTAAATAAGAAACTAATTGATAATAGCTTTGTAAGGTGCCCTGATAAGGCAGTAGCAGATAAAATGATAAAGCTGATAGAACAAGTCAGAGAGGAAAATGATTCGGTTGGCGGGGTGATAAAAGGATTGATAAAGAACCCTCCTGCCGGCCTTGGGGAACCTGTATTTGATAAGTTTCCCGCTGACCTGGGTAAAGCCATGCTCAGTATTAATGCGGTTAAAGGTTTTGAGTTTGGTTCAGGATTTGAAGGTACAACTATGCGTGGCAGTGAACACAATGATGGATTTACATTAGATAGAAACAATAAGATTATAACATCTTCGAATAATGCGGGCGGCACACTGGGCGGAATTACGACCGGAGATGATATATATTTCAGGGTTGCATTTAAGCCTGCATCAACTATATCACAACCGCAGAAGACAGTGACACGGTCTGCTAAACAAGTTACATTGGCAGCAACAGGTCGTCACGACCCATGTGTATTGCCCAGGGCAGTTCCCATTGTAGATGCTATGGCGGCGCTTGTATTAATGGACCATTATTTGCGTCACAAAGCGCAGAATTTATAAGATATGCAATTGAATTAGTTCAGCAATGCGTGTATTAATAATAGATAATTACGATTCATTCACATACAACCTGTTCCATATGGTTAACGATTTGCTGGAACAACAAGATACAGGTAATGTATTAAGTGTTTCTCACAATGATGAGATTTCGTACAGGGAAATCATTGACGGATATGAAAAAGTCATTTTATCCCCTGGCCCCGGAAATCCTTCTGATAGGGCTTGTTTCGGGGTTTGTGCCGATATACTGCTTAACCCTCCAAGGAATTTACCTGTGCTTGGCGTTTGCCTGGGTATGCAAGGTATTGCTCATTATTTTGGCGGGAAAGTAGTCCCGGCTATACAACCAATGCACGGTAAAACCAGCATGATTAGCCATGATAACAAAGGAATATTTAAAAATGCCCCTCAATCATTAAAGGTAATGCGGTACCATTCGCTTATGGTTGATGGCGAATCTTTGCCGCAAACCCTTGAAGTAACGGCATATTCCTGTGATGCCGAAAAGGAAATTATGGGGTTAAGGCACAAAAATTACCCTATAGAAGGTATCCAGTTTCACCCCGAATCATTTGCAACACAAGAGGGCGGAGTAATGCTGAGAAATTTCCTGTTTCCCTCAAATAAAAAAAGCTAATAAACTGTTGTGTCTATTGTTTAAAGAGGCTTTCAACAAATTCCTGCTTGTCAAACAGGCGCAGGTCTTCCATTTTTTCGCCTACTCCAATGTAGCGAACCGGTATTTTAAACTGGTCGGAGATACCTATTACAACACCACCTTTGGCAGTTCCATCGAGCTTGGTCAGAGCCAGTGCGGTAACATCAGTCGCTTTGGTAAACTCTTTACATTGCTCAACTGCATTTTGCCCGGTGGAAGCATCGAGAACCAGCAGGACTTCATGCGGCGCACTAGGTATAACCTTTTGCATCACACGTTTTATCTTGGTGAGTTCATTCATCAGCCCTGCTTTGTTGTGAAGGCGGCCGGCAGTATCAATTATAACAATGTCCGCTTTTTGGGCAACCGCCGATTGAACTGTGTCATAAGCTACCGATGATGGGTCAGCGTTCATACCTCTTGATATTATGGGCACATCAACTCTTTTGGTCCATATTGTCAACTGGTCAACTGCAGCAGCGCGGAAGGTATCGGCAGCGCCAAGAACGACTTTCATACCGGCATTTTTAAAGTTATTAGCCAGTTTCCCAATAGTAGTGGTTTTGCCAACCCCGTTTACCCCTACAACCATAATTACATAAGGCACGCCTTCGGGCAGGTTAGGAGTCGAACCGTTATTACTTTCAGTCAGCAGGGCAGAAATCTCTTCCTTCAATATGCTGTATATCTCGCTGCTCTGAATGTTTTTATTCTTCTTAACCCTTTCCTGCAGGTTCTCAATTATCTTTCCGGCTGTTGCTGTTCCCACATCCGAAGCGATGAGCGTTTCTTCAATATTGTCCAGTACCTCGGTATCGATTGTAGTTTTACCTGTTATGGCGCGGGCAATCCTTGCAAAAAAACCTTCTTTGGTTTTTGTAAGACCTATATCGAGACCGCTTTTTTCTTTCTTTCCTCCAAAAATATCACGTAACTTCATAAGCTATTTCTTAGCGTTCATCATTGTTTCGTTAAACTGTTTTGATTTTCCTTTGGGTATTGACAATGTATTCCAATCCTTGTCTTTCAGGGCTTTGGCAAGGTATATTATCTGGCCTATATGCGAACTGTAATGCGCAATTTGTCTTTGAAGGGCATCAAATACGGTATGGTCCTCTCCGCGTATTTTAACAATACGGCCAAGGTCTTCCGTCTTCAGGGAATTCAAAGTATTCATAAAGCATTTCCAGCCTTCATCCCATTTTTGCATAAGCTGCCGGCGGGTTTTTATATCGCCTGCAATAAATTCAGCGTCTCTTTCTCTCCATTCCTTTTCACCATCTGTTGTAAGGAAATCAGTCCATCTGGAAAGCATATTGCCCCACAAGTGCTTTACTATGGCGGCAATACTGTTCGATTCAGCCGATGGAGCCCAGGAAACCTGCTCATCGGTAAGTTGAGCCATAGCACCTTCGGCAAGTTTTTTGTATTGCAGAAAGACTTTTTTGCTCGTTTCGAGATAATTAAGTGTATCCATATTAAACAAAAAAAGCTTTCTCCGTTTGCAAGAAGAAAGCCTTAGTTAAGGAGTTATAAAATTATTTCTGGGTAAGGAAATCCTTTACGTGGTCCTTATTTACTATTTCTTCTTTAAAGGTAAGGTGGCCTGTTTTAGGTGATTTTACCATTTTAATCACTTTTACAAAATCTTTTCCTTTACCTGTTTTAAATGTTGCCACTGTCTTCTTTGCCATGACGGTTTATTTTTAATTTGATAATTCGTTCATTTGATAATTTGATAATGAAATGCTTTTTAATCATCAAATTGGGCACATCATCAAATCACCAAATATGTTTTATTTTATTTCTTTGTGAAGTGTCATCTTCCTGAGTATGGGATTGTATTTTTTCAATTCAATACGTTCCGGAGAGTTCTTTTTATTCTTTTTGGTAATATACCTCGAAGTGCCCGGTAAGCCACTGGCTTTGTGTTCGGTACATTCTAATATTACCTGTATGCGGTTACCTCTTTTCCTTGCCATGATGCGTTAGGTTTTGCGGGTTATTTTGTAATGAAGCCTTTTTCCCTCGCTTCTTTAAGGCAGGCATAAATGCCCCTTCTGTTAATTACTTTGATACCGGAGGCAGATACCTTTATGGTTATCCACTTTTTCTCTTCGGGAACGAAAAAGCGCTTTTCCTGGAGGTTTGGGTTAAACCTGCGTTTGCTCTTGCGGTTTGAGTGGGAAACATTGTTTCCTACCATTGCCTTTTTCCCTGTAATCTGACATATTCTTGACATGACTTCCTTTTTTTGGGAGTGCAAAGGTAGTAAAATTATCTTTCCGAACAACAGGGAGGGCAAAATCTTTCTTTATCACGGGAATGAGGGATAAGGGGTATGGGATAAGGAGTAAGGTGCATGGGATAAGTAATTTGTAATTGATAGAAGCTTTGGGTTTACACATTTTTACACTTTTGGACGTATTTTTTAGCTTAACTAATTGATTATCAAAATAAATTCAATTTACAAGGGCCAAAAAGTGTAAACCCACTTAATACGGGTATACACTTTTTGACCCCAAAAAACATCTAATACATTGATAATCAACTTTATGATTTTTTAAAACCCCTGAAATGTGTTTACCCGTGCATACCCGTTAGCTCTGCTACTTCCTAAAAAAATGCACACTTATGCACACGGTTCCCAGAAAAAGTGTGCAGTTTTCTAATTTCCTGCTAATTTCTTTAGCATTTTTCCTGAAGAATGGCACACTTTGGCACACGGTTCCCAGAAAATGTGTGCCACTTTTCAAACGCAGCACTTATACATTCATCAATGGTAATTCATCACTCTTAAGATACACTTCACCCAAAACCTTTTCAAGGGACTTGTGGGACAAGGGGAAGCTACTCTATACATACTTTTTCCCACTGACTTTTTAAAGATACCCATCTCAAAACTATTTCAAAGAACATTCACCCAATTTCACCGAACAACAAAGCTCACAAAGTTCTTTCACTCATAACTTATAACTCATAATTCAAGACGCAAATATACACAATTATTTTCTATAATAAACAAAATGTATAGTATATTTTCAATGACCTCGATTTTTAAATTCATTTGTATTTTTAATTACTAAGGCAATAACATACATTATCTTTGCACCCAATGCCAAATACTTCATTAAATAAAAGAGAATTAAGCTATTTAATTGCCTGCGTGGCAATTACCATTATAATTATTGTATTCCAGTTAATGACTGAACTTAACGTGGTGGTTGCATTTGCCACCATAGCCATTGTGCTGGCAACAATGTATATACCCGGAAAAGTATATACTTACATTTTTGCCTTTGTGGCATCGGTTCTTATAGCGGCCGGATTTTATTATTCGCGGTTTCTGGACAAGACAATGGACCCTGCCAAGTTTTCCAATCTTGCCTACAACCGTATTTCAGCTTTACTTAGCGTATGGATTACCGCCTACCTTATTTTGAAATTTAAACAGAGCCGTGCCAAGGAACAAAAAAGCAACATGGAATTAATCAGGCAAAAGGAACTGACCAGGGCCCTGGAAAAGGAAAAGGAGCTGAATGAACTGAAATCGCGTTTTGTAGCTATGGCATCGCATGAGTTCAGGACTCCGCTAAGTACAATTTTATCATCTGTTGCCCTGGTTGAGAAATATGATAGCCCGGCTCAGAAGGATGATAAAAAAAGGCATATTGACAGGATACGTTCTACCGTAAAAAACCTGAACAATATTTTGAATGATTTTTTGTCCTTAGATAAGCTGGAAGAAGGCTTGGTGAAAATTAATCCTTGCACATTCAGGCTCGATGAATTTTTTGCAGAAGTTATGGAAGAAATAAAAATTATGGCAAAGCCCGGGCAGCAAATAAACTTTATATATGATACCAAGTTGCATGAAGTGGTTATGGACCAGAACTTGTTGATGAATATTCTTAATAACCTCCTTAATAACGCCATAAAATATTCGCCTGAGAACGGCCTTATTGACATAATCGTGTCGGATACAAATTCGGATAGGGAAACCGCAAGGGTTACCCCTGCAAATGAACTGGTGATTTCGGTAAAAGATTACGGTATCGGTATTCCTGAAGAAGATAAGCCATTTATGTTCGAACGATTCTTTAGGGCCGGGAATGCGTCAAACATTCAAGGTACAGGAATGGGACTGAATATAGTAAAGAGATATCTTGACCTTATGGGAGGCTCTATTGATTTTACCAGCGAAACAAATAAAGGTACTATATTTACTGTAAAAATTCCGTTGGTTAAATAGTAAGTAAAAATTTCCCTGATGAAAATAAAGTTTATTTGGACTGTTGCGCTGATGCTTTTCATGGTTTCATGCAATAGTGAAAGGATGAAATTTGATAAAACAGGTTGGATGGAAGATGATGGCACACATACTTATCCGTATAGAAATGCTATGCTTGATGATTTACTGAAACACCATAAACTTAAAGGACTTAAAAATTCCCAATTAATTGATTTGATTGGCAGCCCTGAGAATAATTATGCCCGCAACGGCGATACCATATTTATTTACTATAATATAGTAATGAAATATGATGGGACTGACCCATATTATTCAAAAAAGTTGAGCATCAAGCTTAGCAAGGACAGCATAGTACAGAGCTATAAAGTCACCGAATGGAACAAGGTAGAGGGGCAATAATTCTTATTTTTGGCATGTAATGAATCAATTATTAGCCATAATGCAACGGGAGTTGCGGCACGAACTGCGGAGCAGGCGCTCATGGCTGGCTATTTTGCTTTATATATGCAGCGTTGTATATATCACCTATTTGGCTTTTCAGCATGACCTTGAACCTGTAACCTGGAATGCCCTTTTCTGGATACTTATAATTTTTATTTCCATGTTCGCGGCATCAGGCAGCTTTGCCGGAAGAGATAGCGAAATGCTTTATATTTATACGCTTATTTCACCGCGCAAATTTATTATGGCAAGGCTTGCCTATAATGGCATATTTATGCTGTTGGTAAGTGTAGTCGCATTTATTGCCTATTGCATGTTTGTCGGCAACCCGGTAGGTAATGTCCTAATATTTTTTGCCACGCTTCTGCTGGCAGTCTGGGGCATATCATCTTTGCTCACTATGTCATTTGCCATATCAATCAAAGGTGGGGGCGGCTTTGCACTTATGGCAATAATCAGTTTCCCCCTTTTAGTTCCTTTATTAATTACTGCCCAGCATCTTTCATCGTTAAGTATGATGCCGGAACCTGCAAATTATATGGGAAATATTGCCGCTCTATTCTCTCTCGATGCCCTTATTGCAGCCCTCTGTTATTTATTATTTCCATATCTTTGGCGAGATTAAAAAACAGTAGAAAGTTTGTAAAGTTCATAAAGTTTATAAAGTAAAACCTATGAAATTTGATAAATTTGAGGATATTATAGCTTGGCAAAAGGCAAAAGAAATGGCTGTTTTGATTTATAATGACTTTGGGAAAACTAAAGATTTCGGTTTCAAAGACCAGATGCAACGTGCGGGAGTATCTTTAATGAATAACATAGGGGAAGGTTTTGAAAGGAGAACAAATAATGAATTTAAGCAGTTTCTTTTTATAACAAAGAGTCCTTGCGGTGAAGTCCGTTCAATGCTATACCTTGCGGAAGAATTAAATAATATTTCAGAAAACAGTTTTAACAAATTATTTGCCCTTGCAGAGGAAATATCCAAAATTCTTTCAGGCCTTATTAAAACTTTATAAACGGTAAGAACTCTACAAACTTGATGAACTTTAAGAACTTTATAAACTTTATGAACTTTATAAACTTTATAAACTCAAGGTGGTGGAAAGTATTATGTGTTCTGCTGCTCATTTATACAGCAATTGCAGGTTTTCTTGTCAGTGTGCCTGCCAAGCCAATTTTACACGAAACAATCCGGAACCTCTATTTCCATGTATGTATGTGGTTTGCCATGATGTTTATTCTTACTGTATCATTGGTTTACAGCATAAAATACCTGATGAACCCTAAAGAAGAATATGATATTATAGCCTCAGAAAGTGCCAATACAGGCATTGTTTTCGGTGTTCTGGGTTTGGCGACAGGAATGGTATGGCTTAGATATACCTGGGGCGAAACAGGCAAGGATTGGTGGGCGCCTGACCCTAAACTTAACGGAGCTCTCATTGCATTACTCAGTTATTTTGCTTACCTGGTATTGCGTTTGTCAATTGATGATGAACAAAAAAAAGCCCGCGTAGCGGCAGTTTATAACATATTCGCCTACGTAATGATGGTGGTTTTTATAATGATATACCCGCGTCTCGGCAATGTAGATTCGTTGCATCCGGGCAACGGAGGAAACCCCGGTTTTAACCAGTACGACCTTGATAACCACATGCGTATGGTATTTTACCCTGCCGTGCTTGGCTGGCTGCTGCTATCTGCCTGGATTGCATCGATAAACATAAGGATTGAAAAAATAAACCGTCATAATCATAATAAAATATGAGATTAATCAGGAACTTTGCATTGTTTTTACTGTTATTTTGCTCATCGTTAGTATATGCACAGGCATCGGGAAGCGGAGATGTTGAGATGGCTGACAGGCTGAAAGCCGATGGAAAAATATATGTGGTAATAGCTGTGGTGCTTATTATACTTGCAGGTCTTCTTATTTATTTAACTATGATAGACAGGAAGGTAGCTAAAATGGAAAAGAACATGGAAGCTGAAAAACAGGAAAAGAAACAATGAAAAAGATACATATAATAGCGCTTCTGGTAATAGCTGTTGCATTTGGGGTTATCCTTACCTCGCTTTCAAACAACAGTACTTACGCCTCTTTTAAGGAAGCTACCGATCACCCGCATAATACCTATCACGTGGTAGGTAAGCTGGACCGTACAAAAGCATTTGAATATGATGCTCATATTAATGCCAACTTGTTTACTTTTTACCTTATAGACAAAGACGGGAGCGAGCGTAAAGTTATGTTAGGCAAACCCAAACCCGATGATTTTGAAAAATCGGACCAGGTGGTAGTTATAGGTAAAGCCAGTGGAAATGATGCTTTTACAGCCGCCGATGTACTTATAAAGTGCCCATCTAAATATACCGCTGACAGTATTCCGTCACAGAAACAAAGTTCCATGTAACTTTGCAGCCAAAGTGAACGAAATAAAGTACATGGGAGAACAGCTTGGATGGCAATATGCCGGCAATACATTTATATTCTTATCATTCGTAGCGGCTATTTTTGCTTCCTATTGCTACTTTCAATCTGTGCACCACAATGAATTGCCAAACGGCAACTGGAAAAAGCTCGGCAGGATGGGTTATACCATTCACTCTTTTGCGGTAATAGGTATAATTGTAACCCTGTTCTGCATGATATTTAAACATCTTTATCAATATCATTACGTATGGGAATATTCCAATGACGAAATGCCGAGGCGTTACACCCTTGCCTGTTTTTGGGGCGGGCAGGAGGGAAGCTTCCTGTTGTGGATATTCTGGCAGGTAGTTCTCGGCAATGTATTGATGCGTACTGCCAAAAACTGGGAGGCCCCGGTAATGACGACGGTGTCCCTGGCTCAGGTGTTTCTTACATCCATGCTTCTTGGGTTTTATTTTTCCGGCCTTACCATAGGCAGTAACCCCTTTATACTCTTACGTGATACACCGGGCTTTACCAATGCCCCGCTTTTCAATGGAGTAGATTATGTTTCTAAACTGGCACCGACTGCACAAGGTTTAAACCCCTTATTGCAAAATTATTGGATGACTATTCACCCACCGACGTTGTTTCTTGGTTTTGCTTCTACAGTAGTGCCTTTTGCTTACGCGATTGCCGGTCTATGGAAGAAAAAATTCGGGGAATGGCAGACAGAAGCTCTTCCCTGGACTTTCTTTGGCATTATGATTCTTGGTACAGGAGTGCTGATGGGTGGCGCATGGGCTTATGAATCGCTTTCATTCGGCGGGTTTTGGGCATGGGACCCGGTAGAGAACGCTTCACTCATTCCCTGGTTGACATTTGTTGGTGCAGGCCACGTTATGATTGTTTTTAAAGCAAGAAAAAATTCGGCTCTTTCCACTTTTGTTTTTCCCATTATCACTTTCGTTCTTGTCTTGTATTCCACTTTCCTTACCCGTAGCGGCATATTGGGCAATACTTCTGTACATGCCTTTACTGACCTTGGCATGTCAGGGCAATTGCTCATTTACTTGTTTTTCTTTATTCTGCTTGCCGCTGTGCTTCTTATTATAAACCGGAAGAAAATACCGAGAGATAAGGAAGAAGAGGCTTTATGGTCAAGAGAGTTCTGGATGTTCCTTGGTTCGCTTATTCTGCTTATGTCGTGCGTACAAATAATAGTTTCGACTTCCATCCCGGTTACCAGTAAAATAGCAGGATACCTGCACGATAAACTTCCTTTCTTTGGGGGCGTGCTTGAAAAGCTTTCAAAACAGGCTCCCCCTGTCGACCGTATTGGTTTTTATAATAAATGGCAAATACCTTTTGCCATACTTGTATTGCTTTTATTAAGCTTCAGTCTCTATTTCAAATTTAAAAATACAGAGATGAAGCAATTGTGGAAGCAGATTATGCTGCCCCTTGGCGTCGCCATTATTCTGGGTACAGCAAGTGCTCTGCTGCTGAATGAAACAAACGCGTTTTATATTATCCTTCTTTTTATGAGTTGGTTTGCCGTATGCGCCAATTTCTATTACTGGCTCAAAAACAAAAAGGCAAACTTTTTAAAAGCCGGGGCGCCGTTTGCGCACGTGGGGTTTGGCCTCATCATGATGGGCGCTCTTATATCTACCTCCGGTAAACAAATAATATCGGTAAACACCTCCAGTAAAAGTGTAAAATCAATTGACGAGAGTTTTTCCGATGCTACCAATATACGCATGGATAAGGGCGATACGCTTCGCATGGGCGATTATTATGTTACCTATACCGGCAAGCAAAAAACAGGCTATAATATTTATTATGCTGTAGAGTATTTAACAAAAGACACACAAACAAAAAAATATACATCGCAATTTACATTGCACCCTATTATACAGTTAAATCCCCGCATGGGCAATGCGGCGGAACCTTCTACAAAGCATTTCTTTAATAAGGATATATACACCCATATTACCTATGTTGACCTAAGCCACATTGACGAGAAACCCAGTGAGGATTATCTGTCTGCCAGAACATATACCATTTCAATTGGCGATACCATGCATATTCCGGGGTTTACTGTAATAATGAATTCATTGGATAACCATCTTGATTTAAAAAAATACAATTTGAAGGATGGGGATATTGCCGTTGGTGCCAGGCTTAGCATTATTGATTCGAGCCATAAGGCTTATAACGCGGAACCTATATATGTTATTACAGGAAACGAAGTGCATTTAATTGATGATTTATTGAATGAACCGGGATTAAAGTTTTCATTCTCAAGAATAGACCCCAAATTGCATAAAATAGATATAGGAATTGCTGTTGCGAGACATAGAGAAAAGGACTACATTGTTATGGAAGCAATAATTTTTCCATATATAAATGTTTTATGGATAGGCTGTTTGGTGATGATATTAGGCACTGTTCTTGCTATAAGGAAACGGATTATTAACCGCAAAGACGCAGAGAAGCAAAGGGAAATATGAAAAAAGATAACTGACAACAATGAACCGGCACATTGATGAATTTAACACAGAGTTCACAGGGCGGACAGAGTTTCACGGGGAAAATTGCATATTCTTCTTTTTAGTTTTATTCTCTGTGTTCCTCTGTGTGGTTTAATTCTCTGTGGTCTCTGTGTTGAAAATAATTAGTCAGAGACAGACAAGAAGTTGTTTAATAGGATGTAAAAGAATGAGATCAAATATTAGTAAAATAGTTTTTATTGGCGCAGGCAAAGTAGCCACTGCCCTGGGATTAGCCTTTGCCGGCAAAAGGGAAATTGTACAGGTCTATAGTAAGAGCAATACCACAGCAAGAAAACAGGGAAGCGTTCTGAAATGCCCATGTACAAATGATTTAAAGAAAATAAATACCGGCGCGGATATTTATATTATAGCAGTAAAGGATGATGTAATAGAAAAAATCGCCTCAAAACTGCGTTTAAAAGGCAAAATAGTAGTACATACATCGGGCAGCGTTGAGATGAAAGTCTTGAAAAAGATATCTGATAATTACGGGGTTTTTTACCCGCTTCAGACTTTTTCAAAAGATTCTAAGTTGAAAAATGGCATACCATTCTGCATTGAAGCTTCAACACCGGAGGTATATAAACAATTGGAGACTTTGGTTAAGGAATTGAAGGGGAAAGTATATAACATAAATTCATCTCAGCGTGCAAAACTGCATTTGGCTGCAGTTTTCGCGAATAATTTCACTAATTATTTATATGCTGTTGCATATAACATTCTTAATGGCGCAGATATTCCTTTTGATGTGTTGCTGCCTCTTATTCATGAAACTGTAAATAAACTGCAAGATGGAAACCCGGCCAAAAACCAAACAGGGCCTGCTATCAGGAATGATGTAAAGACTATAAAAAAGCATAGGAAAATGCTGAAAGATAATCCTCAATACCTCAAATTATATAAGCTTTTAACCCAAAGTATCCGGCTTAATAAAAATGCAAAAGAACTTTAAACAACTGCTTACCCAGGTAAAAGCAATGGTATTTGATGTAGATGGTGTTCTTACCGACGGAACCCTGATACTTATGCCCGGCGGGGAATTGGTTCGCACCATGAATATTAAAGACGGGGTAATTATGAAACTCGCGGTAAAAAGTGGTTTTCATTTATGTGTTATTACCGGGGGCAGTTCCAAGGCAGTAAAAGACCGCCTTAACCGTCTCGGTATTTCAGATGTGTATTTGAAAGTTACCGACAAGCTTGAGGTATTGAAGGAATTTGTGGGCATGTATGATATAAAAATGGAGGAAGTATTATTTATGGGGGATGATTTAATAGATTATGAGGTAATGAGCAAAGTTGGGGTGCCGGTATGCCCTAAAGACGCGGCAAATGAAATTAAAGAAATATCGCTCTATATTTCGGATAAAGAGGGCGGAAAAGGCTGTGTACGAGATATAATTGAGCAGGTAATGAAGGTGCAGGGTAAATGGGGGATACCAAATTTTAACAATTAATTCATTTGAGGTTAACAAAAATTTCAGGAAAAAGAGTACTCTGTATTGAAATAATACCTATTTTAGCAGCTTAAACAATAAAATTAATACCAAACACTATGAAAAAAGTTTCCAAATTAGTTGCTACCGCCAGTCTTGTATTACTGACTGTTGGGGCAATTGCACAAAGCATGACAAATGGGGTCATTAAGAGAACTACTGGTCATGTAGTTAAGTCATCAGCAATTCGGCGCGCCATTCACAGGCCAACAGGTACGGGTACTACAAATTATGCTTTTATCGATTATCCAATTTCAGACACTCTTATGGCAGCAAGTAATCTTTTATCTTATATTGGAGAGCCTACAGTTAATGGATTTCAGTATGTTCAGGAGATGAATATGCACTATAATGTGAAAGATACTGGCGCCGATGGTCCTAATGGCCCAGCTAATGCCTTTTTATTGCATCAATGTGCAGTTGCTTTTGATACTTTGCTTGATTGTTTTTCAGGAAATGGATATTCTTCAAGTACTAATAATGTTGTTGTTGTTGATTCACTTGATATACCTATTGTACAAGGCAACAAATCAGGTAAAAATGATACCCTTATTGTTCAAATTACAACATTAGGCAAGTATGGCATTCCTTCAACTAAAGTACTTTGGGCTGATACTCTTATACAAGACACCGGTTTTAATGGTAAAGGGAATAGCTGGTTGATGGGTGGCGATGTATTGCAATTAGCGCCAAACCTTACCTTATCGGGTACTACTAAATTTGCAGTTGTTTTGAAGTATTATGATAATACCAAAATGGATACCTGCGGTTTCTTTTATGGTTCAGTTGCATATACCTGTGCAGCGGTTGGCACTAATCCTCTTCCCGATACAACCTATTTCGGCGGAGTAATTCCTGTACCTGGCCCTTCATTCAGAAATAAAATAACAGCAAATAGTTTTACAACTGGATATACATATTATACTGCAGCAAACTTTAATGGCCCTGCATTAACATTGCCAAGTACAACTTACGGTGATGCTTTCGAATATGTGGAGTGTACTCCGGACACACTTCCGGGCATGGATTGGCAGGATATAGCAATTTTTGCTGAAGTTTCTGTTACGGATACATCTACAGCAGGTGTAAATAATATTACCAGTGATGGCTTATCAATAGGCCAGAACTTCCCTAATCCTTATAACAAAACAACACAAATCAATTATAGCTTAACCAAATCTTCAGATGTTGTTTTCAGCGTTTGTGATATTACAGGAAGGGAAATTATCAAGAACACCTATTCTGAAGTTACTGCGGGTCAGCATATTATTAGCCTTAGCGCTAACCAATTTACTCCCGGAATTTACTTCTATACATTCAATGTGAATGGTAAAGCAGTAACCAAGAAAATGGTTATTACTGAGTAATTAATATTTTGGTTTAATTTTGGAAAGTCCCGCAATTCTGCGGGACTTTCTTATTTATTGAATGCCAATTGAATCTATACCTGAAAAATCAATATTTTTGCATAAGTTGAATGGAATTATGGAAAGATTGGATTTACAAATGTTACGTAAAATAATCTCAGTTATCATTTTATGCACCCTTTTTTTATTTTCCTTTGGACAAAACCATAATTCTGTTAACTCAGTAAAAAATCCAATACAGCATAAGTGGACATTTTATAAACCCCTGAACATATCTGCCGATACTACTGAATTTATTATTAATTATGATTCCGCAGATGCCGAAATATGGGGGAGTTTTTATGTGCCCGGCCAGGCACAACTTATGAATATGCATTATTCAACCCCGGCAGACAGTTCAGCAGGAAACTATAATGTTGTAAATTACTTCACTGTAGCCTTTGACAGCCTGGTGGACGCAGACTCAATGCAGTACTATAGTTCAACCATGGTAAGTGGCCTGAGTATTGATACAATTATTATTCCTGTAATCCAGGTCAACCATAGCGGTAATAAAGACACTCTTGATGTTCAGTTAAATGCTGTTGATAGTTATGGGTATCCATTAACGACCATTTTAAAGGATACCACGATTATTAATGAAGTTATTGGAGATACCAATAATAGTTCTTATGCAAGTTATCTAAAAATACCTGAGAATTACGCCTTGGCATCCGGTACGAAATTTGCAGTAACCGTAAAATATTACGGCGCAAAGATTGACAGTTGCTGGTTTATATATGGATATGGCAGCTTTATAGGCAATTGCGACGGAGGCGGTCCGTATACGCTTGCCGAACCAAGCAATTATTCAAAGGTTTTGGACTCAACGGGAAGTTTTGTTGCCAATAGCTTTGTTTTGTATAACAGGTATAAATCAGCCGGGCTTTACCCGACTGCTAATGGAGCCATGTTTTACTATAATTGCGATAGTGATACTGTTTTTGACCCCGGAACCGATGGGGCTTCAAATTTCCAGAACATAAATGTGTATGCTATGGTTACTACTTTTCCACTTGGAATTAACCAATTGAACACGAATGGCTTTTATGTTTCTCAAAATTTCCCTAATCCTTTTTCAAAATCATCGCAGATTAATTATAATATAACCAGCCCGTCAGATGTGGTTTTTACTGTTTATGATGTAACAGGAAGGGTCCTTATAAATAGCATTTATGATAAAGTTATCCCCGGTCAGCATAGCATTAATCTAAACGCTGAACAATTTACGCCCGGGTTATATTTCTATACATTCAATGTGAATGGTAAGTTGATTACCAAAAAGATGGTTATTACCAGGTAATAAATGGCTGTGATAGTGTTTTTCGGGCTTTTTTGTTGGTAAATTCCCTGTCACTGTTTAAATCTTGTCCATTCCTTACCTCTGATAACATGGGCAAAAGCTTATTTTTGCCGCACTTCAAAATATATAATGGACGATAAAGGCAGGAAAGAAGAAGATGACAACGGGAATGAATTACCGGGTAACGGGAATGATGATAACATTTCCGGCGGGGAAGACTCTACGCATGTAACTCACCTGCCTCAACTTTACCAGAATTGGTTTCTCGATTATGCTTCCTATGTAATACTTGAACGCGCTGTTCCTGCGCTGGAGGATGGATTAAAACCTGTCCAAAGGCGAATCCTGCATTCTATGATGGAGTTGGAGGATGGACGTTATAATAAGACCGCTAATATCATAGGTAATACCATGAAATACCATCCGCATGGCGATGCATCAATTGGTGATGCAATGGTACAGCTTGGCCAGCGTGAACTTTTGATTGATACCCAGGGAAACTGGGGAAATATATACACAGGCGATTCTGCAGCCGCACCGCGTTATATTGAGGCGCGGCTCTCAAAATTTGCCCTTGATGTGGTATTTAATGACGAGACCACTATCTGGCAGGCCAGTTACGATGGAAGGAATAAAGAGCCTGTTACTTTGCCTGTGAAGTTCCCTTTGCTTTTGGCGCAAGGCGCCGAAGGCATTGCTGTCGGCCTGGCGTGCAAAATATTGCCCCATAATTTCAATGAACTTATTGATGCTTCCATAACTATTTTAAAAGGCAGGAAACCGCATGTTCAGCCTGATTTTCCTACAGGCGGCATGGCCGATTTCTCCAATTATAATGATGGCTTAAAGGGAGGAAGGGTTATTATCAGGGCTAAGATAAATATAACCGATAAAAAGACTCTTGTAATAACTGAAATACCATTCGGAACTACCACAACCTCGCTTATCGAATCTATTGTAACTGCCAATGAAAAGGGGAAAATAAAAATCAGGAACATAGAAGACAATACGGCTGAATTTGTTGAAATATTAATTCACCTGCCTTCAGGTGTTTCACCTGATAAAACCATAGATGCGCTATACGCATTCACCGATTGTGCTGTTTCCATATCTCCCAACGCCTGTGTAATTGAAAAGGACAGGCCGCGTTTTTTAGGAGTAAGCGAAATGCTCGAAATAGCTACCAAACGGACAGTTGATTTGCTGCAAAAGGAATTGGAAATAAAGAAGCATGACCTTACCGAACAGTTGCACTTTGCTTCACTGGAAAAGATATTTATTGAAAAGCGCATATACAGGGATATTGAACAGTGCGAAACATGGGAAGAAGTGTTGCTGGCCATTGAAACCGGATTAAAGCCATATAAGAAGAAATTCCCACGCGAGGTAACCCGTGAAGATATTATCAAGCTTACTGATATCAAGATTAAACGGATTTCCAGGTATGATGCCTTTATTGCGGAAGAGTTCATGAAAAAGCTGTTGGATGAAATGAAAACAGTCCAGCATAACCTTGATAATATTACCGAATACTCCATTGAATACTATAAGGAACTTAAGAAGAAATATGGACAGGGCAGGGAGCGTAAGACGGAAATAAAATCGTTCGATACTATTGTTGCCACACAGGTGGTTGCTTCGAACCAAAAGCTTTATGTAAACAGGGAAGAAGGTTTTGCAGGTTATAGTATGCGCAAAGATGAGTTTGTCTGTGATTGCTCCGATATTGATGATATTATAGTATTCCGCAGAGACGGAACCATGCTGGTTACCCGTATAGCCGAGAAAGCTTTTGTTGGGAAAGACATCCTATACATAAATATATTTAAGCGCAACGATGAGCGCACCATTTACAACATGGTTTATCGCGATGGAGCCAGGGGAACTACCTTTATGAAACGCTTTGCAGTTACCTCGGTCATCAGGGATAAGGACTATGTATTAACACGTGGCACCGAAGGCTCGGAAGTGCTTTACCTGACTGCCAACCCCAATGGAGAAGCTGAAGTGGTAACGGTAAACCTTAAAGCTACAACTACGGCGCGTGTTAAGGTATTTGATGTGAATTTTGCCGACCTGGCAATTAAAGGCCGCGATGCCATGGGCAATACGGTAACTAAATATCCTGTGCGCAAGGTTAACCAGAAAGAGAAAGGCGTATCTACCTTAAGCGCGCAAAAGATATGGTTTGATGATACGGTGCACCGCCTGAATACGGAGGAAAGAGGAACCTACGTTGGTGAGTTTGCAGGAGATGACAAGATTCTCGTAATAACACAGGATGGAAGTTACAGGTTAAGCAGTTTCGAACTTACATCGCATTTTGAGGAAGACATTGTGCTTATTTCAAAGTACAATGATAAAAGAGTAATTACAACGGTATATTGGGAAGGTGAGAAGAAGAAATACTATATCAAGCGCTTTATTCCCGAACTTACCGATAAAAAGGTTAGATTCATATCAGAGGCGGAATCTTCCCAGTTAGAGGCTGTTAATGACCAAAATAATATTATTGCAGAAATCAGGTTCAGCAAGGATAAAGGCAAAGAGCAGCCTGATGAAAGGCTGAACATGAATGAAGTGCCTGTTATGGGCATGAAAGCCCAGGGTAAACCCCTTAATTACAGCAAGGTTAAAGAGGTTCAGCTTATTGTTGACCCTAATGCCCCGAAAGAGGCTTTAGATACCGATGGCAATGAAAGCCCTTCAGGAAGCGGTAATAAAATAGGCAGTTTTGACTTTGAAGAGAGTGAACTATCGCCCATTGAAGAATTCAAGTCAAAGGCTTCAGCAACACCTAAAAAGATTAAGAAGGATAAAGTTACCGTTGTTGTTCCTCCTCCTCAATCATCTTCTCATTCAGTATCGCCTGCAAAACCACACGAAGTGCCGCATTCACCGGCAAAGAAGGAAGAAAAGCCGCCTAAGAAGCATCGCGGGCCAAGCCAGATGTCTTTAGATTTGGAGTAAGGACGCAAAATTTTACCTCCTTTTTATACAATTTTATACAATAAAAAACCCCCGAAAGTAAAATCTACTGCCGGGGGAAAAATATAAGAGTATGACACAAAATTTTGTGTCACTACCAATTACTCAGCTACAACCTCAAAAGCTACTTCTGCTGTAATATCCTTGAAGAGGCGGACATTGGCAGTATATTTGCCTGTAGTTTTAATATGTTCAGCGGCAACGTCAATATGTTTCCGGTCAACTGAAAAGCCAAGCTTGCTAAGGGCTTCAGCAATCTGAATGGCATTAACTGAACCGAATATCTTGCCGTTTTCACCAACCTTGGCCGGTATTTTAACAAGGATATCTTTCAGCTTCTTAGCTGCTTCTTCTGCCGATGTTTTGGCTTTTTCTTCTTTATGAGCCCTTTGTTTCAACAGTTCTGCCAATGCTTTGCGGTTGCTCTCAGTTGCAACCTGTGCCAGGCCGCGGGGTATCAAAAAGTTCCTGGCATAGCCCGGGCGTACTTTTACAAGTTCGTGCTGGCTGCCGAGGTTTTCTACGTCTTTGGTTAAGATAATTTCCATGTCTGGTGCTATTAATATTATTTAATAAGGTCGCCTACAAAAGGCAATAAAGCCAGGTGGCGCGCCCTTTTTACTGCCTGCGCAACTTTACGCTGGTACTTCGATGAGTTACCGGTAATGCGGACAGGCAATAACTTGCCTTGTTCATTGATAAAATTCTTTAAAAAATCAGGGTTCTTATAATCAATGTACTTGATACCGTATTTTTTAAAGCGGCAATACTTTCTTTTCTTTACCTCTATAGGAGGCGGGGTAAGATAACGTACTTCATTGCCCGGGGCTACTGCTGCTGTGCTTTCTGCTGCCATTGCTTGTTATATTAATTTAATGTAGTTTCTACTTTGCCTTTCTTGTGGTCGCTTTCCTTGCCTTTGCCCAACCTTGTTTTCCTTTTTTCGAGGTAAGCAAGAGCGTGCTTGTCAAGCGCTACTGTGAGGTAGCGAAGGATGCGCTCATCCCTGTAATAGGTAATATCAAGTTCCTTAACACATGTTGCAGGCCCTTCAAACTGTATTACATGGTAAAAACCTGTGCTTTTCTTCTGAATTGGATATGCCAGTTTTTTCAATCCCCAATGCTCTTCATTGGTTATCTTAGCGCCCTGGTCCTTAAGGGTTTTGCGGTAAAATTCAACCGCTTCCTTTGTTTGCTCTTCCGATAGCACCGGGGTAAGGATAAATACGGTTTCGTATTGCTTGCTTTTATTCATGTTTTTTTAAAATGGACGGCAAAGATAAGAATATTTTTCATCCGAAATACCCCTATTTCAATATTTTTTAGCTTTGGATTGGAGGAGTAAGGAATAAGGAGTAAGGAACCAGCCTCGTCACACTGAGCCTGTCAAAGTGTTTGTTTTTAATACAGAGTAAATAGAGGTTCACAGAGATTTGTACTCCTGATTGAAAAGTGGAGTGGGTTACACAATGTTACACTTTTGGGTAGTGTAACACTATTTAACCGATTGATTTTTAGGTTTTTAAATGTTTTTGGCTCTTAAAAAGTGTAACATAAATATAAACACCTGATTATCTGGTGTTTTTCCATTTTTGGCATACTTAATGCAGTTGTGGAAAATCATTAACTTTACTCTGTAAAGCACTAGCATGAAGCCATTTTTAATCCCGATAGCGGTATTTCTTCTTTGTTCATGCGGGACGGGCCTGAAAATTAATAAATCGGAGTTTAAGGCTATTGACAGAGACTTTTCAGGGACTTTTTTAAGTCAACCTTATAAATCAAGTGGAAGTTACAGCTTTACATCGGAAAAAATGTATGCCCAGACATTACCGCAACTTTTCGGTATATCTCATTCAGACGAATCGCATTCCTTTTCATTTAAAATAAATACCAGTGGACAATTGCAGGTAACATTTGCAGACTCGGGCGGTAATTACACAGAAAAGTTATTTGACGGAATACTTACAAAGAAAGGCTATTACGAAATTTATTTACGGAATAAGAATATGGAATTCCCTCCGTTTTTTCCGGTTGTGTATAATCAGTGCGACATTGACAGAATAAGAATCGCATTAACCAAAAGCAATGATTTAATCGTTGACAATCTATGGGAAAATGATGATTCAATATTGTTGTTTTTTGGCACTGGCGATAGCGGAAGGTCACAAAATTATTTTAAAGCAACTACCGCAACGCATTAACGGTAATGAAATAAAGCAATAACATGAAGCCACGAACATTGATATTTAATTCGTTATTCAATATTACTCGCAGAGCGCTTATTTCTTTGAACTCATGAGGGCTTCGCCGTTCAATATTCTATATTCATTACTTGAGAATTATTTCCCCCAGCGCCTTCACCCACTCATCATTATCGTTAAGGCTTTCTGCAAGGTGCAAATGAGTGCCACCATGTTCCTGGAAAAGGCGGTTGTATTCTATGCGTATTTCATATAATGTCTCAAGGCAGTCGGCGACAAAAGCAGGGGAGAAGGCTAATATTTTTTTTACTCCTTTTTTAGCCAGTTCTTCAATAGCTTTATCGGTATAGGGTTTTATCCAGGGGTCGCGCCCCAACCTCGATTGAAAGGTAGAGGAATATGTACCTTCTTTAAGGTTTAATGCAGCCACCAGCAGCCGTGTGGTTTCAAAACATTCTGCCCGGTAGCAATAAAAATTCTTGTCAGAAAATGTTTTGCAGCAGTCTCCTAACCGGCAATTCATGCCGCACTGGGCAGAGCCTTTCATTATATGCCTTTCCGGTAATCCGTGGTAGCTGAATAAAAAGTGGTCGTATTCCTGCAAATTAAATTGCTTCAATATTATTTTTACAAATGCATCAATATAGTGAGGGTTGTTAAAAAACGGCCCTACTATGGAAGTGGCAGGTATTACTTCTTTATTTAACAATAGCTCCATCACTTTTTTTATGGTTGAGCCGGTGCTCGATGAGGCATAATGCGGGTATAACGGAACTACAATTAATTTTTCTATATGTGAATCATGCGTCAGTTTATCAAGAACTTTTTTTAATGAAGGCAGCTGGTAACGCATGGCTAATTCTACAATATAGTTATGCCCCAGATGTTTCTGCAACTTATTTTTCAATTTTATCCCATGCAGTAAAAGGGGAGAGCCTTCTTTGGTCCACACCTCTTTATATTGCGCGGCAGACTTGGGAGCCCGGGTAGGAGCAATAATAAAATTCACAAGCAATTTTCTCTGCACGGCAGATATGTCAATTACCCTTTCGTCATTTAAAAACTCAGCAAGGTATTTGCGCACATCGCTTGTTTCAGGGCTGTCGGGCGTACCGAGGTTAACTAATAATATTCCGGTTTTACTCATATAGAACGCAGATAACACTGATTGTTTATGATAAAATTAGATTTATTTGTTCGCAAAAAGCCACAGTGTTTAAATATTAAATGCAGAAACCGTAAAGAGCGCCGGGAAACAGCCTGCAGAGCGCACGAAGAAAATTCTTTGCGTCCTTTGCGGCAGATACATTTTATAATTATCCATATTAATCATAATTATCTGTGTCATCAGCATTCCATTAAAAAAACACAAAAATCATTTTTGCGGCGCTAAAATACAATTAAAAAAGTTGCATGATGCTTAACATTCTGTTAACCCTGTGAAATCAGGCATTCGGAAGAAATGCCGTATCAAATAATTTTCCCTTCTTAACATTCTGTTGTTAGTAAGTGCCACTGTACTAAGGGAATTTGTCTTTTATTCCCTTGTAGTTTTGCCTTAATAGCATATAAATTAAGTTTAAATAGACTATATTTGCGATGGACAAAAAGTTCGGTTTTGTCGAAAATAATGTAAGATTCATCTAACAAAAGTTACATGAGCAACACTAGATTTTTACCCATCGCAATCTTAACTGCAATATCCATGAGTGGATTTTCACAGTCTAAGCCTGACAGTACAAGCAATGCTTCGCAAGCCAAGCACGATACGGCAAAGCATTCCTTCCTTCCATCTTTAATGGGTGGAGTGGGCGTTACCTATTTCAACGGAAATATTAACCAGCAAAGCAACATAACCAGCTACAGCACTGTGCGTACCGGTTATACATTTGGAATAGAGGACAGGCCGGTAGATTTCCTCGGCATTCAACTTAATGGTATAATAGGTGAACTGGCTTCCAGTGAAAGGTCAACTGATTCTACCAAGAATAAAAACTTCCAGTCAAATTTCACACAGGGCGAGCTTATTCTTAATCTTCATTTTGACGGATTGCTGCTTAAAAAGGATGCGGTAATAGCTCCATATATTTATACAGGGTTCAGTTTCATGTTATATAGCACATATACCGACTTGTATGATGCCCAGGGACAAAAGTATTATTACTGGCCCGATGGCACCATTCGCAATGAAGCATTTAATTCCCAGGATATTGTTACTGCTCAAATTGTGCAACGCAGTTATAATTACTCTACTCTTTTAGGCAGCGGCACCACCGAATGTGTTCCTGTCGGGTTGGGCGCTAAACTAAGGGTTACCGATAACCTTGCCATTAATATACAGGCTGCGTATTATTTTACTTTCACTGATAATATTGAGCAATATAGTAATCTTGTCAGCAGCAGTTCTACATCTAATACCAAAGTTGTTAACGATAAGTACCTCTTTTCTTTCTGTACGGTGGAATACCATTTTACGAAGAAAAAAACAGCTCCTGGTGGAGATGATACCCCATATTTGAACGTGAAGTGGAATGAAATTTCGGTGGATGATACAGTTAAGCAAACGGTATATACCCAGGCTAATGAAGATTCGCTTAATGCGCGTTACAATCGCCGCGATACTTCGGCAGTGGACAGAAGTGAAGCGTTTAACAAAAACCCTACGGGTGGCCTTTTAAAGCAGGTTGAGAGCGAACAACGCGCGCATGGTAATTACAGCTATGCCAAGCTGCCGAAAAGGTTCCAGTATGCCGATAAAAACAAGGATGGTTATATAACCTCGCAGGAGATTACAGAAACGATAGACGATTTTTTCAATGGGACTTGTCCGATGACAGTTAAAGATATTAACGATTTAATTGACTACTTCTTTGAGCAAGATGACCAATAACTATAAAATATGATTAAATACCTCGTATTACTGTTCAACCTAATTGGGTTATTCGTTTACCAAATATTCTTACAGGCAGGTGTAACTGTAACACAAACGGCTCCCGGTAACGCAGATCCAGGTTCAACTTTCACAGTCGAGGTAACAATAAATAAAGGCGACGCCACCGGCTTCGCAAAATACGAGGCCACCTTACCCCAGGGCTTTACCGCAACGGCAGTTCAAAAGAACAGTTCCACGGTGCTTTCTTCCGGAAATGCCATTAAGTTTATCTGGGCATCCATTCCCAACGACCAGACCCTTAAAATATCATATACCGTAACGGTTGATGCAAGCGTTTCGGGTAACCAGAATATAGGCGGTAAGTTTTTATATGTAGCCGACCAGCAAAAAACTGAAGTTGACGCAAACAACCTGACTATTACTATTGGCGGCGGCGCAGCAGTTGCGACCAATACAACCACTGTGCAGGATACTACGCACCAGGCCGGTAGTATGGCGGCTACCAATACACAGACTGTTACTCCCACAACTCAGACCGTTGCCCCGCAGGATACTACGCACATGGGTGGTGGCGCTGTAGCTTCGGGTAATCAAACCCAGCAGCCCCCTGTTAATCCCGGTAACACCAGTGGCGCCGGTAATGGTTCCGGAAATGGGGCAGGAAGTGGAGCAGGCAGCCAGGCTCAGGCTAATAATCCGGCTCCTTCTCCTTCAAAAGATGGGGTATTTGCTACCCGCAGTTTCTCTTCGGCAAGTGTTGCACCGGGGGGTACAGTTACTGTAAGTGTTACCGTACACAAAGGAAGCCTGGGTGGTTTCGCTAAATTACAGGAAATAATTCCGGCCGGCTGTACAGCGGCCCAAGGTGACTTGCAGAGCGCATCGTTTACTTTTGTTGATAATAAAATGAAAATGGTATGGCTCAGCCTTCCTGCCGACAGTGTATTCACCGTTACTTACAAGCTTAATGTCGGAGGCAGCGTTTCGGGCGACCAGTCAGTTATAGGCACTTTCTCCTTCGTGTATAACGGAGCAGCCGATAAATATCCTATTAACGGAACAACATTCACGGTTTCAGGAGCCGGTCAAATTACTATGGTCAATCCAACTCCGAATCCTACACCTAACCCAACCCCGAACCCTACACCCAACCCAACGCCCAATCCTACTCCGAACCCAACGCCTAATCCTACCCCTAACCCAACACCGCAAGGCACTATAATTCCTGAGGCAACTACCAGCGGGGTGTTATACCACGTGCAGATTATGGCCTTGCACAATCCTTTGAGGGATTTTAAGAGCTATTTTGCAAGCAGAAATAATATCAGGGAAAGAATTACACTGGAAATGGCAGAAGGATTCACCAAATACATAGTTGGTAAATACAATGTTTATAAAGATGCTCACGACCACAGGGATGCTGTAAAATCGAAGGGAGTAAACGATGCATTTGTCGTGGCATACAATAGCGGCCAGCGCATTACGGTGCAGGCTGCGCTTATGATTACGCACGATCAATGGTATCCGTAACCAAAAAACGGTTACTTTCGTATAAATTTTAATGCAGGTAAAAATATATATGCAGAAAGTTTCCCTATTTATGTTAAACTTGGCTGTAGTACTTCTTGTTTCCGCAGGAAGTGCAAGGGCTATGGTACATAAAGGAGACAGGGATTCAATAAAACCAACTGAATTCTTACCCGCTGCCCCTGTCGGCGATTCGTTAAAAGATACCAGCCATTCAACCCTTCCTCCCACAAATTTCGTTCTGAATCCTATTATAGGAGCTGCCATGGGAATAACTTCTTACTTTGGTAATGTTAAAGCGGTAAATTCTTATGCTCAAAATCCCGCCACCGGCAGGT
>JBKQUY010000062.1:0-55724 GCA_052325425.1 Bacteroidia bacterium | reverse complement strand
AGCACCGTCTTTAGAGCATCCAATTAAGCCTGCTGTAAGGAATGCTATTGCAATTAAAAGTGATTTGTTTTTCATTTTTTTGATTTTTTTTACAAATATAATTTTTTTATTTTAACTTCAAATCGACTCGAAATCCCCTTTAAATTCCATGCTTAAATTTGCAACCACTTCAGAATTATTGGCCTTTATTCAAACATCTTGCCCCGATAAATAGCTTTCAATAACAGATTGATAGTTTACCTTTTGATTTCCGGTCAATGGAATATCCTCAGTAAAAAGATATTTAATGACCGATATGTGCAATTTGTAATATATCGAAACATAGCTCCGGATATCTTCAGAATCAATATTTTTATTAGTTGAAAACAGCAGCAGTATCTTTTCATCCAATCCTGTACAGCCTATAAAACAGCCATATTTTTTATTGAGGTCATTTTCAACTTCGTCAAGGCTTATTCTTGAGCCGAAAAGCTTTACAAAACGGTTCAATCTGCCAATAATATAATAATCTCCATCATTATCAACCGAGGCAATATCACCTGTACGAAGCTCTTTGAGAGGATCACACTTTTCCAAATCATTCAAACTGGCGGCATAGCCGCAGCCTACATTTGGGCCACTGTAAATTAATTCATTTGTTCCTGTTTCAATCCTGAATTTCCCATCTTTAACTGGCCTTCCCACCGACCCCAACTTATTAGTAAGTTTTGCGGGAGGCAAATATGACATTCTTGCAGTAGCTTCGGTCTGTCCATACATAACAAAAAACTCAATGTTATTATGCTTACAATAATCAGCAAAAATCTTTAAGGTTTTCTCGTTAAGCTTACCTCCAGCCTGGGTAATATATTTTAGCGAAGGATATTTTTGTTTGACAAACCCTGAGCGCAATAACATTTCATAAGTATATGGAACCCCGGACAGTGTGGTACACTTATACTTCTCAAACATGGTCCGGAAGCCTCGGGATAAAACACTTTCATTCGTGCATATAATCTTACCACCCCTTGCAATATTGGTAAACAAAACGGATAGCCCGTAAGAATAATATATAGGCAAGTTCAGTGCACAAACATCTGAACCAGAAACAGGCAGGTATTCAATTATTGACTGAGTATTCGCAATAAAATTATTATCGGTTAATTTTACAAACCTGGGCGAACCGGTAGTACCAGATGTGGAAAGCAATATTTTAATATCGGGATGTATATGGCTTTCATACTCTTCCTGCTTATACACTTTCATACCCACACCATCAAATTCAATATTATTGCCAATGTCATTTCTTAACGTGTCAACAATATATGCCGGTTTATATATTGCCTCCAGCCGTTTTTTAAATTCAATATTTAGTGAACTGCCCAAAAGACAAACAGCATGATTGCTTTTTATAAATGCAAGCAACATTCTGACTGATTCAAATGAATTATCGAGATAAAGAAATGCAAGTTCCTTCTTGCGGGAAAAAAATCCGGGCAAATTATTTACTATATCATCCCACTTTACCCTTTCTCCTGTTGATGAGTCAATGAACTCCAGATTAGGATTATGGTTACGTTCAAGAAACTCAAAAAGTGGAGACATAATAAATTTAAGTCAGTTTATATAACCATACTGCCATCAACTCCAATAACCTGGCCGGTAACAAATTGCGATAAATCGGATGCAAGAAACAAGGCTACCTTTGCTACATCTTCAGGCTTGCCAATCCTTTTCATTCCAATCATTGAAACATTTTTACGGTAAAATTTCTCACTCATCCTTTTTGCCATACCTGTATCTGTCAGGCCCGGGGCAATTGCATTTACACGGATATTGAGAGATGCAAGCTCCTTACTGAGTGATTTGGTAAATCCTATTACTGCTGCCTTGCTTGAGCCATATATGCTTTGTCCAATATTTCCATATTTGCCAACTATAGAGCTCAGGTTAATTATTGAACCGTTTTTCTTCTTCATAAAAAACCTGAGTGACAATTGCGAACAATACATAGTGCCAAAAACATTCGTCGCATAAATATCCTCAATTACATCAGGTTTCGCCATTTGCAACGTCATATCCTTATTAATGCCGGCATTATTAACCAAAATATCAGGTACTATTCCGTTTGCATGTATGTCATTAAACACTTCTTTTAACTGCTTTGCATTCCTTACATCAGCCTGGTAAATTACATATTTACCTGTAAATTTTGAAGTCAGTGAATCATGTACTCCCTGTAATTCTTCATAATTCAGCGAAAGAAGAACTAAATCTGCTCCTTCCCGGGCAAACAATTCCGCAATTGCTTTTCCAATACCACTTGAAGCGCCGGTTATTATAGCTGTTTTACCTGATAAAAGCCCCATTAAAAACTGATATTATATTTTTTCAATATTTCTTTAGCTTTTCCCACTGAACTCATATCTATTATATCATCTGTTTCCAATAAAACCCCGAATTTTTCTTCTATGGTACTTATTAATACCATATGTGATATAGAATCCCATTGGGGAATATTCTGATATTGCAGTTTATCATTAATATCTTCCAACTTCATATTCAAAGCTTCACTAAATGCTGTATATAATTTTGCGCTGTTATTCATGGTATCGGGCATTATTTTTTAAAATTCTCTGTCATCCAATTAATTTTGCGGCCAAAGCCAACAGTTGATTTTTTCTCAGGTCTTTCGGGTAATTTGTAATCATTCGCTGTCTCGCTTTTTCCGAAAGAGTTTTTTTATCCGAATTAATTGCTGTTTTCAATAGTTCCTTGAATTTCTCTGTATCTCTTTTGTATAATATAAAGCCGGTATCGCCAATAATATCAGGTATGGCGCCCACATCAGAGCCAATAGGTACGCATCCGCAGGTCATAGCTTCGCAAATTGCATTCGGGAAACCCTCTGACATAGAAACCTGTATATAAAATTCGTGCTTGCCATATATATTACTCAATTCATCATTCGGAACAAATGAATAGGTAGTGATATTTGAAGGATTACCTTGCAACTTATATCCTTCGGGAGAACCAACAATGGTAAAATGAGCATCGGGGAAACTTTTCGCAGCCTCTGTAATCAGGTCTATGCCTTTAAGTTTTACCCTGTATTCACTGCCAAGCCCTGCAGCTACGGTAATAAACGAATTGGGTATTTTACCGGACGATATTGCCCATTTTTCAGGGTCGAAACCAAAACTTATGACTTGATAAGGCGTCTTAAGTCCCTGGCAGAAATTCATATATCCTTGCTTATTAAAATCCTTATCCTGGTAAGAATAATCACATTGCACAAGGCTTTTATGAACCGGCAGAATACAGGTGGCCAGGTTATAGGAAGCACAGGTTATTTTGCCCAGAATCTTTTTATGAAAATTGCCGTAATTAATTGAAGGAAAAGATACACAATCTGTCCCGCCGACAATAACCAAATATGGTTTACCAAAAATCTTCCCGAAAACAGCCGGAAGTAACGAATGATACCCCCCGAAATAACAAATCATTAAATTGGTTGTCCAGATTTGCTGAAGCAGGAAAAAGCACTGCTTTAAATAGGAAAAAGGGGTGTATATTTTTTTAGAAGGAACAAAGTAAAATGGTTTTACATCGTAATCTTTGGAGAGAAAGCCTATATCATTTTTGACAAATGTTGCCGGGCCGGTAGCGAAATAGAGAATTTTATTTTTTTTCCCGGTTTTTTGAATATCAGGGGTCATAATTTTACCTTTATTATACTCATTTTACTTATTAAGAATATTGTAAGGAAATTGTATAACTATGGTTATTAATATTTAACAAAGATACATAATTGAAAAATGTAGCTTTTTATATAAACTATGCTGTGGTTTGGTTAAGCCACTAAATATAAGCAGATTCAAATAAAACCTTACCTTTGCAAGATTGCAAAATTGCTGGCCATGTCGCAAACAGAGATATTGATGCCCAAAATGGGCGAGAGCGTTACTGAGGCAACCATAATTAAGTGGGTAAAGAACGAAGGTGATAAGGTAAAAGCCGATGAAACGCTTGTTGAAATAGCGACCGATAAGGTTGATTCTGAGATACCTGCACCTTCAGAAGGCATTCTCGTAAAAAAGCTATGTAAAGAAGGTGATGTAATAGCAGTTGGTAAACCCATTGCTATGTTTTCTACCGTGGCAACTGCTGAATCATTAATATCCCCTCCAGGGGGTAGGGGGCAGGGAGCAGCGCCTGCTTCTGAAATTAAAAAGACACTTTCAGCCACTCCCGCGGCAGTTAAGAAAAGCACTGTAGAAATTGCTGAACCTATTGGCCGCTTTTCAGCAGGCGGGAAATTTTATTCTCCATTAGTAAGGAGTATTGCAAAAAAAGAAGGCATTGGTGTTCTGGAACTCGAAAACATACAGGGCAGCGGTAAAGCAGGGCGGGTTACAAAAAATGACATACTTGCATACCTGCCTAATCGCAATAACAATAATGCTGCACATGCTGCGCAAACTTTACTTACCGAGACTGAAAAAGGCGTGCAGCCGAAAACCAATGGTGCAATTATTCAACCTAAGCCACTTACAATAGGGCCTAACGACGAAGTAATTGAAATGGACCGTATGCGCAGGCTTATTGCCGACCACATGGTTATGTCAAAGCATGTTTCGCCGCACGTAACTTCGTTTGTTGAGGCCGATGTGACTAATATAGTATTATGGAGGGATAAAATAAAGACATCGTTTGAAAAACGCGAAGGAGAAAAGATAACATTTACCCCTGTGTTTATTGAGGCAATAATAAAAACAATAAAAGACTATCCGCTCGTCAACGTTTCAGTTGACGGAACAAGAATAATACGCCATAAAGACATTAACATCGGCATGGCTGTGGCATTGCCTACCGGTAACCTGATAGTTCCTGTAATACGCAACGCTGACCAAAAAAACCTGCTGGGTTTAACGAAATCTGTTAATGACCTGGCAAACCGTGCTCGTAATAACAAGCTTTTACCCGATGAAATTACAGGCGGCACATTTACCCTTACCAATGTAGGCTCATTTGGAAATATTATGGGAACTCCGATAATAAACCAGCCACAGGTTGCCATACTTGCCACCGGGGTGATAAAGAAAAAACCTGTTGTTATTGAAACTCCGATGGGAGATGTTATTGGCATCAGGCACATGATGTACCTTTCTTTTGCTTATGACCACCGTGTTGTTGATGGCGCATTGGGAGGTAATTTTGTGAAAAAAGTGGCTGACTATTTGGAAGCTTTCGATATTAACCGAACAGTTTGAGATTATTTTACTACAGGAATATGAAATTTAGAATTAGTGCAGGCCTGGTATTGTTATTGTCTTTCTTTTTCTCTTCATTTCTTGGCGCGCAGGACCTGAAGAAGAAATATGAAGAGGCTGAAATTAAAATGAACAATGACCAATATTCACAGGCATTGCCTTTGTTTCTGTCTATTGACTCCGCCCAGGGAGATAATAACAGCGTGAAGTTTCAGATTGGCCAATGTTACCTCTATTCACCCATTCACCAGGAAAAAGCAATTCCGTACCTTATAAAGGCCTGTGCAGATATTTCAGATAAATATAATCCATCGAGCTTAAAAGAAAAGCATGCGCCTTCCGATGCTTTCCTTTTCCTTGCCAAAGCTTATCATGCCTCATACCAGTTCGATACTGCCATTACGTATTATAACAAATTCAAAACTTTCCTTGACAGCGTGAGCGATAAGGCAACAATAAATGAAGTGAACAGGGATATACAGATGTGTAACACGGGAAAACAATTAATGGCAAACCCGGTAAAAATGGAAGTAACCATTCTGAATGACAGCATTAACTCTCAATACGCTGACTATTCACCGGTGGTTACCGCTGACGAATCTCAGGTATTTTTCACTTCGCGCAGGCCTTCCAATCCGCAGGCGCCTAAAGATTTTTCAGGCCAGTATTTCGAAAATGTATATATGGCCAACAATGTCGGCGGGCAATGGCACCAGGCGTTTAATATTGGCCCGCCAATAAATAATATCGGGCAGCATTCTGCAACGGTCAGTATTTCGCCCGATGGTCAAACTATATTTATTTACCGCGACGACAATGGCGATGGCAATATTTACACTACCCACCTGAATGGAACAGTTTGGTCCACTCCCGAAAAACTTAATGAAAATGTAGATTCAAAATACTGGGAGCCCAGCGCAAGTATCAGCGCCGACGGGCAAACGCTTTATTTTACCAGCAACCGCCCCGGCGGTTTTGGCGGGCGCGATATTTATATGAGCAGGTTATTACCTAACGGGCAATGGGGCAAAGCCATTAATCTCGGCCCGAAAATCAATACCGAATTTGAAGAAGATGCTCCGTTTATTGCCCCAAGCGGTAAAACCCTGTACTTCAGTTCTACAGGCCACAATACTATGGGGGGATTTGATATATTTTATTGCGAATTGGACAGCAATGGCCAGTGGGGAAACCCAATAAATATGGGCTATCCTGTAAACACGCCCGGCGATGATGTTTTCTTCTTCCCCACAGCCAATGGCAAAGGAGCCTATTATTCCTCGTTTAAAGAATCAGGATATGGCGACCTGGATATTTACAAAATCAATTTCCCCGAGAAGAAAGAAGAAGCCCTTACGGTTTACCGCGGTACTGTTAAATCTTCACTCGACAGCGCCCACCCGAACATACCCCAGAACGTAGAAATTGTTGTAACCGATAATGCTACAGGCGAACAGATAGGCGTTTACCATCCCAACTCGGCAACCGGTAAGTTCCTGTTTATTTTACCGTCAGGCAGAAATTATAATATTACGTACCAGGCAGAAGGTTACCTCTTCCACTCGGAAAACCTGGATGTGCGCGACAGCACCTCATACCAGATATTAGACCAGGCTATTGATATGCGCCCGCTTGGAGTCGGGGAAAAGATTGTGCTGAGAAATATATTCTTCCCCAGCGGCAAAGCCACTCTTTCTCCTGAATCGGACCCTGAATTGCATAAAGTTTACGATTTGATGAAAATGCTGCCGGGTATTACTGTTGAAATTTCGGGTCATACCGATTCGCAAGGCAGCGATAAAATTAATACTCCCCTGTCCCAGGCCCGCGCCGAAGCTGTGGTTGATTACCTGGTAAATTTAGGTATAGACAAAAACCGTTTTGTGGCCAAAGGATACGGACCCACCCAGCCGGTTGCCAAAAACAAAAATGCCGATGGTTCATGGAACCGCAAAGGCATGGCTTTGAACCGCCGCATTGAGTTCAAAATAATAAGCTCGAGTATTCCTGTAAAAGTTGAGCACCCTTCATTTGTACCCGATAACTTAAAACCCCAGGGCCAGGAGAATAAAAATAAATAATCATCCTGAATGTGCAATCTTGGTAAACCCACTCTGTTAATTGTATCATTGCTGGCACTATTGATTAGCAACTCATTATTTGCCAGCGGTGATAAAACGGCTAATAAGCTTATCCGGAAAGGTGACAATGAATTCAATAAATCGCATCTTCAAAAAGCGCAGGGATATTATTTGCAGGCGCTTGCCATTGATTCGACCGATTCTTATGCCAACTTCCAGGTAGGAGCCATTTACTACCTCTCCGATTCTTTTAAAGTTAAGGCGCTGCCCTACTTTCTCAATACCATTAAATTTTCAGGCCCGGGTGAAGATGATACCATAATTGACGCGTATTACTATATCGGAAATTGCTATGCATTATTAAAAAACTATGGCGCCGCTGTTATTGCGTTAAATAAATACATTGAGCATATTGACCCCAAAAGCAGGGTTGACGAAACCCTGCTCAAGGAAGTAAAACATACTATAGAAATATGTTCTGACGCGCCTGTTTTGGTAAGCCGCTCTGCCGATTCTTCAGGTTATCTGCTCGATAATAAGTTTCACGCTGTTTATGTAAAAAATTTAGGCGGAACAATCAATTCCCCCTATCCCGAGTACGCGCAGGTTTTATTGAACCACGATTCGACTATAATTTTCACCTCGCGGCGCCCTACCAGTCAGCAAGGCAAAAAAGATTTTATGACAGACCAGTATTATGAAGATATTTTCATTTCGCATAAAGATTCAGGGCATTGGCAGACGCCTTCGGTATTTTCAAACCAATTGCATTTGAGCAGCAGCGAAGATAACCTTGCCAGCGTTACAATTACATCTGACGGGCATACACTTTTTATATACCATGACGGGCGCGTTTGGGAATCGCATAATAATAAAGGGGTATGGTCGAAACCTGAAAAAATCGGCAAAAACATCAGGCAGATAAACCGATATGTTCCTTCGGTATTTGTCTCCAACGACGGTAACAAACTTTTTTTAGTCAGCGATAAGCCCGGAGGATATGGTGGCAAGGATATTTACGAATCTGACAAAAACAGCGATGGAACCTGGTCGCAGCCCCAAAACTTAGGGCCTAACGTTAATACCTCTTTTGATGAAGATGCTCCTTTTCTGTTACCCGATAATAAAACCCTCTTTTTTTCATCCAAAGGGCACCCGGGATTGGGCGGATACGATATTTTTAAATCGGTTTATGAAAACGGACAATGGTCAAAGGCTGTAAACCTGGGCAGTCCTGTCAATTCTTCAGCCGACGATATTTATTTTACTTATGATACCACACTGCAGGAAGGCTTTTTCTCCTCCTCAAGGGTTGGCGGGTATGGAAATATGGATATTTATTCTTTCAGCTTTATTTGCGACAATATTGAAAATACTATTGTGCAGGGAAAAATTGCTTCTGAGGGCAAGGCTAATGCTACTATTACATTCACCGACATCAAAAACCATAAAACCTTCAAAGGCCAGTCAGACGCGAACGGTAACTATTCCATCTCCATAAAACCTGAAAGTACTTATAATGTGCAAATAAAATTGCCGGGCTACCTGCCATTCTATACATCATTATCAACCCCGCACCAATGTGATGCTTACAATCTTTACCAGGTTATAAATGCATCATTTGTAACCGATAGCCTCTATGTGCATGCCGGCCAGACTTTATCGGTAAAAAATGCCTTTTACCGCCATATAAAACAGGGCGATTACAAAAATGCCAAACAAGACTCCCAATTGTCAGCACTTATCGGCAGTTATAATGATACTGCATCAATATGGGAAAGAGATACCAATGTCGCTATAACTTATACCCCCGCACAAAGAGACAGCCTGAACCCGAAGAAAGCAATTGCAATTAATATGGATACTGCACAGGCAATTACTGCTCCTGAAATTGCAAGCGCAAAAACTGCACCGGTTAAATCCAATGGCAAGGCTCAAAAGAATGGCAAAGTAATTGCAGCAAATATTGATACAACAGGAAAAGCTGCGAACCCGGCTTTAGCTGGCACAAAGACTAAAGTTGCTCCGCTGAAAATTGTTAGCAGCCCTGCATTACCTAAGCTGCCTGTAGTTTACTTCGGGTTCAACAAGTATTCCATAGCGGCAGAATACCATCCCATGCTTGATTCCTTGGCTATATACGCGAAAGCGAATGGAAAATATAGAATACAGATAGAAGGTAATACCGATACCGTTGGTTCGGTTGCGTATAACAAGCGTTTATCTCTTTTAAGGGCTAAAGCAGTAGCTGATTACCTTGAGCGTAAAGGTATCGCAGCTAAAAGAATACATACGGAAGGCAATGGCAAACGCCACCTGGCAGTTGTAGGCGATGGAACCAACGCGCGCAACCGCAGAAGCGATATATTAATTATCGAATAAAATTATAATCCTATCTTTGCAAAATGAAACAGAGCGTGAAGAAATATCATTCTCTTTTCCTGCTAAGCACTTTTCTTTTTGCATATACCGAAAAAGGAATACACGACATTATTCATGCCGACGATGTTCATTGCCACGTACTTACCGAAAAACACTTCCATAACGCAGAGCACCATTGCCCTATATGCGATTTTGAATTTCCCTGGTACAATAAAGCTAAAGTTTGTTCCACCATTTCCTTTTTCAGCAATGTTTATAATGTAAATTTTGCATTTCCTGAAACAAAACTTCTTGTAAAGGAAATATCTGCCCGTTCTTCAAGGGCTCCGCCTTCAGTGGCTTAATGTAAATTTCAATCAAATTATTTTGCCCGCAGAACATAGTTCTGTAAGCCATTATCAATTTTTAATTCTATATTTTATGAAATACAAACATATTTTTATTATTCTGTGTTGCATTTTTTATGCCTATGCAAACGCGCAGAATTCGCTGCATGGAAAAATAACCGATGCCTCAAACGGGCAGGTAATTCCGGGGGCAGTCGTCTATCTGCCTGAGCTAAAAGTGGGCACCACAAGCGATTCCACAGGAAAATTTCACATTTCTTCTTTACCCAGGGGCACTTATCAAGTAGAAGTAAGGCTTATAAGTTATGCCACTGCTGTAAAACAGGTAACTATAAACGGAGAAACCGGAGTTAATTTTTCATTATCCGCGTCTTCTGCATCTTCTAAAGAAGTGGTAATTACAGCGCTTGGCAACGTTACCAATTTACAGCGCACGCCTACACCTGTTACATTGGTTTCGCATGAGATGTTTCTCCAGCAATCTTCAACCAATGCCATTGACGCCATAGCCCAGCAGCCCGGGATTTCTGAAATTACAACCGGCCCCGGAGTTTCTAAACCGGAAATAAACGGATTGGGCTTTAACCGGGTGTTAACGCTCTTTGACGGTGAGCGGCAGGAAGATTTCCAATGGGGCGATGAGCACGGAATCCTTATTGACCCTTATGCCGTATATGATGCGGAAATTATCAGGGGGCCTGCTTCCCTGCAATATGGCAATTATGCTGTTTCCGGGGTGGTAAGTTTCAAATCTGAGCCCTTCCCCGAAAACGGAACTGTTGCAGGTAGTGTGCTTACAGAATATCAAACCAATGACGGATTGATTGGAAATTCCTTTGATATAGCAGGTAATCATAATGGTTTTGTATGGGATTTACGGGCAAGCCAGGAAGAATCTCACTGTTATTGGGATCCTGTGGATGGATATGTATGGGGAACCGCCTGTACGCAGAATAATGTAAGGGGAGTTATCGGATTGAATGAGAAATGGGGTTACAGCCGTTTGTCAGTAAGTATCCTTCACCGGCAGGTTGAAATACCCGATGGTAACCGCGACAGCGCTACCGGGCAATTTGAATTTGATATTCCCCAGGCAACTGCTTTTGGCGGTAATCCGCAATATAACCCAGATGGAACGCTGGTTCAGGGAACAGGACAGGTTTATCCCACAAGGGCTAATTTTTTGTCATATAATTCGGCTTTAGCTTCCGTGTACCAGATTTTGGACCATGAAGAAATATGGTGGCAAAACAGTATCAATGCCGGAAAGGGAAGAGTATTAGCTGATATTGGTTATACACAAAGCGAACGCCAGGAAATTGACACCGGTACTGTTACCGAAGAGGGATTAACGGTACATGATATTCCATATTCCTTTAAATACCAGGTAGCAGGCGACAGTTCGGGCTTGAAGCTTACCACAGGAGTTAACGGTATGTACGAATGGAATACTGATTTCCCTGAACCGCCATCTCCCTATGTTGGCATTTTGGAGATACCCAATTATACTGATATTGACATAGGCGGGTACGCCATTGTTCAAAAGGATTATCAAAACCTTACTCTGAGCGCGGGCTTGCGCTATGATTACCGGGCCATGGTCGGGCAGCCCATGTACCTGGCTTATGATGGCACTTCAAGCCAGGTAGAGGTACCGCAAAACACGCAGGGAATGGGACCTATCTATACGCAGTTCCCGGCACTTAACCGTACATATGGCGGGTTATCGGGAAGTATAGGAGCCTCTTATCAATTGCCGGAAAATAACTATGTGAAATTAAATTTTGCCAATAGTTATCGTGCGCCATCCATACTTGAATTGATGAGTAATGAAACGGACCCGGCCCAGGAATTCAAACAGGGTGACATTAATCTGAAAGGTGAAGATGGATATGAAGCGGATATTGCTTACGGGAATAACGGCAGAGACATCAATTTTGAAGTAGATGGTTTTTATAACATTATAGACAACTTTATCTTTGCTAACCGCATCAGCAATGCAGTAGGAACAGGAGATTCCCTCCATTTCGGTGTGCCTGTTTACAAATTCGGTTCTTCCAATACTGCCATTATTGATGGGGTTTCGGCATATTTTAATATACACCCTGCCGATACCAGATGGATTGAAATAGATAACGGGTTCACTTATATTTATTCCTTCATGCCCAATCGGACCGATTCAACCCAGCATGTGCCATTCACGCCTGCGCCCCGTTTAACTTCGGAAGTCAAGTTTAAACTGGCTGACAATCATCATTCCGTTCTAAGAAGAACCTATATAGCATTTGGCCTTGCACACTACTGGGCGCAGAATGATATATACAGCGCTATATGGAATGAACTGCCTTCCAGCGCTTATACCTTATATAATGCGGGCATAGGAACAAATTTTGTCAATCCGCATAATGGAAATGTGATATGTTCATTTTATGTCAATTGTACTAACCTTACTGACATTGCATATATGGACCATACATCGCGCTTGCAATACTTTTGGACATATAACGGCGCTTATGCGGGTCAGTCCAATTATGGCCTTACCCCCGCTGTTGTTACCAAGCCCAGCGAAGGAATTTACAACATGGGCAGAAACGTAGGGTTTAAACTCCTCTTCCCTATTGGCGGACATAAAGTTTCTGATACAGAAATGAAAGGAATGGAGTAATAACTGAAACCAATTTTCAGCCCCAGCCGTTAAAATAAACAGCTGATTAATGTTTTTATTAGTTTAAAGCCCCTGGTACATTTGGTGTCAGGGGCTTTATCATTAATCGAATTCCTTCAATGAACATCAAAAATCAATAAACGTGCTGATTATCAAAATAAATCCTACATTTAAATTTTTATTCCACTATAGTATCAATAATTTAACTTAAGGCCATGAAAAAGATTTTACTCCTGGTTTCACTTTTTACTTTTAGTTTTTTATTCTCTTTTGCGCAGGCGCCCAATTGGATCTGGGCTGAAAGCGCAGGTGGAAACTATATGAATTCATTTGATGTAGTTACAGACTCAATTGGCAATAGTTATATTACCGGTTATTACAGAGGTGGCAGCGTCACCATTGGGAACTTCACCTTAACGAACACAGGGTATTTTGATATGTTTGTTGCCAAATATGACCCCAATGGAAATGTTCTATGGGCGAAAAGCGCCGGCGGAAACAATAATGATGCAGGTAATGGAATTGCAGTTGATAAAACAGGAAATGTATATGTAGTTGGGGATTTTCAAAGTTCAGATATTACATTTGGTTCTACCACTTTAATAAACACTGGCAGTAACATAAGTTTTTATATAGTTAAGTATGATCCGTACGGCAATGTGCTTTGGGTACAAAGCCCCACAGGCGGAGCAAGTAATTCCGGTGCAACGCATGTTGCAGTTGATACAAGGGGCAATATTTATATGTCCGGTTGTTTTTCAACATCTACTTTTATTCTTGGGAGTATAACATTAATAAGTACTGCCGGAGGTGGGAATAATTTTTATGTAGCAAAGTTAGACCCCGACGGAAACTTTATATGGGCTGAAACTGCAAATGCGGCTGGAAATGGTAACGGACAGGATAATGCCATTGCTACTGATGCAAAGGGTAATGTATATGTTACGGGATATAATTATGGTGTAACCCAGACCTTCGGTACCTTTACATTAAATCAAATAGGCACTGCTGATGCATTTACCGTAAAATATGATTCCAGTGGAAATGTGAAATGGGCACAAAATTTTGGCGGGCCAGCAAATGGAAGCGGCACAGATGTTACTTCGCAAGGCCTTGTTATTGACACAAGTGGGAATGTTTACATTACAGGCTATTTTAATTGTTCAACAGTTACATTTGGTTCAATAATTCTTCCTGATAATGGTGGTGGATCTGCTTATTTTATAGCCAAGTACGATACCGGCGGCACCCCCCTTTGGGCGCAAAGTGAAAGTGGAGGAAGCGGAGGCGGCCAATCATGGGAAGATGGAATGGGAATTGCCGTTGACAATAACAATAATGTATATACAGTATCTTATTATACGTCTGACAGCCTCACTATTGGTGCTTATACCTTATATAGCAATAATTTTAATAATTATTCTAATGCGGACGGTTTTTTAGCAAAATATGATGGTAATGGCAACGTGCTATGGGTATATGGATTTGAGAAACAAAGGGATGGTGGTCCAAATGCTATTACCATTAATAATAGAAACATATATGTCACCGGATCTTTTACCAGCGATAGTCTCACTTTTGGCAGAACTAACTTGACTAATCCTAATCCTGGTACTCCAACTGCATTTTTAACAAAACTCTCCACATGCGGTCTTACTGTTTCTATATCAACAGTAAATTCCACTTGCGGCAACCCTACAGGTTCAGCAACTGCAATAGTTTCGAACGGAACACCACCTTATACTTATTTCTGGACAGATGCGAGTAAAAAAGCCACAGCCGATAGCCTTGCCAGTGGTTTGTATATTGCTACGGTTACCGATAAAAATGGATGTACCGCAAGTGCAACCGCTAATATTGCAGATGCAACTGCCCCTGCAATTTCTATTACATCTTTAGCCAACGTTACCTGCCCAGGAGGAAACAATGGTTCCATTATCATTTCTGTTTCAGGAGGAACTTCTCCCTATACCTATTACTGGGATAATGGTTCCACAACCCAGAATATAAGTAAGCTGACTGCCGGACCATATCAAATAGAAGTTACAGATGCCAATGGCTGTAAGTCAACACAAGTAATTACAATTTCCCAACCTCCTTTATTTGCCCTATATGTAAGCACTACAACTTCATCATGCGGAGATTCCACCGGCAGCGCAACATTGACAGTATCAGGGGGTACAGGGCTTTATTCATACTTATGGACACCTTCAGGACAAACTACCTATAGCGCCTCAAGCCTTGCAGCAGGGAGCTATTCAGTAATGGTCATAGACAGTTCAGGATGCAAAGACAGCATTAGCGCTGATGTGGAAAATGCGGGAGGCCCTATTGTAACTATTACCAATATTACCGCCGCAAGCTGTTTTACCGGAACAGAAGGAACCGTTTCACTCTCTGTTACCGGAGGAACAAGCCCTTATACCTATTCATGGTCAAATGGAGCAACTAAATCTAATCTTACCGCGCCTATAGGGTATTATAATTTAATTGTCACCGATGCAGCCAGCCCTGGTTGTAAAGGTGTTACCAGCGCCCAGATACAGGACACTCTGCCACAAGGAATAACTTTATGCGAGGTAACCGTTGACAGCAACCAGCAAAACGAAGTATTCTGGAACAGGACAACTGAAAAGAAAATAGCCTCTTACAATATTTACAGGGAAACAACGGCAAACGGCGTTTATCGTTTAGCTGCCTCTCAGCCTGCAGATAGCCTGAGTATGTGGATTGACCCTATTGCAGTACCGCAGGTACGTGGTTATAAGTACGAAGTATCGGAAGTAGATTCATGCGGCGATGAAAGCGTATTAAGCCCGGCGGATAAAACCATGCAATTATCCATTAGCCATGCATCAAGCTGTGGTTATAATCTTTTCTGGAACAATTATATAGGATATAACATTACCCAATATCTTATATTCAGAGATAGTGCAGGAACGGGCTTTAGGCAGATAGATTCAGTAAATGCAAGCAAAACTTCATGGACAGACCACACCTGTTATCCCGCAAGTGATTCAATAGCATATTTTGTTGAAGCTGAAATTCCGACAGGCTGCACCCCGACAAACAGGCCTGAGAAAGTGAACAATACCACGACACGAAGCAATACTCAGCACAATATTGCTTTAATATTAACTGGAACATCTACCTTAACTTCTGCCTCAAACTCAATATCAGTTTATCCAAACCCGGCAATCCAAAAACTGAATATAAAATTTAATAATGTAAAGTCTGAAACAGGAAGAATAAGCATAGTTGACATAACGGGAAGAGAAATATATTCTGAATTGTCAATTGTAAATGGTGAATTGTCAATGAATGTAGGAAATCTCGCTGCAGGAATTTACTTTGTAAAAGTAACTACAAACACATCATCTCAGGTTGTGAAATTTGTAAAGGAGTAAATCCCTGCAATACTATCTATTGTTTTTTTGTTGGCACAAAATTTTGAACCCGGACATCAGAAAGTGCCGTGATAATTTTCCAGGCAGTTAATAATATTTCAATATTTTGTGCATTTATTTTAAATAAATTGTTTATATTTGTGGAGCCATTCAGATAAAAACAGTTAAAATAATTGGCGACATCCCGCATCCTGCTACTATAATTATCAGGATTGCGGGGCAGTATCAATTAATAAGTGAAAAACGAAAAGTGAAGATGAATCATAGCATAGCACACTTCATCTTAAAGAAAGTGAAAAATGAAAAGTAAAACAGCCAGGGGGGAGGGGTAAAAAAATATTGGCATTACATAAATCATTGATAATCACAAATAAACAAAAAACGCCTTATGCCAAATAGTGCCAAAAGATGCCAAATCATGCCAAAAATGCCAAATAGTGCCAAAATGCTCCCAATAGCTATCGTGAGAGAAGAACTAAGAGCTAATAGTGAAGAATAAAATAGATGGAATAATGAAAATTAAACAAATAAATCCACCATTTTTAATTACTAATTCCTAATTATTAATTAAGTTGGGGGAGGGGGATAAAAACGAAATTTACCGACATGCGTAAACTATTGATAATCAATGAATAGAAAAAATGGCTACCGTCCCATACCGTCACCTACCGACAAAAACCGACATCTTTTAGGGGTAAGGGATAAGGAGTATGTCGTAAGGAATAAGAGAGAGCAATCTGGAATGCCAACTATGTGATGATGAAAAACTTTGCAATCCCGATAGAAGAGGTCGGGATTGCGCTAATTTTAGGAGAAGCAACTCTGCGTAAATCTTAGCGCACCTTGCGCGAAATGAATTTAAAATGAAAAAATCTGTGAATCTGTGGCCATTTTTTGCGTCCCCGATAAAGGAGGTCGGGATTGCCCCACTTTGTTACGGGATTGCATATTTACTTGAGGAAGCAACATTAATTATTGGGGAGGCAATTCTGCGGGCAGTTTACTCTGCGTTCTCTGTGGTAAAACCGAAAAGGAAGCATTTCGACAGGCTCAATGTGACAGAAGGTTGAAAAACTCTTAAAACTTGAAAAATGATTTTTAACCCGATTTTTATACATTTGCGTTTCAATAAAATACGTTATACACATGAAAGATTTATTCGATAAGATTAAGGAACGTCGCGGCCCTTTGGGGCAGTATTCCAAACAAAGCCACGGTTATTTTACTTTTCCTAAGTTGGAAGGCGATATAGCTCCCCACATGATGTTCAGGGGCAAAAAGGTGCTTACCTGGAGCCTGAACAATTACCTGGGGCTTGCCAATCACCCTGAAGTGCGTAAAACCGATGCTGAAGCAGCCGCCAAATATGGCCTGGCCCTGCCTATGGGCGCGCGCATGATGTCGGGCGATTCGAACCTGCACCAGCAACTGGAAAGCGAACTGGCTGCATTTGTAAAAAAAGAAGACTCGATGCTGGTAAACTTCGGTTACCAGGGTATGGTATCGGCTATTGAATGCCTGGTTGACCGCCACGATGTTATAGTATATGACGCCGAAGCGCATGCCTGCATTGTTGACGGTGTAAGGCTGCACATGGGCAAGCGTTTTGCCTATAACCATAACGATATGGTGAGCTTCGAAAAGCAATTGCAGCATGCCGAAGCGATTGTGAAAGATACCAATGGCTCTATTTTGGTTATTACCGAAGGGGTATTCGGCATGTCGGGCAAAATGGGCAAGCTGAAAGAGATAGTAGAGTTTAAGAAGAAATACCAGTTCCGCCTGTTTGTTGACGACGCGCATGGCATTGGAACTATGGGAAAAACAGGAGGTGGAACAGGAGAGCACCAGGGTTGCCAGGATGGCATTGATATTTACTTTGGCACCTTTGCCAAATCGTTCGCTCTCTTTGGGGGCTTTATTGCAGGCAGCGAAAACCTGACCGATTTCCTGAGATACAACGCAAGGTCGCAGGTATATGCCAAAACCCTGCCAATGGCGGTGGTGGTTGGAGCCCTGAAACGCCTTGAGATTATGCGCAGGTCGCAGGAACAGAGGCTTAAACTCTGGGCCAATATAAAAGCATTGCACGAAGGCCTTGCCAAAGCCGGGTTAGACATTGGCGGCACTGAAGCTGCCATTACTCCTGTATATCTTCATGGCACTGTTCCCGAAGCGACCAATATAACTTTTGATTTGCGCGAGAACTATGGCATCTTCTGTTCCATTGTGGTTTATCCTGTGGTGCCTAAAGGCGTTATGCTGCTCAGGCTTATACCTACCGCGGAACATACCCTTGAAGATGTGAACTATACCATAAACGCGTTTTCAGAAATACTGAAAAAACTGAAAGCAGGCCATTATTCGACTGAAAAAATGGCCGAGATTAACGGGTAATAATAATGAAAAAAATAGAAGCTGTTTAAATTTTATTGATAAGGAATATGTTTCGACAAGCTCAACATGACTGTTTAAATGTCAGCCTGATCTTGTCGAAGGCCTGCAACATAAGCTGAAAACTAAATTTAAACAGCCCAATAATACATTAAACAAGAAATACAAGTTCTTGAACAATGAATACCACCACTCCATGTTGTTCAATTTTTGCAATAAAAAAATCCTCCCGATAGCAATCGGGAGGATTCATCATCCTTTAATCCATCTAACCAACTTTACAAAGGGGATACAAGGTATGAATGTTATCTCCAGTATCCGTGAAACCAGGTACGCTGGTGCCAGCGGTTCCATCCCCAGTAACCGGGAATCCATACACGGCCATAAAAGTATGGCCCTGGGGCATAATAGGGATATAATCTTGGGCCGTAATAACAACCACGGCCATAATAGCCGCGATAACCGTAATAACCATGACCAAAGCCACGGCCATAGTATCCGCGTGCCTGTGAGGTTCCGGCTAAACCAACCAGGATACCTATTACGAGTATTACAATGTATTTTTTCATGACAGTTTATTTTTTGATTACACTTATAAGACTATGGCAACAACCACAGGTTTAAATAAAAGGAGGAAAATGAGGGGTTAAAATTTGTTAACGGTGTTTCAGGCCTTTTTTACAGGCAGGCGGCCGAGGTTCCTCAGCCCTTTCCTGATAATATTAAGGTCGGTAAACAGATGGTAATCGCGGGCATAAATGGAGTTCAGCTTTTGCACTGAATCGGCATCGTCAGCCGCAAAGGTGTCAATAGAATCGAGAGGCGAAAGAACACCATCTTTAATTTTGGGAAGCCGCTGGGGAATATTGCCGGGCGCATACCCAACCCACGATTTAAGGCCAAGTCCGACGCTGATAATATTTTTGAGATATCCGGCCGGGCTGCGCTGAAACCATATTAACAAAGGGCTTAACAGAAGAAACAGGAAACTGCAGATGAAATCAAGAAGGCGCTTGTCGCGGATGTTTGGCGTAGTGTTTATGGCGTGCACATCAATAACATAAAGTTCCCCGGTAGTGTGAATGGAATTGCTGCCAATAATAGCCCAGCTTTCAGGTGGGGCAATCTTGAACTCCAGTTCTGTTTTGGGAATAGATGACATGGCATCCATTATCAGTTGGGTAGAAAGGTCTTTGGCGCAGAAAATAACCTCGTTGATATTGTAAATGGTAATGATTTCACTCCACTTGTTAAACCGGGTTCCGTTACCGCTTACAGGTTGTACCTGCTCCGGGTTGGCGTATCGTATCTCTTCGAACTTAACGCCGGTCTGGTTCAGCAAATCGTGAACGCGCTTGCATTCTTCATCTGTTCCTATAATAAGCGGCCGACGGGTGTTCTTGCCAAAACCGGGTACCTTAAGCACCCTGAGTAACTGGCGTAAGCCGCTCAGCGCAAGCAACACCCAGGCACTGCCGATGAGGATAAGAGCCCTTGAGTAACGGTACTTTTCGGGCAGCAAGGCATACAGGATAAGGATTAAACCGGTTCCCCACAATATGCCCCTGATGGTCTTCCAGTGGCGCATTGGCTTATCGTACCCGCCGCTGAAGAGTATGCAGGTTATCCAGGTAATAATGTAAAAAGGAAGAACGAGCAGGAAGAAATAGTGTGAGTAATAATTGGTTGATGAGAACTTGAACTCGGCATAGAATAATGAAATACAATAATAGCCAATATAGATGACAAGGAAGTCTGCGACAGGAAGAGCAATCTTATTAGCAAAACGCCTCGATAATGAAATGGCCGCACGGAAGAATATAGCTGCGTTGATAAGCGATGAAAAGAGCCTGGCATTCTGTTTTGAGAAATGCTTTTCAGCGAATATGCGCATGGCATTGTAAAACATGATAACATAGTTAACACTGCCTTTACGGGTGCTTTCTCCTTTATAATGGATGATGCGGGTTTCGGGGTAATAATAGTTCTTATAACCTGCTTTGGTAATGCGGTACGAAAGGTCAATATCTTCGCCATACATGAAGAAGGTTTCATCGAGCAAACCGGCTTTATCCAATGCCGCTTTGCGGATGAGCATAAAAGCGCCTGAAAGCACTTCAACCTCATTGGTTTCATCCTGTGAAAGATAGCTAAGATGGTATTTGCCAAACCTTTTAGAGCGCGGAAACAGGTAAGACAAGCCGAATATCTTGTAAAAAGCCACTTCGGGAGTTGGCAAAGCCCTCTTCGATTCAGGAAGAAAACGGCCTGCACCATCAATCATTTTTACACCCAATGCTCCGGCATCAGGGTGCGAATCCATGAAGGCAAGCGTTTTGGTAAATGTCTCTTCTTCGGTAACCGTATCAGGATTAAGCAGTAATATATATTCGCCTGTTGCCTGCTTTATTGCCTGGTTATTTGCTGCAGAAAAACCTACGTTCTTTTTGTTTTCAATAAGCTTTACTTCAGGGAATTTTTCCTTAACCATTTCAACTGAGCCATCAACAGAGTTATTGTCAACAACCCATACTTCGGAAACTATATTCTTTGTCGCTTTCCTTATCGAATAAAGGCATTGTTCAAGAAAGTGCTGAACGTTGTAATTGACAATGATTATAGATAACTTCATACAACGTTAAGTGCTTATTTACGCGAAAGAGATGATTCGTATGCCACACGCAACAATATAGATTGGCCAAGTGTCACCTCATCGGCATATTCCAGCTCATCGCCAACAGGTACACCTCGGGAAAGCGTACTCAATATAATTGAGAAAGGGCTTAATCTCTTATACAGATAGAAATTAGTGGTATCGCCTTCCATGGTTGATGGTAATGCCATAATAACTTCTTTCACTCCACCGGCTTCCATGCGTTTTATAAAGGGTTCAATGTTCAGATCCATCGGTCCAATGCCATTCATAGGCGATATAATACCGCCCAAAACATGATATGTGCCGTGATATTGTCCCGTATTTTCAATAGCAATAAGGTCACGTATATCTTCCACCACACAAATAATGGAATGGTCGCGGGAAGGATTAGCGCATATTTCGCAGGTATTCTTTTCGGCTATCGCAAAACATACCCGGCAATACTTTATCTCTTCCGAAAGCCTTGCCACTATGGCGGACCACTGCCTCAGGTCTTTAGGTTCCTGCCTGAGCAGGTAAAGCACATACCGCAATGCGGTTTTTTTACCTACACCGGGTAATTTGGCAAATTCAGCAACTGCTTTTTCTAAAAGCTGGGAAGGCAGATTCATAGTCCAAACTTACATAATTATTATTAAATCCATTCCTATTTTTATACCTTTACACCGTATTACCTATAAACTTTCAATGAGAATATTTTCCTTATACGCCGAAATGACCCCGAACCCGATGGCTATGAAGTTTGTCGCTGACAGAATGCTATTGCCTGAAGGAGCGCAACTCGAGTTTTTAAAAAAGGAAGATGCCTTTTCTTCACCGGTTGCATTGAAATTGTTTGAACTGCCTTTCGTAAAGGGTGTTTTTATTACTGCCAACTTTATAACTGTATTAAAGAATGATAAGGCCAACTGGGACGACATTGTACTTGATGTAAGGGATTATATTAAAGATTTCATGAAGAATGATGGCAAGGTTTGGGTACAACCTGAAACGGGCATGGATCTGAAAGGCATTGCAAACAATGAACCTCCGGCCGCTTTGGTTGCACATGCCGAACCTGCCAGCGATATTGAACATAAAATTGTTGAAGTGCTTGAATCGTATGTAAAACCATCGGTTGAGAATGACGGAGGAATGATATTGTTCAAGTCGTTTAAGGATGGCATTGTTACATTACAGTTAAAAGGTTCGTGCAGTGGTTGTCCTTCATCCTCTTTAACTCTGAAATCAGCGGTTGAGCAATTACTTATACGCTTGGTTCCGGAGGTAAAAGAAGTTCAGCAGGAAATGGCGTAAAGAAAATCGAATAATGAATGCTGAATTTAGAAGTTTAAAACCTAAGTTCTTTTTTCCTTTTATTTCAATATTGGATATTCAATGTCAGATATTCGTCATTTAAACGACTTCCCGTTTAATAATGGTCAATTAGTGTTTCACGTAAATGGAGTGCGGCATAAAGTATTTCGAGATAAGAAAAGAAAATGACGCTACAATCATTAACGGTACAAGTAATGTATAGCCGCCTGTTACTTCAGCAATAAGGAATATAGCCGTTAAAGGAGTATGCATTACTCCGCTCATTAACCCCGCCATTGCGACTGCTTCAAAGTTTGGCTCATTAAGCTTATCAATGCCCATTATCCTGCAAAGGCCAAAATGATTGATGCTGTAAACAAAAAAGAAACCCACAACAGAACCCATAAACAATGATGGGGCAAAAAATCCTCCGTTGCCTCCTGAACTTATTGTAAGCTGTGTGGCGACAATTTTTATAAGCAATATTCCCAACGTAAATACCAGGAGAGCTATATCGTATTCAGTTCCGCTTAAGTGCAAACTTGAGGCGATACTTCCGTCAAATAAGGTTGAATAATCCATATTTAAAAGGGTTTGCACGGTATGATAACCTTCGCCGTAGAGTGGCGGAAACAGAAAAATCATTAATCCCAATGCTACTCCGCCAATCAATGCTTTTTTATAAGGATTCAAAGCAGGTTTCAATATTTTTTCTGAAAAGGCTATTCCTTTCATTACATATACAGAATAAAACCCTGTAACCATGCTTAATGCAATATAAAAGGGAAGAGCTTTTAAATCCCATTTTATACTGCTAATATAAAATACCTGTTCGCTGTTATGCAGCAGTTGCGATATTACCGATGCCACAGCCGAAGAAATAAGCAAAGGCACAAAGTTTACTGTGGAAAATTCACCAAGCAACACTTCTATGGCAAACAGGACTCCCGCTATGGGAGCGCCAAATATGGCTGATATGCCCGCCGCAGCGCCGCAGGCAAGCAACAGTGTGCGTTCCTTATAATCGAGGTTGAAAAGGGCGGCAATATTTGAGCCAAAAGCAGCGCCTGTAACTACAATGGGCGCTTCCAATCCCATTGAACCGCCAAAGCCCACTGTAACCGACGATGTAATCATGTGAGAATACATCTTGTCTTTTTCCATATAGCTCGATTTATGGTAAATGTTATTCACCACATTGCTTATTCCCCTTCCTAATTTGCCTTTTTGTATAAGTTGGGTATAAAGAGTGGCAAGCATTATGCCGATAACAGGAAATATAAGCAGCCAGTAGTTAATTCCTTTCCGGTGAATTTCGAGCAGAGACTCAAAGCTATGGGTTGCTTCTTTTAAGGCAACTGCCGCCAAACCGGCAACTATGCCAACCACCATACTTAACAATAAAAAGAAGTTCCTGTGGCTTAGCTGGAACCGGTTAATAGATATTTTTTGAAGAAGGGGTTTTAATTTCATTGTGCAAAGCTATAAAATTCGTAATAAGGGATAAGGAGTATGGGATAAGTCATTAGTAGTCGGTCTTGATTCGTCACTGCTGTAGTTCCTGATTTTTCATTCATCATTCATAATTACTGAAGTGGCAGTTTGCTTCCCCTAAAATTAGCGCAATCCCGACCTCTTCTATCGGGGTTGCTTCCCCAGGTAACCTCCCCAATCCCGAACTTCACCTCGGGGCTCGGTTTTATTTCCATGTTTTTCATCCCTGATTAATTGTTGTGCTGGGTTTCAAAAAGTTCCACTTTTCAGGGGTGTCACTTTACTTAAATTATTGATTTTTAATTAGTTACATGATTCCATCCCCCTGAAAAGTGGAACCCAAGTTAAATAATTGATTATGAGCATATTAAATAATTGGGCTAATTTCTTTATCATTTTCGTGTTGTAATTAAGGCTGATTATTTTTTTACCGCAAAGGCCGCTAAGTAAAATGCCCGCAGGGTTGCTTCCCGTTCAATTAGAGCAATCCCGACCTCCTTTCATCGGGGTTGCTTCCCGTTCAATCAGAGCAATCCCGACCTCCTTTCATCGGGAAAGTACACATTTTAGTTAAAATAATTAATAATATGTTGTAATTATATAAATATTATGTTTATCTTTGTGGAGCCATTCATTTAAAAAAATCTAATGAAAGGCGACATCCCGTAAAAATTGCGGGGTGCAATATTTTAAAATCTAATCACCATGGAAACTAACAAAACCACAGAAACCACAGGCAAAGCCTTGCAAACTACAACCAGCGGGAAAGTTACAGAACTTCTAAAAAAACAAACCCTGACCGAAGATGATTTGAATGGCCTCACCGGGGAAGAGACAGCTCTATTAAGCACCATGTTAACCAATACTATCGTCAATCTGAAAGACGTGGAAAGAGACAGGTTTTTGAAAAAAGTTGACCCTTTAATGAGCAACGATACCCGGAATGATACATGGGAATATAACCACACAACCATATCTTCCTCTATAAGCTATTTGATGAATAAAACAGGCCGCATGCCCACTAAGAGCGAGATTGCCCGTGAAACCGGCTTAAGCAGGACAACAATCCGCAAACATCTTGCTGAATACCGGGAGCAGCAATTATTCAAAGAGCAGGAAGAGCAATTCAAATTTTTAAAAGGGGAGATGTTATCTATGTTATACAAAATGGCTGTCCGGGGCAATGTGCAGGCTATAAAATTATATTTTGAGGTTACGGGAGTACTTGGCAATAATAAAACCGTGAATAAAAATATTATTGAAAACCAGCATAACTACATTCAGATTAATGATACACGCCTGAGCCAGGAAGAAATTAAAAAGCTTAGCCCCGCAAGGCTTAAACAAATTGAAGAACTGCTCAAATTGCCGGAGAAAGCGGAAGGATAATTGGGTGAATTTATAATAATCTATAAATCTATTTTTTACTTACATTTGGAATAATTAAACTTTGGCATAGTAATATCTTACAATTTTAAAGTAAAGTTTCCGTTTTCTTTTAATACAGTAAGATGTAATGAAAATTTCTACCTTAATATTTGTTACAATCACTTTAATGTTTACATCAATTACTTCAGCTCAGTCATGGGTTTGGGCAAAACAAGGCGTTGTATATTCCGCTGCAAGTAATGGGGCTTCAAACGGACTTGCGACAGATATATATGGAAATGTATATATGACCGGAAATTTTGAAGATACGCTTTCATTCGGGGCAGATACCTTAATTGAAATGTCCCGCTATTTTGGGAGCGCTTTCTTAGTTAAGTATGATGCAACCGGTAATTTGATTTGGGCTAAACAAGCCTTTCCGCAAAGCACCCAAAGTATGGCTAACTCAAATGCCATTGCGGTTGACGCATCCGGAGATATTTATATTACAGGTGTTTTTCAGGATACTGTTATGTTCGATACATGCAATTTATGTACCCTTCATGAGGCGCAAGATGTGTTTTTAATAAAATATGATATGAATGGTAAGGTACTCTGGGCAAAACAAGGTATATCGTCTGTATTTGCTTTTGCCACATCTAATTCTGTAAGTTTAGATGCTTCGGGTAATATTTACATAACAGGGGCTTTTCAGGATACTGTCAAGTTCGGCGGGTATAGCTTATCTACTGCTTACCAGGATGTTTTTTTGGTTAAATATGATATGAACGGTAATGTGCTATGGGCTAAACAGACTCAAAGCTCTTATACGAACATAGTTTTGGATGATAACGCAGCAAACTCTGTTTCAATTGATAAATTTGGAAATAGTTATATAACAGGCGGGTTTGATTATGGTACAATTACATTCGGAACCACTACATTGAATTCCTATAACACCAATGGCGAAGTTTTTCTGGCGAAATTTGATCCGAAGGGCAATGTGCTATGGGCAAGACAATCTCAACCTGCATCTTTAGGGGGGGGACCAGGGTACGGAAGCTCTGTTGCTGTAGATATTAACAACAAAGTGTATGTTACAGGTGATTTTTGGGGGCATGTAAGTTTTGGGCCATTTACCTTAACTACAAATGTTTGGGATATTTTTTTAATAAAATATGACTCCGGTGGAACAGTAATATGGGCTGAAGCTGCAAATTATGATTCAATTTATAATTACTGGTATGCTAATACTATTGCTACAGACACATTAAATCATGTATATTTTACTGCAAGCTCAGAACCCGGGTGGTATCCGCTGATAATTGGAGGTGATACATTTACATCTTCTCCCAATTCTTATTCCACAGCATTAATAAAATTTGATTCTTCGGGAAAAGTAATTTGCGGAAGCGTAATCAAAGGAGCGACAAATACATTTGATGTAAGTGTAGGGTCTTTGGCCGTTGATTCCTCCGGAAGTTATGTGTATGATGCAGGCTCTTTAGCTTTTTCTATTACTATAGGCCCTGATAAATTATATTATGAATGGAATAATAGCCCCTGGATAGCCAGATGGTCCAGTTGCTGTCCCGATGCGCGTATTAAAGGCAATTTGAATCTGTGTAAAGGTGATAGCACTACCTTAACTGCTGGCGGAGGAATAAGCTATAAATGGAGCACAGGCGCTACAACAAGTAGTATTACTATTAAGCCTGATTCAAGCGCCTCATACCAGGTTATTGCAAGTAATGGATTCTGTTCCGACAGCATAAACAAGACAATTACCGTTACTCCCTATCCTATTCCCGGTATTAATACCCCTCCGGAAATATGTGGCGCGGGGAATTCAGCCCAACTACTTGCATCAGGTGGAGCAAGCTATATTTGGGAACCTTCAGCGGGCTTAAATTCCGATACTATTCCCAACCCTGTAGCCGACCCCGCAACAACTACTTTATATACTGTAACAATAGCAAATAAGGAATGTAAAGTATCAGACAGCGTAAAGGTGAAAGTAGTAACCAATGTTCCGCAATCAGTACTGTGTTGCGATACCTTAATAATGTTTGATCAAAGCATAAATCTTACGTCCACGACCGGTGCAGGTTCAATTATCTGGACTCCATCAATCGGTTTAAATTGCGATACCTGCCCTTCAGTAACCGCTGAGCCATCTGAATCAACCACATATATGGTAACTATTACAAATGACAGCGGCTGTAGTATAACCAGATCAATTACGATACATGTTGATTGCGGAACAGTTTTCATTCCCGGCGCTTTTTCTCCCAATGGGGATGGGCAAAATGACAGGCTTTATGTGCGTGGCCCCTGCATTAATACAATTGATTTCATTGTATTTGACCGTTGGGGTAATAAGGTATTTGAAACCTATGATAAAAATAACGGATGGGATGGAACATATAAAGGCCTGCCCATGAACGCAGGAACTTATGTTTATACGCTCACTGCCAAATTGAATGATGGGACTATGCTGGAAAAAAAGGGGAATGTAGCATTGGTGAGATAGTAAAATTAATATTACTCCTCCCGCGCTCCCGCTAGTTTCGCTAAGCATAATTATTGGGTATAAGTAAGCCGGGTTTGTTCACAAATCATATATTTATTTATGGAGTTCACGAGTATAAAATTATGATTATTTATCCGGATTTTTTATTGTTATAACCTGGCATTACATAAATACAGTTGCAAACTATAATTATTTTACCCACAAGTCACAGAATGCAGGCCCCTAAGCGATTTCAGGTTTATGCATTGCTTTTTTTAATAAAACCGAATCTAAAGCTCAAAGAGGTAACCGACTCCTTTAACAGTCCTGATACTGGCTTCACCCAGTTTCTCCCGAAGCTTCAATATAAGAACATCAACACTACGGTCTTTTGTTTCAGTATCTACGCCCCAAACTTTATATAATATATTTTCTCTGCTAAGCACTTTGCCCTGATTATTATATAGAAATAAAAGCAACTCAAATTCCTTTTTAGGGAGTTCAAATATTTCTTTCCCCAAAGTAACAGTATAATTCTCCTGGTCTATTTTTAACCTCCCTCCATTATCAACAACTTCATCCACAGGGTTATCAGAGTTTATATTTCGTCTTAATATTGCTTTTACCCTGCTCATCAGAAGCCTCGGAGTAATAGGTTTCCAGATATAGCCATCGGCTCCGGCATCCAATCCTGCAATTTGAGAATAATCTTCGCTGCGTGCGGTGAAAAATACTATAATCGTGTTTTTTGTTTCAGGAAGTCCCCTCAGCTCTTTACAGGTCTCAATACCATCCATTTCCGGCATCATTACATCCAGAATAATTATATCGGGCAAAACTTCTTTGGCAATTTGTATTGCGCTTCTGCCATCTAAAGCCGTGAAAACTTCATATCCTGCATTTTTAAAATTATACGATAAAAAATCAAGCGCATCGGGCTCATCGTCTACCAATAATATTTTTGTAATTCTCATATTTTAACGATACTATAAATCAATACAAAAATACATTTTTGAGACACAATGTTAATTTAATGTTATTTGTATGTTATTTATTTGTTTTGTATTTTTGAATCGAAAAGATATTTAACTTTTCACAAGCTCTGCCAATTTGTTATAAGTTATGGAACACCTTAAATCTGAATTAGACTCATTAAGAAGCGAATTACGACAGATGTTTGCACTGGTACTTAACCAGTTACAGAAATCTGAAGATGTAATTCTGGAGAATAAGACATCGCTGGTAAAAGAAATAGCTTCAACTGAAAAGCTGGTAAATGCAAAAGAATTGCAGATAGATAGCCGGTGTGAAACCATTCTTGCCTTATTTACGCCTGTTGCAGTTGATTTACGTTTTGTACTTTCAGCACTTAAAATAAATACCAATCTTGAGCGCATTGCTGATATTGCCGATACTATTTCACGTACAGTAGTTCATTCCAAGGTGAGTTTTGATAAAGCTTTACTAAAAAAGATTGATGCGAAAAGGTCCTTAGATGCTGTTTTAGAAATGCTCCAATTATTAATAAATTCGTTTGAAGTTGAAGATACCCTGCTGGCAAGAGAAGTTTTTACTATAGATAAAATAATAGACCTGATTACATATAATAGTGTTGGTATTGTTGAAGAATATGCCAAAGAATCACCCGATAACCTGGCCCAGGCCATACCGCTATTAATGATTATGAAGATGTTTGAAAGAGCCGGTGACCATTTAAAAAATATTGCAGAGGAAATAATATTCTATTCAGAAGCAAAAGTTCTTAAACACTCAGGTAAGACTATACCAAAGTAAACATTTCAGGTTATTAGTCCCATCAGGTAAGCCAGTCCGCTATTCAAAGGCTTTTGCTCCCGAATTAAGCCCCGGTAGGGGCTATTTACACTTTTGCCGTAAATAAAATGTAAGCCGTGCTTGCCAACAAAAAAAACCATCCCAACAATACATCTTATGGGTTGCACACGTTTAAAAAAGAAAGTCGGCTTATATTATTTCCAATTTAAATTACTAACTTTGTAATACAAACTCTAAGGCCTTACTTTATGACAACAATTGCTCTAAGAAAGAAAATCTATCAATATATAAATGATGCTGATGACAATGTGTTAAATGTAATTTATGGAATGTTGAAATTATATAAAGAGGAAGATGGCATGGAAAGCATGCTCACTAAAGAACAAAAAGCTGAATTAGATAAAACCTTATTGGAACATAAAGCAGGGAAATTAAAATACTACACCTTAGATGCGGCAAAAAGGATTGTAAATAAAAAATGAGACATCAGTTAATATTTACTGATAAATCAATCAGTGATATAATAAAAGCCAGGACCTGGTGTAATAAACAACAAAAAGGCTTAGGGCAAAAATTTGCTGATACTGTTTTCAAATGTGCCCTGGAAATACAATTAGCTCCCTTCGGTTATCCTGATAAATATAAATACACAAGGGAGAAGTACATTAAAAAATTTCCTTATCTTATAATATACAGCATTGAGGAAAATGTGATATTTATACTTAGGGTGTTTAACTGTAAAAAAATCCTAAAAAGAAATACAAAAATATATCCTGATACCACTTCATAGCCCTTTACATAATCGTTTATAAAATCAAGGCAGGGTTTTTCCTGGTCGTGTCACATTGAATGATTAACAGAATAAGATGTAATGCCTCTCTAATTCCAGAAATCCCATGAAATGCCAAAACGGAGTACTTCATCTGGCATAGGGTAATTCAGGGCATAACCATAAAACGCATTGGTTTGAAGCAAGCCGGAAGTTACATTCTCCATTTTTAAAAACATCCGGAACGTTTTTATGCGGAATGAAATAAAAGGGTCGAAGTAAAAATAATTGCCAAGTTTGGTATTGTTCTGCAGGTAAAATTGGTCAAATACAGGTTGGTAGGCATATACATAATAAGAGGTATTATAAAATATATCAAGCCCAATCCTGAGCAGCATGTGATGGTGGAATAAATAGTTTTCATAAAAAAGAGAGTTCTCCGTAACCCACAACGGTAAATGTATGGGCACATTCCCAGGCACATATTGATATATTTCTTTTGTGTTCCAATGCCATTTGCCAAGCGTAAAATTTTTCTCAATATGGGCTTTCAATATATTTATGGCTCCCTGCGATTGGCCGGGAACAGAATTAACATCGGCAGTTGAAAAATAAACCATGTTTTGTATTTGCGTGGCTTCCCCGCCAATACTTAAGTGATACCCGGCATCCATATATAATAACGACGCAGTTGAAGTGGTAACCTTGCTAAAATGATTCAGCCATTGAAAATTATTGCCGTCGTACAAATCATAAATAAGCGCCGGGGTCTGGTATGAGTAATTGCCGCTCAGCTTAACCATCCGCAATGAATCAATCTTCAACCCAATATCTGCCGAGCCCTGCTCATCGCCCTGCTGTGTGCCTGAGAATATATAAGAACCTCCAGCATCAAACAGAATCCGGCCATTGGCATAAGTATTATAGATACGTGCATGCGCCATAAGGTTACTGAAAACAGTATCGCGGTACATATTGTTGGTATTGGTCTCCGATAGGCCCGAACCCTCTTTGGTAAGTATAAAATCGGTAAAATGCACCCATTGGTCGGCAATGCCTGCATCCCATCGCATAAAAGAATTCCATCCTTTGGCTGAACCGATTGAGAAATCATTATTCAGTTCAATATACCGTAATGAGTCGTAAGTTACGCTATCGTATTTAAAAATGGGGTAAAATGCCGAATCCTGCGTTGGGGTAAGGTCGCTATAAACATTGTAATTGGTGGAAAAGGAAATAGTATGCGAAACATAAAAACGGGGCAGGGTTTTACCCGTATCGGCGCTGTTACACCCAAAAAAGTAGAATTGATGAACCCTGAAAGAAGCAGTAGCCTGGGTTGTATTTGCCGTTGCAAGATATACCGGCACAGTCTGCCTGTCGGTAGTAAAATTGGAACTTGTAAAATCGGTATCATTCTGAATCCCCCCATTTTGGTTGATTTTTAGCATATTATATATGCCGTCGAACAGCAGCATATAATGTTTGGAGTGGTAGTTTGCTGTAACCGTTAACTGGTTGAGGTTTGAGCCCTGGTTTAAGTAAATCCCTTCGGAGCGTACCCGGCGAAACTCAACAGCGAGGTTGAACTTCTTGCCAAAATTCTGGGTCAGGGTTAAATCGAGAAACTGGTGTATTTGCGGGTCGGTTACATAGTAAAAAGTTAGGTAGGGAGCGCGGGTATTATAATATCTCGCCGAAGTATCATTGCGTATATAATCGCCAAGATGGTTATCGCCGTAATAAAAACCCAAAGGAGTGGGAGCACTGTTAAAAATCACCGGAACTATGGGTAAACCCGGGTTACCAAGGCTATAACGGTTGGTATAGTTTTCAAGACGGTCTAATGTTGTATCAACGGTGAAACTATTTTTCTGCCATATATTATAAGGTACCAGCATGCCTTCGGTATAAATATCGGTAACATTATGCCTGACAGTGGTATCGGCCGGACCTGGCATATCCGCCCTTGCCTCAATTGCCAAAAGAGAGCAAATGAGGATATATATATATGACCTGCTATTCATTAAAAACATAAAATGACGGTAAATAAAGCATCTTTTTTCCTGGTTAGTGCCATTTTTTTTCAAAAGTAGGGTGGCAATTATAGCAGTAATTCTGCTGTTTGTCTCCAAAATATGGCAAATGATTCATAAAAAAGCTAAACTTATCTATTAATGCAATTGTTATATAGGTTAATTTTATTATATTTACACTACAAAAATATTGAATATGGGTTCAGCAATAGCAAAGGATACTTCTCTACAGGAATACCTGAAGAAATTTTTCGGTTTTTCTAAATTCAAAGCTCAGCAGGAAGAAATTATTAAGAATGTACTTAACGGTAAAGATACCTTTGTTATTATGCCGACCGGCGGCGGAAAATCACTTTGTTACCAACTTCCCGCCCTTTTAAGCGATGGCGTTGCCGTTGTAGTTTCTCCGCTTATAGCCCTGATGAAGAACCAGGTGGACATTCTCCGCACCTTTGGCGCTAAAAATGAAATTGCCCATTTTCTTAACTCCTCGCTCTCCAAATCGCAGATTAACAAAGTAAAAGAAGAAGTAATACGCGGCGATACCAAGCTTCTCTATGTTGCTCCCGAATCACTTTCCAAAGAACTTAATGTAGCTTTCTTTAAAAAAGTTAAAATATCTTTCTTCGCTATTGATGAAGTGCACTGTATCTCGGAATGGGGACACGATTTCCGCCCTGAATACAGGCGTTTAAGGCCTCTCATTGAACAGATTGGGCGCGTGCCAATTATTGCGTTAACAGCAACAGCCACTCCCAAAGTTCAGGAAGATATTCTGAAAAACCTTGAAATACAAGGCGCCACTATATACAAGTCTTCGTTTAACAGGCCGAATCTGTATTACGAAGTGCGCCCGAAACAGAATGCTGCCAAGGAAATTATAAAATTTATACGCCAGCACTCGGGAAAATCGGGTATTGTATATTGCCTCAGCCGTAAAAAGGTGGAAGAAATTGCGCAAACTCTTCAGGTAAATGGCATTAAAGCGCTTCCTTACCACGCCGGCATGGATAAGCCTACACGAGACCAGACGCAGGATAAATTTTTGATGGAAGAAATAGATGTAATGGTAGCAACCATCGCATTTGGCATGGGTATTGATAAACCCGATGTGCGGTTTGTAATTCACTATGATATTCCCAAAAGCCTTGAAAGCTATTACCAGGAAACAGGACGTTCGGGGCGTGACGGCGGAGAAGGCAAGTGTGTTACATTCTATAGTTTTGAGGATGTAAAAAAACTAGAGAAATTCCTGAAAGACAAGCCTGTCGCTGAACAGGAAATAGGCAAACAGCTTATACAGGAAACTATTGCCTTTGCAGAGAGCTCGGTATGCCGCAGAAAAATGCTGCTGCACTATTTTGGTGAAACATACAGCGAAGCAAACTGCGGTTGCTGCGATAACTGCCTGCACCCCAAAACCAAATTTGAAGGAAAGGAAGACCTTGAATTATTGCTCGAAGTGGTGCAGGAAACAAAAGAGAAATTCAAAGCCAAGCATATTGTTGATGTGCTTATCGGCAACTTAAGCTCATCGGTAAAATCATATAAGCACGATAAACTTGAATTATTCGGTGAAGGCGCGGATGATGAAAAAGGCGAAAAGTTCTGGAACGCGGTTATCCGCCAGGCGCTTGTAATGGATTACCTTACCAAAGATATTGAAACGTATGGCGTAATGAAGCTGAGCGAAAAAGGCAAAAGCTTCCTCAAAAAGCCTCATTCCATCATGCTTACCAAAGACCACGACTATTCAGGCGACAGCGATGATGAAGAAGATGAAATTATGATGGCAGCCGGCGCGCAAAAAGGCGCGGGAGCAACAGACCCGACATTGTACGCTTTGCTGAAAGACCTTTGCAAATCAACTGCTGCCAAAATGAAATTGCCTCCTTTTGTAGTGTTCCAGGAAACATCATTGGAAGAAATGGCGACACATTACCCGGTAAACCTGGAGGAACTTTCACGCATTACAGGCGTTGGAGTAAACAAAGCTGAAAAGTTCGGCAAGGCATTTGCTGACCTCATTGCCAAATATGTGGAAGAGAACGAGATTGAGCGTCCGCAGGATATTGTGGTTAAATCGGTGGTAAATAAATCGGGCTTAAAGGTTTATATTATACAAAGCATTGACCGGAAAGTTGACCTTGAAAACATGGCTAAAGGCAAAGGCCTTACGCTTCCTGCTTTGTTGCATGAAATAGAAACCATCGTTTCCTCGGGAACCAAAGTTGATATCAGCTATTATATTAACAAAGTGATTGACGAAGACAGGCAGGATGAGGTATTTGACTATTTCCGCACCGCTGAATCTGATTCAATTGAAGATGCCTTGCAAGAACTTGGCAATGAGGATTATTCAGAAGAAGATATTCGTTTATTGCGCATCCAGTTTATGTCTGAAATGGGACATTAAAAACAAATTAAGAGTTACGAATTAAGAATAAGTAAAATAACCAGCAATTCAGTTATATATTGAATCTATTATAATCAAGTATAGCTGTATTTCACTCTTAATTCTTAGTTCTTAACTCTTAGTTTACTTATAGCTGCGTTGAGTCAGGTGAACCACTTCAAATTTCAACTCTTCTTTATGAAGTTCTGAAGGTACGTCTTTCCCTTTGTACTCCCAGGCAGATACATAAGCAAAGTTTTTATCGTCTCTCAATGCCTCGCCTTCTTCGGTCTGGTACTCTTCGCGGAAGTGCCCGCCGCATGATTCCTTGCGGTTCAGCGCATCATCAATCATAAGTTCGCCCAGTTCCATAAAGTCAGCTACCCGCAACGCTTTTTCAAGGTCGGGGTTAAATTCATCCGTCTTGCCGAGAATCCGAACATCTTTCCAGAATTCCTCCCTGAGCGCTTTTACAGCGGCTTTGGCTTCAAGCAGGCCTTTTTCGTTACGCCCCATTCCGCAATTGTTCCACATTATTTTGCCCAGCCTCTTATGCAGGTGCTCAACCGATTGCTTTCCATTCACCGACATAAGCGACTGGATTCTGTCACTTACGCTCTTTTCTGCCTCTGCAAATGCGGGGTGGTCGGTAGGAATTGGTTTTACGAGTATTTCGCTGGCAAGAAAATCGCCAATGGTATAAGGAATTACAAAATAACCGTCTGCAAGGCCCTGCATAAGCGCGGAAGCGCCAAGGCGGTTTGCTCCGTGGTCTGAGAAATTGCATTCGCCTAAAGCATATAAGCCCTGTACCGTTGTCATCAGGTTATAATCAACCCAAAGGCCGCCCATGGTATAGTGAATGGCAGGGTAAATGCGCATCGGGACCTTATATGGGTCTTCGCCTGTTATTTTTTCATACATCTCGAACAGGTTGCCATACCTTTCTGTTATCACACTTTGGCCTAATCTTTTTATGGAAGCGGCAAAGTCGAGGTAAGCGGCTTGTTTCGAAGTTCCCACGCCAAACCCGGCATCGCATCTTTCCTTTATCGCCCTCGATGCTACGTCGCGGGGAACAAGGTTACCGAAGGAAGGGTAACGCCTTTCGAGGAAATAATCCCTCTCATCTTCCGGTATATCCGTCGCTTTGCGGCTATCGTCTTTTTTCTTGGGAACCCACACCCGGCCATCATTGCGCAATGATTCCGACATCAGGGTGAGTTTCGACTGGTGGTCGCCCGAAACAGGGATGCATGTAGGGTGTATCTGTGTAAAACAAGGATTTCCGAAGAAAGCCCCTTTCTTATGCGCCCTCCATATTGCGGAAGCGTTACAGCCCATGGCGTTGGTCGAAAGGTAAAATACATTTCCATATCCTCCGCTGGCAAGTATAACCGCATGGCCAAAGTGCCTTTCCAGTTCTCCTGTAACCAGGTTGCGGGCAATAATACCGCGTGCTTTACCGTCAATCATCACCAGTTCGAGCATTTCATGGCGGTTATACATCACGGCCTGTTTTTTCGAAATCTGCCGGTTTAAGGCGCTGTATGCGCCAAGCAATAATTGTTGTCCTGTCTGTCCGCGGGCATAAAACGTACGCGATACCTGTACGCCCCCGAATGAACGGGTGTCGAGCAATCCTCCGTATTCCCTTGCAAAAGGAACACCCTGAGCAACACACTGGTCAATAATATCTCCGCTTACTTCGGCAAGGCGGTGAACATTGGCTTCCCTTGCCCTGTAATCGCCACCTTTAATAGTATCGTAAAACAAACGGTATATGCTGTCTCCGTCGTTGGCATAATTTTTAGCGGCGTTTATACCACCCTGTGCCGCAATACTGTGCGCACGGCGCGGGCTGTCCTGGAAACAGAATACTTTTACCTTATAGCCAAGTTCGGCCAGTGAAGCCGCTGCCGATGCCCCGGCCAAACCGGAACCTACCACTATTATTTCAAGGTGGCGCTTGTTGGATGGATTAACCAGTTTTACGGTCGAACGATATTTTGTCCATTTTTCTGACAGTTCGCCAGGAGGAATTTTGGAATCTAAGTTCATAAAGTTCTTAAAGTTTATAAAGTAAAAAGTTCATAAAGTCTTGATTAGGCCTGATAGTATTTTAGATATTTTTTTCAGTTGTCAGTAATCAGTTGTCAGCATTGATAATTCGTATTTATTATTGGCATCTATTGTTTTTAATTTGAACTCATGAGAGCAGCGCCGTTTTTAATCCTTAATTTGTTTCTTCTATTTTATTTATTTAATTTCTGACTACTGATTACTGACTACTGACTACTGATTACTGAATTTAAAACGAACTTCCGGCAATACCAAAATAAAAGAGAACAGGCTGCGAAGCAAAACCTATCCACATAATCAATGCAAAGGCTGTTCCAATAGTTTGTAAAATAGGGGAGTATTTTTTGTTGTTAAGCCCCAGCGTATGGAAAGCAGACCTGAAAGCATGTATAAGGTGAAAGAATAAAAAGGTAACGCCGATAAAATAAAAGGCAGCATAATAGGGATTGCTGAAAGCGTCTTTAACAATATGAGCCAGGCTGAATCCTTCGGGCAAATCTTTCAGGCGATAGGGAAGAAAAAAGTTATACAAGTGAACGATAATGAAGAAAAGCACTATTGAGCCGGTAATACCCATATTGCGCGAAAACCAAGAACTTCCTTCTGAAGAGGTAGGCACCGCATATTTTACCGGCCGGGCTTTCCGGTTATCGAGGGTAATAATGAGCGCCTGTATTACGTGCATAATTATGGCAGCAAAAAGAAAAACCTCGACAATTCGGATAAGGATATTATGTACCGCCGAATGAGAATATTCGTTGAATGCAACGCCTCTGTCATTAAAAAACAAAAGGACATTTCCGTAAAGGTGTTCTATTAAAAACACGCATAGGAAGAGGCCTGTTGCCGCCATTACTACTTTTTTGCCGATGGATGAAGTGAGTTGCTGTTTGAAGGTAGTCATATATAAATACTTTTTAAAAACTGCGTGGCAAATTTACATTTGTTTTATTAATGAACAAGGAGGAAAAAAATAACTATTAACATCTTTTTCACCGCTACAGGCAATAGGTTGGCAAAAGAGGGCAAAAGTGTTTTTTCGCATGATAAAAGTTTGATTTCGGAAGTTTTTAACACCGAGTTTGTCACACTGAGCCTGCCTGCCCCGAACTTTTTGCTTCATGGGTCGAAGTGTGAACCGCTGAGACACAAAGTTACTTCTCCTAAAATCAGAGAAATCCCGACAGTATCATCGGGGGGTGAGGTCCCTTTAGCACATTTTTCACCATTTTTGCCATTCCAATCAATATAAATGGCAGACGCATGGGTCTGCCCCTACCAACAATTTTCGCATATAATTGTCATTTCAATTGGAAAATTTGTTACCTTTGCACCCCTCCGATAAAAAACGGTCGGAGTTTTCAACTTAGTAAAAGGACCTAATTACTAACCAATTAGCGGTTACACGGCAGTAACCAATTACAAACCCTCCCGGCATGCCGAACACCCGGGAACAACCGATGAAGCAGTACCGAGTACGCTTCTCGATGAACAGAAAATGGAAAACACACCGGAAGAAACCACCGTAGCAATTGCCCCAGCCCCTGAAGTACAGGAAATTAACTGGGAAACAATCGGAAAAAAGCAAGATAACTATACCGCCGGAGAGCGCGACAGGTTATCGGCCGCTTACGAAAAAACCTTAACCTCTATCAGCGAACACCAGGTGCTGGAAGGCACTGTGGTTGACAAAACCAGCAAAGACGTTGTGGTGAACATCAACTACAAGTCGGAGGGCGCTATACCCCTTGCTGAGTTCAGGTACAACCCCGACCTTAAAATAGGCGACAAGGTTGAAGTGTATGTAGAAAAACAGGAAGATAAAAATGGCCAGCTTGTGCTCTCACACAAAAAAGCCCGCTTTGTGCGCGCATGGGAAAGGGTTAACGAGGCGCTTAATACCAATGAAATTATTAAAGGTTTTGTTAAATGCCGTACCAAAGGCGGCCTTATTGTTGACGTGTTTGGCATGGAAGCTTTCCTGCCGGGCTCGCAAATTGACGTTAAGCCGGTAAGAGACTACGATGCCTATGTAAATAAAACCATGGAATTCAAGGTGGTTAAAATAAACCCTGAATTTAAAAACGTGGTGGTATCGCATAAGGCTCTTATCGAAGCTGAAATTGAACAGCAAAAACAAGAAATTATATCGAAGCTCGAAAAAGGCCAGGTGCTGGAAGGTACCGTTAAAAACATTACCTCGTACGGTGTGTTTATTGACCTTGGCGGCGTAGATGGCCTTATACACATTACCGACCTTTCCTGGTTCCGCATTACCCACCCTGAAGAAGTGGTGAAACTGGGTGACAAGATACATGTGGTTATCCTCGACTTTGATAACGATAAAAAACGCATACAACTCGGCCTCAAGCAGCTTAGCCCCCATCCATGGGATTCGCTCAGCCCCGACCTTAAGGTTGGTGACAAAGTGAAAGGCAAAATTGTGGTTGTAGCCGACTATGGAGCATTTATTGAAATAGCCCCGGGCGTTGAAGGCCTTATTCACGTATCGGAAATGTCGTGGTCGCAGCACCTGCGCACCGCGCACGATTTCTTTAAGGTAGGCGATGAAGCTGAAGCCGTTATTCTTACCCTGAACAGGGAAGAAAGGAAAATGACCCTAGGCATTAAGCAAGCTGCGCCAGACCCATGGGCAAATATCCTCGATAAATTCCCTAAAGGTTCACAGCATGTTGGTACCGTACGCAACTTTACCAACTTCGGGGTATTTGTTGAACTGGCAGAAGGCATTGACGGCCTGATACACATCAGCGACCTTTCATGGACCAAGAAAATAAAGCATCCGTCTGAATTCACCAAAATCGGCGATAAGATTAATGTAGTGGTTCTTGAAGTGAACGTTGAAGCAAGAAGGCTGAGCCTCGGCCATAAACAACTGGAAGAAAATCCCTGGGATACCTTTGAAACTATCTTTACCCTTGATTCCATACACAAAGGAACCATTACCCACATGACTGACAAGGGCGCTACCATTATGCTTCCTTACGGTGTTGAAGGCTTCGCGCCTGCCAAGCACCTGATTAAGGACACAGGCGTTCCTGCCAAGCTCGACGAGGTTCTCGATTTCAAAGTGATTGAGTTCAACAAGGAATCGAAGAAGATTATCGTTTCGCATTCCAGGATAAGGGAAGATGCCATGGCAGAGGAAAAAGCGCAGAAAGCTACCGGAAGAAAAGCCGAAGCGCAGGATGCCCGCAACTCAGTTAAGAAGATAAGGAGTTCTATAGAAAAGACCACCTTAGGCGACCTGGGAGAACTGGCCCACCTGAAATCGGAAATGGACAAATCGGAGAAGAAAGAGAAAGATGCCGGTAAAAAAGCGCAAGACGAAGAAAAAAGCGAGTAAGTTTTTTTATAACTATACATTAAAGGGCGTGCTTTTAGCATGCCCTTTTTATTTTATATTATTTTGGGTGTTAAACCAAACTACATATAACCTATTCACTATCCAACATAATTCATAACTTATAATTCATAACTCATAACTATTTTCTCTATCTTTGTTCCCTTGATGAAGAAGAAGGAACTCTTTTCAAGCCAGGACCTCGAAATTACCCTCGACCGCCTTTGCCACCAGCTATTAGAGAATCATGATGATTTTAAGGATACTGTAATGATTGGCCTTCAGCCCCGCGGAATATACCTTGCGCGCAGGCTTCACAAAAAAATCAGCGCTCTTACCAAAAACAAAAACATTCCTTTCGGGGAATTAGATGCCACCTTTTACCGCGACGATTTCCGCAAGCGCTCGCCCCTGAAGCCCAGCGCCATGAATATGAACTTCATCATAGAAGACAAGAACGTAATTCTGATAGATGATGTACTCTATACCGGCCGCACCATACGGGCAGGCTTAGATGCCCTGCTCGACTTTGGCAGGCCCCGCAAAGTAGAACTGTTAGTGCTTATAGACAGGCGTTTCAGCCGCCACCTGCCTATACAACCCGATTATGTGGGGAAAAGGGTAGATACACGGGTATCGCAGAATGTAAAAGCGGAGTGGAAAGAAGAAGACGGCAACGACAGAGTTTGGCTCATTATGAACGATTAGAAAATTATACATATGAATCAGTCGCTAAGCGTAAAGCACCTTATAGGAATAAAAGACATAACTGCCAACGACATTGAACTGATTTTTTCTACCGCCGACAATTTCAAACAGATTATAAACCGCCCCATCAAAAAAGTACCATCACTGCGTGATGTTACCATAGCCAACGCGTTCTTCGAAAACTCAACCCGCACCCGCATCTCCTTCGAACTGGCCGAACGCCGCCTCTCCGCCGACACGCTGAACTTCGCGTCATCTTCATCATCGGTTAAAAAAGGCGAAACGCTGATAGACACCATAAACAATATTTTGGCCATGAAAGTGGATATGATTGTGATGCGCCATCCCAGCCCCGGCGCTTGCAGCTTTTTGGCCAGGCATGTAAAATCGGTAATAATAAATGCCGGCGACGGCACCCATGAGCACCCCACGCAGGCCCTGCTCGATGCTTTCTCTATACGCGAAAAACTGGGAGAGGTGAAGGGCAAAAAAATCGCCATTGTGGGCGATATACTGCACTCACGCGTAGCGCTATCCAACATTTTCTGCCTGCAAAAATTAGGCGCTGAAGTAGTTGTCTGCGGCCCTCCTACCCTTATACCCAAGCATATTGAATCACTGGGCGTAAAAGTGGAATTAGACCTGATGAAGGCCCTGCAATGGTGCGATGCCGCCAATATGCTGCGCATTCAACTGGAGCGCCAGGATATAAAATATTTCCCCTCGCTGCGGGAATATACTATGCTTTATGGCCTCAACAAAGAACGCCTCGAATCACTTAACAAAGAAATAGTAATAATGCATCCCGGCCCTATTAACCGCGGTGTTGAAATTACCAGCGATGTAGCCGACTCCAAACAATCCATCATCCTCGACCAGGTTGAAAACGGGGTTGCCATCCGTATGGCGGTGCTCTATTTGCTGGCGGCTAAGCAGGAATAGATATAATACATTTACTTAAGGACGTACCTATGGTTTTTTCAAGAAATCAATCAGGTTAGTGATGATTTTTGTAATTGTTAAAGAGCTTAAAGAACCAATGGTGCCTGGAATTTTACTGGCAGGTATTCTGGCAATAAATGCAAGTCGTACAACAGATGGGGCAATTAGTCCTGAAGATTTAAAATCAGTATGGTTCTTATCTATAATTTCATCAAAGCAAGGAATATATTGATGCAATTGTGTGCTGATTCCACATACCAGCCAATCGCCAAAACCGGGCAATTTTTTTAAAAGAAGAACAGGACGCTTTTTAATTTGTTTATCGTCTTGAGGTAAGGAAACAAGAACAATATCACCCTGTTTCATTGGTGGTATTCCGGATTGGGTTCTTTAATTACAGTGTTTGAATAATCAGGTTCATCTTCGCCATAAGCTTTGGCAAGGCCTGAAAAACTCAGGTTATCCCAATCTTGCTTTTCAATATCTAATGAGTCTTTGGGTTCTCCTTTTTTTTGAGAAACAAAAGAGTAGATTTCCTTCAACATATTATTATCGTTAATTGAATTGATAATTCTTAACAGGTTGTATTTTAATTCAGCGGTACTCATATTCGAAGTGTTTTTATAATACAAAGTTAGTGATTTTTTCGGCTCACGATTATGCCAATATTCAATTATTCATTGTCATTTGCTCATTCCGATAGCTATCGGAATCAATTATCAATTGATTTTCCTAACTTTGCAAACTATTTTTTTGACCCATGTTTGACAACCTTTCAGAGAAATTAGACCGGGCATTTAAAATGCTCAAAGGGCAGGGAACGATTACCGAGGTAAACGTATCCGAGACCCTTAAAGAAATACGTAAAGCCCTTATTGACGCTGACGTTAACTACAAAATAGCCAAGGAATTTACCGATACCGTAAAACAAAAAGCTCTTGGCCGCAGTGTACTGACGGCAGTATCACCGGGGCAACTGATGATAAAAATTACCCATGAGGAGCTTACCGCGCTTATGGGCGGAGGTGAAAGCACCATACCGCTTACAGCCAACCCTACCGTTATACTCATGGCCGGATTACAGGGTTCGGGTAAAACAACATTCTCAGCCAAGCTTGCCAATTATTTCAAAAACAAAAAGGGTAAAAAGCCCTTGCTTGTTGCCTGCGACGTTTACCGCCCGGCCGCTATACAGCAGTTAAAAACACTTGGCGAACAATTAGGAGTTGAGGTTTATTCAGATGAGAATGAAAAAAAACCTGTTGCCATTGCCAAAGCAGCCATTAAACAGGCGCAGCTCAATGAAAATACGGTAGTTATTATAGATACCGCCGGCCGCCTTGCCGTTGATGAGCAGATGATGAATGAAATTGCAGAACTTAAAAAGGCTCTCAATCCCCAGGAAATATTGTTTGTTGTAGATAGCATGACAGGCCAGGATGCCGTGAACACAGCCAAAGCCTTTAACGACAGGCTCGACTTTGACGGAGTAGTGCTGACCAAACTCGATGGAGATACACGGGGTGGAGCGGCGCTTTCAATTCGGGCGGTTGTACATAAGCCTATAAAGTTTGTAGGAACAGGAGAAAAGCCCGATGCTATGGATGTATTCTACCCGGCCCGTATGGCGGACAGGATACTGGGCATGGGCGACATTGTATCTCTTGTTGAAAAAGCGCAGGAGCAGTTTGATGAAGTTGAAACTAAAAAACTGCAAAGGAAACTTGCTAAAAACCAGTTCGATTTTAACGACTTCCTTGGACAGCTTCAGCAGATAAAGAAAATGGGCAACATAAAAGATATTGCATCCATGTTGCCGGGTATGGGTAGCGCTGTAAAAGATGCCGACATTGATGAAAAATCGTTTAAGCATGTTGAGGCAATTATACAATCTATGACCCCGCAGGAGAGGTCGCACCCTGAATTATTAAATGGCAACCGCAAAAAAAGGATTGCCACAGGAAGCGGTACCAATATCCAGGAAGTTAACCGGCTCATCAAGCAGTTTGAGGATATGCATAAGATGATAAAGATGATGAACAATAAGAGCGCTATGGCAGGAATGATGAAGATGATGGGAAAAATGCCTTTTGGAAAATAGTTTTTTACAGGTGACTCATCGCCTTAGTATAATATAAACCGCAAAGACGCTAAGACGCAAAGAAATATTAAAAACAGATTGTCCTAATGTATTGCGCCTTAGCGTCTCAGCGGTAAAAAATAAAATCAAACAGACATGCAGCTTTTAGACGGGAAAAGGGTTTCGGAAGAAATACTTAACGAAATAAAAATAGAAGTTGATAAAATTAAGCAGCAGGGGAAAAGGCCGCCTCATCTTGCAGTAGTATTAGTGGGTAATAACCCTGCAAGCGAGACCTATGTTGCCAGCAAAATAAAAGCCTGCGGGCGGGTCGGGTTCAAATCTACATTGGTGAAACTGCCGGATACTATTGATGAAGCCACACTATTGAGTGAAATAAGGAAGATGAACGAGGATACAGAGCTTGATGGTTTTTTTGTTCAGTCTCCATTGCCAAAACATATTTCAGACAGCAACGTAATCAATGCCATTTCTCCGGCTAAAGATGTGGATGGTTTCCACCCTGAAAATGTTGGGAGGATGGCTCTGAACATGCCTGCCTACTTACCGGCTACACCTTACGGAATAATTCAACTGCTCGACAGGTATAATATTCCTACTTCGGGAAAGCATTGTGTTGTGTTGGGCAGGAGCCATATTGTAGGTTTGCCTGTAAGCCTGCTGATGGTCCGTAATGCAAAACCCGGCAACTGTACCGTTACTATATGCCACAGCAAAACAGTAGATACTAAAAAGCATACCTTGCAAGCCGATATTCTTATTGTTGCCACCGGCCAGGCAGAGAGCATTACGGCTGATATGGTAAAAGAAGGTGCAGTGGTAATTGATGTGGGTATTACACGCGTACCAGACACGACTAAAAAAACCGGCTACCGTATTGCCGGTGATGTGAAGTTTGCCGAAGTGTCTCCCAAATGCAGCTACATTACTCCTGTTCCCGGTGGTATTGGCCCTATGACAATTGCATCTTTGCTTATGAATACCCTTAACGGGTATAAGAGGAAATAAGAAAAATATCTTCTCTATTGCTTTATTTTCTGAATCGGGTTATACAACTGGTATGAGCCCAATTGCCTTACAATCTCTGCTTCAAAAGCGGCTTCATCGGTTACTTTCACTTCAATAGGAGTATAAAACACCGGCAATTTTTCAAGTTGTTCACTAATGGATGCCTGGTGCAATCTTGCCGCATCCTTTTCGGTGGTAACAATAATTTTATCGGGATTGGCCAATTCGTTGTAAATATCCCTCATCTTCATTATCTCAACCATTGAATACCAGTGGTGGTCGGGGTAGCTGATGTGAATAACTTCCTTTGCCATCTTCTGTAAATGTTTCCTGAAATCATTGGCATTGGCTATACCGGTAAGCAAAACGACAGAAGTATTTTTTGTAATTGTTCTTCCCAGCAATGAAACATCAAATACAGGAGAAATATCGTGGTAAATGACACTTGAGAAAAACACTTTCTGATGGGGAAAAGGTTTTATCTTTTTAGTAATCATCTTCTTCTCCACATCCGGTAAATTAGTGGGAGTACGGGTAACAATTATAATATCGGCACGCCTGTAGCCGTCTGCCGGTTCCCTAAGCGTGCCAAAGGGCATCATACTGTCTTCGTAAAAAGGATAATAAAAATTGGTAAGTAATATGGACAAAGATGGTTTAACATAGCGGTGCTGGAACGCGTCATCCAGCAGCACAAGGTTAATATCCTTATTAATCTCCAGCAATTTCTTAATTCCCCGTACCCGTTTTTCATCAACAGCTATCATCACATCTTTAAACTTCATAAGCATTTGCATGGGCTCATCACCTATTTCCTTTGCAGTGGAATTTTCAGTAGCGAGAATAAAACCCGTGGTATTTCTTCCATACCCGCGGCTAAGAATAGCCGTATGCTCAGGAGTAATGTGCAGGTTTTTGTAGGACGAAAGGCTGCCTAATAATCGTATCAGGTACTCAATATGGGGCGATTTCCCTGTTCCGCCTACTGATAAATTACCTACTGAAATTGTCCAGATAGGAAACTTTTGGGAGCGCAGCATACCGGCATCGAACATTACATTGCGGACCCAGATAATGACCCGGTAAACCAAAGAAAAGGGATATAAAAGAATTTTCGCGTTTTTCATTTAAAAGATTGCCACAGATTATAAAAATAATTCTTTTGCATTATATATATTAAACCTGTGAATCTGTGGCCATTTATTTTCACTATTTCTCTATCATTTTCAAAAACTCATCCTCATTTATTATCGGTACATTAAGTTTCTTCGCTTTTTCTAGTTTAGCCGGGCCCATATTTTCACCGGCAATTATATACGATGTTTTGGCTGAAACGGACCCTGTATGCTTTCCTCCGTTTTTTTCCACCAGGTTAGCTATGTCATCTCTCGAATGTTTGGCAAAAACACCCGAAACAACAAATGTTTTGCCTTGCAACTTATCACTGAATGCGGCTATTTCTTCTGCCCCAAGCTTAAATTTCAATCCATTATGCTGAAGTCTTTTTATAATATTTTCATTATCCTTATCGGCAAAATAATCTATAACACTCTGCGCCAGTACTTCCCCTACATCGGGTACTTCGCACAATTTCTCCAACCCAGCTTCACGCAGGGCATCCAATGACTTAAAATAAAAGGCAAGCTTTTTGGCCATTGTCTCCCCGACATTCTTAATACCGAGGGCAAACAGCACACGCTCGAACGGCACTTTCTTAGAAGCCTCAATACCTTCAATAATATTTGTCGCAGATTTTTCAGCCATCCTTTCCAATGGGATAATCTGTTCCTTTTTCAAATCATATATATCTGCAATATTATTCAGAAGGCCCGCTTTATAAAACAGCTCAATGGTTTCGCTGCCCATGCTTTCAATATTCATAGCCCTGCGCCCTACAAAATGTTCTATCTTGCCTTTTATTTGCGGTGGACAATGTTTCTCATTTGGGCAAACGTGATGCGCTTCTCCTTCTTCTCTTATTAATTTAGCACCGCATTCGGGGCAGTGCGTAATAAAATGAACCGGTTCCGCATCATGAGGGCGTTTTGAAATATCAACCCCTGTAATTTTAGGAATTATCTCTCCGCCTTTCTCTACAAAAACCGTATCGCCAACACGCACATCGAGCTTGTGTATAATATCGGCATTGTGCAGCGATGCTCTTTTTACCACAGTGCCGGCAAGCAACACGGGGTGAAGGTTAGCCACGGGGGTAATTACACCTGTGCGCCCAACCTGGAAAGAGATGCTGTTTAATTTAGTAGCAGCCCGTTCTGGCTGGTACTTGAATGCCACTGCCCAACGCGGCGATTTGGCAGTAAAACCAAGTGTCTTTTGTTGTTTCAGAGAATTAACTTTAATTACTATTCCATCAATGTCAAATTGCAATTCATGTCGTTTCTCTTCCCACTTTTTAATAAACTTATGTACTTCCGCCATGCTTTTTACTACCTGCACATATTCCGATACTTTAAAGCCCCATTTCTTCACAGTTTCTACGCTCTGGTAATGTTCTGTAAAGGGCAGGTTTTCTCCCAAAACATAATATATGGTGCTGTCTAACCTCCGGCGCGCCACCTCTGCCGAGTCCTGCATTTTAAGCGTACCGGCAGTGGAGTTACGGGGATTTGCAAATGGCTCCTCTCCAATATCTTCGCGCTCTTTATTTATTCTTTCAAAAGTTTTAAGGGGCATAAATATCTCCCCCCTTACCTCAAATTCTGCGGGAATGTCATGGCCTTTTAATTTTAAGGGAATGCTTCTGATAGTTTTTATATTGGTCGTAATATCATCACCCTGCACTCCATCGCCCCGGGTAATGCCCTGGTGGAATTTGCCATCTTTGTAAATAAGACTTATTGCAACTCCGTCATATTTTAATTCGCATACATATTCCACATCTTCTCCCACCGCTTTTTTCACCCTTTCGTCAAATTCGCGCAATTCATCTTCAGAATAGGTATTGGCAAGCGAAATCATGGGGTATTTATGTTTCACCTGCTTAAATTCCTTTGTAATGGCCCCACCTACACGCTGCGAAGGAGAGTCAGGTTTTACCAAATCGGGGAACTGTTTTTCAAGGCTTATCAGCTTTTCCAGCAATTTGTCAAACTCATAATCACTGATGGTTGGCTGTGCCAGGGCATAATACCTGTAGTTATGTTCCTCAATCTCTTTTGATAGTTTTTCGATTTCTTTTTCCGCTTCTTTTTTGTCCATAACAAAGTATGATTAACAAATATACTTACATTTCATCATCCTGTCTTTTCCATTCATATCTTTACGAACCTCAATATCCGTAAACCCCATTTCCTTAAAAAGATGCTTTAATTGCTCAGCCCTGTCTTCATGTATTTCAAAATATAGGATAATGGTATGGCGGGCACGAAATTTCGTGCCCCTACCGATTGCAAACCGGGCAATTGCCTCATAGAATTTCAACGGGTTGCTATCAGGAACAAAAAGGGCAATATGCGGTTCATACATCAATACATTCTCCTGCACCTGGTTCTTTTCAGAGTTTTTAATATACGGGGGATTACTAACGATTACATCAAAATCCGGGGCATTAAGCCCTTCATCCAGGTTCAATGCGTCTCCTTTAACTATTTCTATCTCTAAACCCAATTTTTCAGCGTTATGTGCAGCAGTTTCAAGAGCTCCCTCTGAAACATCTGCGGCAGTAATATTACATCGGGGCAGATTTTTCTTAAGAGCCAGGGCTATGCACCCGCTTCCTGTACAAATATCAAGAATGTTGATTTTTTTGCCTTTATACTCATTAATTATCCATTCCACAAGCTCCTCGGTTTCAGGCCTCGGAATAAGCACGGAAGGGTTTATTTCAAGCTCCATTCCATAAAAATTGACCCTGCCCAGCAAATACTGAACCGGTATTTTCTTTTTCAATCCTTCCAAGATATTAAGAACCCGTTGTGAATTATTTTCATCAATTTGATTGCTTGGTTTTGAAATGATTGTTATTTTTGATATTTGTAAAATATCGCTGAGGATATAAAAAAAGAGGTTTTTTATTTCACCCGATGAATAAAAATCATTTAATTCGATTTCAAAAATATGTCTTAGTTCACTGTATGTCATCCCGAAAAATAAATTACCTTCTTTTACATAACGAAAATAAACAATCATGATGAATCAGCATGACAAATACATGCACCGCTGTTTGGAATTAGCGGTTCGGGGCCTGGGAAAAGTAGCTCCAAACCCTATGGTAGGTTGCGTTATTGTGGGCGACAATGGCATAATAGGCGAAGGTTCTCATGACACGTTTGGAGGGCCGCATGCGGAAGTAAATGCAATTAACTCGGTGGAAAACAAAGCGGCTTTGAAAAATGCCACTTTATATGTTAACCTTGAACCCTGCGACCATTTCGGCAAAACACCTCCCTGCACCGATGCCATTATTGCAAGCGGAATCAAAAAAGTTGTTATAGGTTGCGCCGACCCAAACCCCCTGGTAAAGGGTAAAGGAATTGAAAAACTTAAAGAAGCCGGTTGCAGTGTTGAAGTAGGCCCGCTGGAAAGGGAATGCATGGAGGTAAACAAGCGTTTTTTTACTTTTCACGAAAGAAAAAGGCCATTTATAATACTGAAATGGGCGCAGACAAGCGACGGTTTTATTGATAAAAAACGTACAAAAGACGAAACTCCGGCTAAAATAACCCAGGATGAAGCCCAGATTATGACTCATTTATGGAGAGGACAGGAGCAGGCCATTATGGTTGGCACGCATACGGTAATCATGGACAACCCCAAATTAACTGTAAGGCAAGGACACGGAAAATCTCCTATACGGGTGATATTGGACAAAAGCCTTAAAATTCCTGCTGACTCGCATATTTTTGATAAGGAAGCCCCGACTATTATTTTCACCGAACAAGATACTCCGTCAAGTAACGGGACAGAATTTGTAAAGGTGGTTTTTGACTCAAAATTGCTGCCAAGTATGCTTAATGAACTATATAACAGGCAGATACAATCGGTTATTGTGGAAGGCGGAGAAAAATTATTAAAATCATTTATTGAAAAAGACCTGTGGGATGAAGGCAAAGTATTTTATTCATCCAAGACCCTTGGCGAAGGGGTTCCTGCGCCCCATTTCCCATTTCCATCGAAAGGTGAAATAAAAATAGGGGATGATACGTTGATACTATACAGGAACAGGCACATGTAATCATGAAAACGATTTTATTGGCACTTGGTTTTATATCCCTGTCGCTCACCATGCAGGCACAATATACGCGTGAAGATGCGCCAACTCCTGCGCCTTCACAGTCTGCCACAACAGTTCCGCAAACAAGTAGTTTCTGGAACAATGTTTCCATAGGAAGCGGTTTCGGATTGCAGTTTGGCACCCTTACATACGTTGGTTTATCTCCTTTGTTTAATTATCACATTTTTGATGTTATTGAAATTGGCATTGGCCCGGTGTATCAATATATTAATATTAGTGAACAGGGTTATGGCAGTTATTCATCCACAACTTATGGAGGAAGAATATCGGCATCCTACTTTTTACCAGGTAGGCTGTCAATGCTATATCTTCACGCTGAATACGACATAATGAATGTTCCGGATAATTACAGTATTTTTTCCAATATTACCCGTGCAACAGAAGAGTTTCCATTGGCAGGAATAGGCTTAAGAAGGCCTATAGGCGAAAAATCATTTTACTATATTGTTTTTTCCTATAATTTCAATAATTCCTTACTTTCTCCATACTTTTCCCAACCAGTAATGGAGGCAGGCTTTGATTTTGGCATTTGATTTAGCGGCTGTTAGCAGTATCGGCTACCGATTGCGGCAAACTGCTCGCAATATCATGTGATTCTATGGCTGTATCCTTTTTATCTAAATCTATGGCTACTCCCTTATTACCGGGCATATCGGCGGCGGTAACCGGTGAACTTCCATCATTATCGGTGTGTATTACCATAGGAGCGGAATCGTCCTTATGACTTACAGAAACTTCTATAGCAGGCCGACTAGAAACAGTATCCACCTGTTTTTTTACAGCATTATCATTCCTAACAGATACCGGGGTATTTTTTGTCGGGGTATTATCTACCCTATCTGGGGCCGGATTCTGGGTTGAAATATCATTGGCAATTACCACCGGCGCTGTGGCAGCAGAATTATTATTATTTACAGGGGCCTTGGAAACCTGGGCCGGATTATTATTTACAGGTGCGCCGGCAATAAAGCTACCGGAATGTCTGGCAGGATGAATGAAAAACATCCATACAGCTATAGTTAAAACCGCCACTGCGCCCGATGCTATTAATGGTATTTTAGGCGCATTGCCAAGCTTGTTCAACCATTTTTCTTCAGACCTTGCTCTTCTGGCCGCAAGATCAATGCTTACGCCATCCCAAATAGAACCGGGACAAATTCCTGTTAAAGGAGCAAGCAACTCATGGGCCTTTTTCTCAAAATTATTGTTGCGTAATCCATTTTCATTCAGTGAAGTAATCAACTGCTGTTTAAACTGAAAACGGGCCTGCTCAAGTTCAACTTTATGTGTTTCTCCTGCAATTTCAAGATTCTGAACAATCTTATCGGGTGATATTTTATCTATATAAGTAAGGTTAAATAATATACGGTAACTGGGAGTAAGGGAATGTAAAGCAGCAATATATATTTTTCCTGACTCTTCGGTACTAAGCTCTGCCTCGTCGGCAACTCCGTTGTTGTTACTCTTCTTTTCGAAATAATTGGTCGTTTTTGCAATAAAATAGCGCTGTTTATCCTGATGCAGGTAAGCAATAGCATTCCATATTGCCCTTTCCTCAGCCCATTTGTTCATATCCGTATCGGCGGAACATTTAATCAATTCTTCGTATAATTTCTTAAAAACATATAAGGCCATAACCTCTGTATCCTTCCCTCCGGCAGAATAGCGCATACAAATACCCATAACCTTAGCAGAATAGGTATCATAAAAACAGCGTTGGGCTATGTTATCGTTGTGGAGGCACCCTTCTATTAATTCACTGGGATTCATTTCAATAATTGGTTTGAGGCTTGGAATTCTTTATACGTCACTTCTATCTAAATGTTTTAGATTTTTTAACATAATTCAATACATATCTGAAAATCAGGTAATTATAATTTGATTCTTATCAATATGGTGTCTGAAATTATTAATCATTCTTTAATAAAATATCACTATATCTATGCAATATACTACATTTTTAAAATTTTTCATTTATAATATTGATGTTTTTTCATATGCGCAACTTCTTTTAAAACAAAACCTTAAATTTTTGGGTTATTTTTGCAATCAGAATGTGAAGAAAAATGAAGGTAGCAGTAATTGGAGCCACTGGTTTGGTAGGCCGAACGATGATGAAAGTGCTGGAAGAACGTAAATTCAAAGTGGATGAGTTTATTCCGGTGGCATCAGAAAGGTCATTGGGCATGGAAGTTATTTTCAGGGGTAAGGCATACAAGGTAATTACCCCTGCTCAGGCTATAGCTAAAAAGCCTGATATAGCTTTATTTTCAGCAGGCGGAAACACATCGCTCGAATGGGCGCCCAAATTTGCAGAAGCAGGCACAACGGTAATAGATAATTCCTCGGCATGGCGGATGGATGCTACCAAAAAGCTTGTTGTTCCTGAAGTCAATGCCCATGTTCTTACTGCAAATGACAAGATCATTGCCAACCCTAATTGTTCAACTATACAAATGGTTGTTGCCATTAACCCTTTGCATAAAAAGTACCGGATTAAACGCATTGTGGTTTCCACTTATCAATCTGTTTCGGGCTCCGGGCAAAAAGGAGTAGCGCAATTGATGAATGAACGCAAAGGAATTGCCGGTAACAGTGCCTATCCGCACTCCATAGATATGAATATTTTACCCCATATTGATGCATTTCTCGACAATGGTTATACCAAAGAAGAGATGAAAATGGTGAATGAAACGAAAAAAATAATGGGGGATGATACTATACGGGTAACCGCTACCACCGTGCGAGTGCCCGTTACCGGCGGGCATTCGGAGGCTGTGAATATTGAATTTGAAAAAGATTTCACCATAGAAGCCGTAAAAAATATTCTGGCTTCCGGCGGGGGAATAATTTTGGTTGATAACCCGGAAAATAATAAATACCCCATGCCTAAAGATGTGGAAGGGAAGGATGAGGTCTTTGTAGGGCGCATCCGCAGGGATGAATCGCAGCCCAATACGCTTAACTTATGGGTAGTTGCCGATAACCTTCGTAAAGGCGCTGCCACCAATGCGGTGCAAATAGCAGAATATCTTGTTTCCAATAATCTTTTAGCTAAATAAATGTGTCCTAAATTCAGAGTATCTTTGTTTTATAAGTAACCAATATTAACTTTATGAATATAGCGGATATGGCTAAAAAACTTAATGTCTACAAAAATGTTTCTAAGGTAAACAAACTGAAAGAGGGCGACAAAGCCCCTGATTTTTCAGTAAAGAACCAGGACGGGAAAATATTCTCACTGAAAGACTACAAGGGTAAAAAAGTTGTATTGTACTTTTATCCTAAGGATGATACCCCCGGTTGCACCGCCGAATCATGCAACCTGAGGGATAACTATTCCGCACTGAAAAAGAAAGGGTATGAGGTAATAGGCGTAAGCGCCGACAATGAAAAATCGCATAAGAAATTCGCCGATAAATTTCAACTGCCTTTTAACATTCTTGCCGATACGGATAGAGATATCATAGAAAAATATGGCGTTTGGGGACAAAAAATGATGTTTGGCAAAAAATATATGGGCATTATCCGGACTACTTTTATTATTGATGAAGCGGGGAAAATTGAAAAGATAATAAATGATGTGGAAACTGCCAGCCACACCGAACAGATACTTGCCTGATTTACATTTTTGCTTGTCTCAGAATAAATTTGTAATTTTGTTTGATTCAAATGTTATCCCCTGTAAAAAATGACTGAAAAAGAATTGATAAAATGCTCTTTTTGCGGAAAAGATAAGAAGGATGTCTTTATGATGATAGGCGGCCTTGAGGGGCATATTTGCGACCAATGCGTGGCGCAGGCGCAAAAGATTGTGGAAGAGGAATACAAACAGCAAACCAACAGCAAAAAAATACAGCTTGTTAAACCTTCTGAAATAAAGAGGTTGCTCGACGAACATATTATTGACCAGGATGAGGCAAAAAAGGTAATGTCTGTTGCGGTTTATAACCATTATAAACGCATATTGCAAAAGAATGCCAGGGCCGAAAATGATGATGTGGAGATTGAAAAATCGAACATATTATTGGTAGGTGAAACAGGTACGGGTAAAACTTTACTCGCACAAACCATAGCCAAAATACTCAACGTGCCTTTTTGCATAGCCGATGCTACCGCTTTTACCGAAGCTGGTTATGTGGGCGAAGACGTTGAAAATGTATTGGTCAGGCTTTTGCAGGCTGCCAATTATGATGTAACTGCCGCTGAAAAAGGAATAGTGTTTATTGATGAAATAGATAAAATATCGCGTAAAGAAGGCGATAGCCCATCTATTACAAGGGATGTGGGCGGTGAAGGCGTGCAGCAGGCATTGCTGAAAATGCTCGAAGGCTCTGTGGTAAATGTTCCCCCGCAGGGCGGGCGCAAACACCCCGAACAGAAGATGATTGCAGTTAACACCAAAGACATTTTATTTATCTGCGGCGGCGCTTTCAACGGCATTGAAAAGAAAATTGCAAGGCGCGTGCAATCCCATGCCATTGGTTATACATCCGGGTCCGAACAGCAGGAAATAGACCGCGATAACCTGTTGCAATATATTTCTCCCGAAGACCTGAAAAGCTTTGGACTCATACCGGAATTCATCGGCAGGTTGCCTGTAATTACTTACCTGAACCCGCTTAGCAAAGAAAGCCTGAAGCGCATACTTACCGAACCTAAAAATGCATTGGTAAAACAATATATCAAGCTATTCAAGATTGACGGTGTTAAACTGGTGATTGATAAGCCTGTTTTAGATTTGATAGTGGATAAAGCCATTGAATACAAGCTGGGCGCAAGAGGGCTTCGCGCTATATGCGAAGCCATACTTACCGATGCCATGTTTGAAACCCCTAATGATAGCGAAGTGAAGGAGTTTCATGTTACCTTGCGCTATGCGAGGGACAAAGTACAGCGTTCAACAGCGCTTAACAGGCTGAAGGCGGCATAAATTAAATTACAACTTATTACGCCATTGCTTTCTTTGGAACAGCCAACAGTTCATGTATCCGAAGTGAAAGGCTCATGAACAATATTTTAGGATAAGCATTCCTTTCAATAGCGTGGTAGGCCTTGTTTAGCTCATCCGCAATTATGGCAGCATTTTCAAAAGGCACATACGGTGAAAACTTCCTCAGGAAATCCTCTTCATCCGCATCTATGCTGATGGCAAGTTTGCCCAACATTAAGCTTTTCCGGAGGGTTTGTATAGAATAGGCCAGGAATTGTTTTTGCTTTTCCCTGCCAATAGGCGATATGCCGGATGTGGGGTTCCCAATCCATTCCGATAGCTTTTCCCCTTCGGGCCTCAGGCAAATGCGCATCCACTCCTGGAATTTTTTTGAAAAGAATAGATCCTGCTATCGCCCTGATTCGGCAGCCCATACAAGCGGTGGCCGTGGCTAAATGTTCTAAAGCGCAAAGTGCCGGCGGAC
>JBKQUY010000061.1:0-75657 GCA_052325425.1 Bacteroidia bacterium | reverse complement strand
TGAGGTTCCGCAATCCTGCGGACGCGAGTTCGTTTAGTTTAGTGCAGCAGGACGTAGTTTTGTCTGCATTTATAAGAAGTCTTGAGCTTTTGGTTCTTTTATGTCAAGATAAAAGAACAAATAAATTATTAATCCAACTTTATTTCAATCCCTGTGCGCTTAATTTCGTCAATAAAAGGGTCTCCCTTTCTGAATTTCTCAACAGGATATGGATGTGGTTCAACATCAAATAACTTAATATTACCACAGTGCCACGATTACAATACCCTTATACGTATAAATTTTTAAAAAGTTTCATATATGAAACTATAAATTTTGTATATTTGTGCCATTGCCCTGATAATCAATACAATAAAATAATGCTGGAATCTGATAAGAAATATATTATAGCACTGGGAAAGAACATTAAAGAAAGAAGAGAGGAATTGGGGTATTCGTTAATCCAATTTGCTAATAAGGCAAAACTGTCTAAAGGGCAATTACACAAAATAGAACACGGTGCTAATCCAATGACAATTACGGTTCTTAGAAGAATTAGTAAGGCATTGGATACAACTATTGGTAAGTTGTGTGATTTTTAGGCTTACTTAACTTGCAACCCTTTTAATAATTCGGAGGGAGTTAGGTCTAGGTTTACACGGGTTTACACTTTTAAGGGGGTATAAGAATGTCTTGTTGGTGGTTTTCAATGGTTTGTAATTTTAACGTGGCCAAAAAGTGTAAACCCGTTTAATGGGTACCAGGTTTTCGATGCCTGGTACCCTTCAACTAACTTAAAATCAATTATTTAAATAATCTGATACCCCCAAAAACTGGTACCCATTGGTACCCTTGCTAAGTCTACTAAAGAAAAGATAATGAAAAATAGATGGAATAGATTTCCCGATAAAAAAGAGGTCGGGATTGCGCTAATTTTTAAGGGAAGCAACAGCGTACTCTGCGGTAAAAAAATGGAATAGATTATTTAGAAATGCGTATATTTGAAATATAATCATAAAATTATGGCTACTACAATTCAGATACCAGAGAATGCTATTGTTGATATGTTGAAAAACCTGCCCGAAAATATCCTGGCCGATATATTCTGGAAAACGTTTGTTACACCTGATGATTTGCCATTAACTGAGAGCGAAAAGTTATCGGTTGATAAAGCCAAAAAGGAATTCAACAAAAGAGAGACGGTAAAATGGCAGGCTATCAGGTAGAATTTTCAAAGGGAGCAGTAAAGGATTATAAAAACTACCGGAACAATATAAGCTGCTTATTGACCTGGCATTGAATAAACTTTCGCAAGGGCAAAGTTTGGATATAAAACCAATAAAGGGTGAAAAAGATACTTTCAGAATAAGAGTGGGCAGATACCGTATCTTGTATGTGAGAATAGAACATACCATGCTTATTACAAAAATTGCCCACAGGAAAGACGCCTATAAATGAAAGTAAAGTAAGGATACAATTGGCATTAGTTGTGGCTATTACCTTAAAGCTTACTCAACAGGTTTTTGGTAACTAAAATTTCTAATAAATGCTTTGAAATTGTTAACGAAAAGAGAGTGAAATAATTAGTGAAACCCTGAAAGGCCTCGTGAACTCAATAATGAAAAATAGGATAACTAGTGAACAATTCGTGGCCTGTAATTCAGTGGTATTTACACAATCTGGCTGAGCTTCATCATATTGGTGCGGCCACGCTCCTTAATAGGCGTACTGGCAATGTTGATGACGAAATCGCCGGGTTCAAGCAAACCCTGTTTGGTAAGGAAATGCTTTATTTCGGCAATGGTCGAGTCGGTGCTTTGGTACTTGTCGTAATAAAAGCCATGCACGCCCCACAACAGGCTCAGCGTGGTAAGCAAGGTGGGGTTGTCGGTAAAAATAAAGGTGTTGGCTTTGGGCCTGTGGCTCGATATTTTAAATGCCGTATAACCTGAATTGGTCATGGACGCGATAGCTTTAACATTGGCATGCCTTGCCATAACACAGGCGTTGTAGCATATAGAGTCGGAGATGAAAGTCTGTGTTTGCAATACAGGCGGGTGCTCTTTATAATAGATGCTGTTTTCGTTCTGTTCAATGTGAGCCGCGATGCGCTGCATATATTGCACCGCCCTTACAGGGTATTGGCCAACAGAGGTTTCTTCGCTGAGCATCACCGCGTCGGCTCCGTCGAGCACCGCATTGGCAACGTCGTTCACCTCGGCACGGGTAGGGGAGAAGTTGGTGAGCATGCTTTCCATCATCTGCGTGGCAATGATAACGGGCTTGGAGGCTTCAATGCACTTGCGCACCAGCATCTTCTGGATGAGAGGAACGCGCTCGGCTTCTACCTCAACACCCAAATCGCCGCGGGCAACCATAACGGCGTCGGTCATGTCAATGATGTTGTCAATCTCAAGCAGGGCTTCGGGTTTCTCAATCTTGGCCACAACCTTGGCATGAGATTTATGGCGTTTAATCCGTTCTTTCAAATCAACCACATCGTTCACGGTACGCACAAACGAGAGGCCAATCCACTCAATATTGTTTTCGAGGGCAAACTTCAAATCCTTCAGGTCTTTCTCGGTAAGCGAAGGCATAGATATGCGGGTATTGGGCAGGTTAACTCCTTTTTTCGAATTGAGCGTTCCTCCGTGCACAACCACGGCTTTCACTTCATCCCTGCGGTTGGTGGCGGTAACGCGCAGCATCAGCTTGCCATCGGCAATAAGCACATTGTCGCCAATGGCAACATCTTTGGGGAAATTGGGATAGGTGATGTAAACGCGCTTATTATCGCTGATACAGGGCTTTGTGGTAATGGTAATCTGGTGGCCGTCAACAATTTCAACGCCGCCTCCAACCACTTCGCCAATGCGGAGTTTAGGGCCCTGAAGGTCTGCAAGCACGCCTACGTAGGTGCCAAGTTCTTTGTTGAGCTGCCTTACGTTGGCAAGTATCTTTTTAACGGCTTCGTAATCGCCGTGCGAGAAGTTGATACGGCATATATTCATGCCCGATTCAATAAGCTGCTTCAGTATTTCCTTCGATGCCGAAGCCGGGCCAATGGTGGCAATTATCTTTGTTTTGTTACCGATTTTCACGCCGCTAAAATACTAAATTATGCTTCGATTTTAACTGTTGCGCATCAATGATATATGCTCCGCCAATCAAATCGGTCTTTTTAATCTGTTCGGCCAGTTGCTTCCTTTCATCATCATCAACCTGGCCTTTAACAATAAAGAAGTAATCTACCTGCTTATGTTCTTCAACCAGCAGCCCGTTTTTGCCCCTGTTTGCAATGAGGTGGTAATCTCTGAAAAGCTCTTCATGGTTATAGGAGAACATGGAATGCAGGCTGTGTTCGGTGGCATGGTCGTCGGTTTTGGCAAGCTTTATGCCGAAGAGGGTATTCAGCGCCCAGCAAAGGCGGTAATCCTTCTCATGGCATACAATGCCTACCAGGCAGAAGTCATAATCGTATTCAAACTGTAAACGTGTTTTCGTCATGCTACAATTGTATTACACCCAGCGCTTCCCAGGCTTTTTCTGCCGCTATCTGTTCCGCCCGCTTCTTCGAATAATGGTTAGCCTCTGCCATTATAGACTGGTCAATAAACAGGCCGATATGAAATGTCTTGTTCTGGGCATAACGCGGTTCTTCCATTACCCGGAACTCGATGGCTTTCTTTTCTTTCTGGGCCCATTCAATGAGTTTGCTCTTATAGTCGGTTTCGGTGTTTTCAAGTTCGTCAATGTCAACATAAAGGCCAAAAATCCTGTCGAGTATGAACTGTTTGGTCCGCTTATAACCCTTGTCGAGATAGATGCTTCCGATAAGCGCTTCAAGCGCATTGCCATAAATGGAACTTCCCGGGTATCCGCCGGAATCTTTGCTGAGCATATCCTGCAGGCCCATTTTCATTGCTATGCTGTTAAGGTTGTTACGGCTCACAACCTTAGAACGCATTTTGGTAAGAAAGCCTTCATCCTTAAAGGGAAACCTGCGGAACAGGTGTTCGGCAACAACGGCATTCAGCAGCGCGTCGCCCAAAAATTCGAGCCTTTCGTTGCTGGTCTGAGGGCTTTCAGCGTTGTTGCGCATTGACGATTTGTGGCGCAGCGCCATCTGGTAAAGGGCAAGTTTGGCGGGGTAATATCCCAAAATGTTTTGTAATGACGATGATAGTTTTTTATCGGATGAAAAGAGGCGCCGCAACACGTTGGGAAATAAATAAATATATTACCTGCAAAGGTAAGAAAAACATAGGTTAGTGATTTTAGTCGCTGAATTCTTGAACGAAATAAGTATATTTGTAAATAGCTAAGAAATAAGAAGGACAATGGTTTATGAATAAGATATTGCTGATTGAAGATAATAATGAGATGAGGGAGAACACTTCCGAAATCCTACAATTTGCCAAATACAAGGTAATAACTGCTGCCAATGGCAGGATAGGTATTGAGAAGGCGAAAAATGAAAATCCTGATTTGATTATTTGCGATATTATGATGCCTGATTTAGATGGTTACGAAGTGTTAGACATGCTGAGCAAATACCCTGAAACAGCCTCTATTCCATTTGTGTTTTTATCGGCCAAAGCCGAGAGAAACGATGTACGCAAAGGGATGAACCTGGGCGCAGACGACTACCTGACCAAGCCATTTGATGAAACTGAATTACTGAACGCGATAGAAGTAAGATTGAAGCGCAGCAATCTATTAAAGAAAAACTTTACGCAGGATATAAATGGCCTTTCACAGTTTATAAAAGAAGCCAAGGAATTCAGGCTGCCATTAACAAATACCTCCGACTATAGGATACGCAGGTACCTTAAAAAAGAGGAATTGTATAGCGAAAATGATACACCTTCAATGGTATATTTAATAAATAACGGCAAGATAAAAACCTGCAAAATGAGCGGTGACGGGAAAGAATTTATTACCGGCATTTATAGCAAAGGCGAATATTTTGGCTATATAGCCATTCTTGAAGGAACAAATTACTCCGATTCGGCTATAGCGCTTGAAGATAGTGAGGTGGCTTTTATTCCCCGGAATGATTTTCTTTCACTGGTATATTCAAATAATGAAGTTTCAGCCCGCTTTATAAAAATGCTGGCAAACGATATTAGCGAGAAAGAAGAGCGCCTGCTTGGATTAGCCTTTAATTCGGTAAGAGCAAGGGTTGCCGATGCTATAGTAATACTGTATAAGAAAAACGAGAAAAATAACTCCATTCGTATTCCCCGCGATGACCTGGCAGGCATAATTGGCACTTCAACGGAATCGTTAATCCGCACATTGGCAGACTTTAAACTGGAAAAATTAATAGAGACCGATGGGCGCGAAATAAAGGTACTTAACCTGACAGGGCTGGAAAGAGCAAGAAAATTCTCATGAAAATACACCCATTTTAATTATTGATAACCAATGGAAACTGACAAAAAATTGCCACTTCTGTTAAAAATAGTTAAACTTTTTTATCTTTGGAGTATCAAACAATAAACAAAATAATTTTTTCTGCCATGAAGACCAAACATTTTTTAATAACCGGCATGATAGGTATTGCATTGGCCGGTATGATAATTACAGGCTGTAAAAAGGAAGCTACAGTTGATACCGATTCCTCTGCAGCGCAGGATGACGCGAATGCTTCATCCATAATTAATGATTCGAAAAACATTTCAGATGGTGCTGCCAAGGGACAAGCCACAGAAAGACCGGAAGGTTCAAGTACATGTGGCACCTGGGTTAAGAGTGATACTACCATTGCTGGTGTTAAAGATACTGTTATATACATAAATTTTCCTAGCACTGGCAGTTGCCAAAGTCCTGATGGGAAAATAAGGCACGGACAGATTATTGTTATGTGGAATGGCAAAGGATATTTTGATTCCGCTGCATCTATTACCATGACCTGGAGGAATTATTCCATAACCAATGGCGCAACTACTATAACTATTGCAAACGGAAGTTACAGAACCTTAACCAATACCGGTAAAGATTCTTTGGGCGACCATAGCTGGTCATTCAATGCTAACTTGACTTTTACATATAGCGGAGGCTCTACAGGAACAGCGACATGGACTTCTAATCGTACCAATACACTCACCTATGTTCCTGTAGGTACTAAACATATATGGTATTATGTAGTTACCGGCGGCGCCAGCGGAACAAGCAAAACCGGGGTATCATATTCACTTACTATTACCCAACCTTTATATTGGACTGCATTCTGGCTTAATGGAGGTTGGTTGGGCGGATATTGCAACTGTTTTGAACAAGGCCAGGTAGAATATACCCGCAGCGGAAAACAATACCCGTTATATCTGACCTTTACCAGCGGCTTAGGAAATTGCTTATATACTGCTACCGCTACAATTAATGGTAACAGCTACCCAATAAGCTTACTTTAATAATTATGCGGGACTCAAAATTTTGAGCCCCGCATAATTTTACATAATTTGTTATTATTCAATAATGTTTTTATATTTGAATTAATAAACCTTTAAACACTGAACTAAAAATGAAAAAAATCGCAACTGTAGTTATGGGGCTTGCCCTTTTGTCGGCTGTAATTTATACCGGCTGTAAAAAGGATACAACAGCTACTACAACCCCAACTCCTACTGATAATGATGCCACTGCTGCACAAGATGAAGCAAATGCATCGTTTGTAATAAATGACTCAAAGAATATTTCAGATGGTGCAGCGAAAGGCCAATCTACTGAAAGGCCTTTTGGCGGCAGCCCATGTGGTTCGGTAACGAGGGATAGTTCATCTACGACCGATACACTTGATATTCATTTCACAGGAACTTGCACCAGCCCTGATGGCAGGATTAGAAAAGGCGATATTATTGTCTATTGGACTAAGGGCAAAGGATATTTTGATTCTGCTGCTTCTCTTACTCAGACCTGGAGAAATTATTCAGTGACTAATATTTCCACCCTTACTACAATTAGTGTTTCTAATACCAGTTACTCAAATTTTACCAATACCGGTAAAGATACATTGGGTGACCATAGCTGGAAATATACTTCAAATATCACACTTAGCTATTCCAGCGGTGGAACTGCTACCTGGAATGCTACACGTAATAATGTACTTACACAGGTTGGTAAAGTTTGGTACTATTATATTACCGGTAGCGCCAGCGGAACCAGCAAGAGTGGTGTGGCATATACTATGAGTATTACTCCCGGCCAACCTCTTGTATATACGGCTTATTGGATTAACCTTGCGGCGGGTAATGCAGTATGCGGTTGCATTGAATCAGGCCAGGAGACCTTTACACGCACCGGTAAGACCTATCCTTTAATTCTCACCTATACAAGCGGCGTAGGAAATTGTAATTATACTGCCAATGCTACAATAAATGGCAATACATACTCTATTCTTGTTTGGTAAAATAGATTTTTGAATTTTAAAAAAGGGATGCAAATAGCATCCCTTTTTTATTGGCAGAAGGCTTTAATTGTGAATGAAATATATTTGAATGGCATTTATTACCAATATTGGCATATTTTTGTACCCAATGTTACATGAATCTCAAGAAAATAATAACGAATTATGAAATACTTACCGCTCTCTCCGGAGCTATTTATTAAAAACAGGAAACGTTTTACCAAAGAATTAAAAAGTAATTCTGCTGCTGTTTTTAATTCCAACGATATTATGCCAACCAATGCTGATGGCGCTATGGGCTTTGTACAAAACAGCGACCTTTTCTACCTCTGCGGTATTGACCAGGAAGAAACCATCCTGGTTATTTTCCCTGATACCAATAAAAAAGAATGGAAAGAAATGCTCTTTTTACGGGAGACCAATGAAAGAATTGCTGTTTGGGAAGGACATAAATACACCAAAGAAGAAGCAAAGAAAACATCAGGTATTGAAAATATTTACTGGCTATCGGAATTCGATTCAATATTCAGGCAGGTAATGGCTCAATGCAAGCATGTTTATATAAATTCCAATGAGCATACACGCGCAGTTGTTGAGGTTGAGACGAGAGATGCCCGCTTTGCCAAATGGTGCAAAGAGAAGTTCCCATTGCACAGGTATGAACGTAGCGCTCCTATAATGCATGCGCTAAGAATGGTCAAGTCTAAGGAAGAAGTTGACCTTATAAGTCATGCCTGCTCTATTACCGAAAAGGGCTTCAGGAGGATTTTGCCGTTCATAAAGCCGGGCATATACGAATATGAAATTGAAGCCGAGCTTATTCATGAATTTACCCGCAACCGTTCCAGGGGTTTTGCTTACGGGCCAATTATAGCATCGGGTATTGACAGTTGCGTGTTGCACTATACAGCTAATAATAAGCAATGTAAAAAAGGAGATGTTATTCTGCTTGATGTTGCCGCTGAATATGCCAATTACGCATCAGATATGACACGCGTTGTTCCTGTTGACGGGAAATTCAGTAAACGCCAGAAGGATGTATATAATGCGGTGTTACGGGTATTCAGAGGCGCAAGAAAAATGCTGGTAAAAGGCAATAATATTGACAAGTATAATGCCGCTGTAGGCGAACTGGTTGAAGAGGAATTGGTAAGGTTGAAGCTATTGAAACTAGCTGATATTAAGAAACAAAACCCTGCCGCTCCGCTTTATAAAAAATACTTTATGCATGGTACATCACACTTTCTCGGGCTTGATGTGCACGATGTCGGGTTCTTTCACCTTCCTTTCCAGGTTGGCACGGTATTTACCTGCGAACCGGGTATTTATATACCTGCTGAAAAGATTGGTGTGCGTATTGAGAACAACATTCTTATTACCGAAAAAGGCAATGTTGATTTGATGGAAAACATACCTATAGAAGCTGAGGAGATAGAAGAACTGATGAATGCATGATAAAGTACGCCACCTTTCGCAAAGCAAGGATAAGGTATTCTGACGAGGGCAAAGGGCGTGCCATTGTATTGTTGCATGGATTTCCTGAAAACCTTGGCATATGGCAGGAGTTTTCAGCATCTCTTTCGAAGAGTTTCCGGGTTATAGCTATTGATTTGCCCGGCATGGGTGAAAGTGAAAACATTGGTTATGTTCATAGTATGGAACTTATGGCACAGTGCGTTCATGCGGTTATGCGCCAATTAAAATTGAGAAGGTACATTATTGTCGGCCACTCTATGGGAGGATATGTCGGCCTTGCTTTTGCCGAACTTTTCCCTGAAAATCTCAGAGGCTTATGCCTGTTCCATTCGTCTGCTTTTGCCGACAGCGAGGAGAAGAAAGCTGAAAGGGATAAGGCAAGTGCGACTGCGAAAAAACGCACCTCGCAATTTATAAATGTATTTGCTTCAAACCTGTTTGCCGACAAAAACGACCCCAACATTATAAAGCTGCAACAGTTGACTGCGGGAACAACTGCAAGAGGAATTGTTGCCGCGCTGCAAGGCATGAAACTTCGCCCAAGCAGGGAGATTGTATTAAAATTTGCTCCATATCCTGTTCTATTTATCATTGGTAAAAAAGATAACCTTGTTAATTGGGAGAAGATACTTCCACAAACTGAAATACCACCGCATAAACAAGTCTTGCTGCTTGAAAATGCCGCGCACATGGGTTTTTACGAAGCTCCTAAAGAAACGCTCAGAGCCATCCGAAGCTTTGCTTACAGGTGTTTCAGGGAAAAAATGTAGTGGCATTATTTTACAGAATAATCATTATTTCTTTACACAAAATGTAATCTTCTCTTCATCAATATATGTTTTGCCCTTAGTTGCTTCAAAATAAATCTTAATGCTGTCATCGTTATTTCTAAATGGAGGCATTGCAATGATTCTATTTAATTGTTCCCAATCGGAGAAATAGGGAATACTATCTTTTAATTGCGCAGTATAAGAGGAATAAACCTTTCCGTCTTTTATTTGCAGGCTTAAAACAAGCCTGGCATCGCTTGATGAATCGGCCATATAAACAGATGCCTGAACATAGGCAAATAAGTTGGGCTGTTGAGGCAAGGCACTTACTTTTACTGATAGAACAGGGCTGAAGTTTATTTTCTCGCCAATAAATGCTGAGTGCCTTGAATTATGGGCATATTCATCGGTTATACTGTTATTGTTTCCCCAGGCATTGTCTTCAAAGCCATTTTCGTAAACAGGCGAATCAAAGAACTTAAAACCGGCCGGAGGTTTATGCTCGAAAATTCCAACATACTTGCTGTCAGTTTTCATAAATATTTTCAAATATCTTTCCTTATTCATGTATTCATTCATAAGGATTGAATTGATGTACTGCCTTGTTTGAGTAATATTTACAAAAATGAGAACTCCTGAAATAACTGCCGTAAGTACCCTTAGCAGATTGTTTTTATTAAGACAGTTTAGGCACAAAGCGAGAAGTATGGCTATTCCGGCATAATAATCAATCATTGCCCGTTTTCCAAACCCGCCGTAATACCATGCGTACCAACTTGAAAGCAGGTAAACTGCAAAAACAATAAACAATAAAAAGGTAATAAACTGATAAAAGCTCTTCTGTAGTAATATTAGCAGTCCGCCAATTATTGTAAGAAGCATTAAAGGAGTATAAACGAACCATCCGTTCCGGAAACTGAATAAAAATTTCACAAATTCTGGTGAATCGAAATAAAATTTTTCACCCTGGTAACTCCAGTAAATAAAGTGGCCTGTTTCTATTTTCCAGATAATACCTTGTATCATTAGCACCGGTATTGATGCTGCGATAAGGACAAGGAATGTTTTTGGTTTAAGAACATTTTCTAAAAATGTTTTCAGTGAAGTAAAGTCACCGGCAATAAAAGGCACTAAAGCAAGTGCATTGATATTGGTAGGGCGGATAATAATAAGTAAACTAAAGACAGAGGCTGTGATTGCAATGGCTTGCACCGAAAAATCAGTGCAACACCTTTTTATATAATAGAGAAAGACCGCAACAAGACTGAAACAATAAATATGCGACATGGAAGGCTCTATGGTAGCATAGTACAATAAATTGGTGCCTGATACCATGAGCAATACAGTTACCAATATTATTGATTCAGAGAATTGATATTCTTTTAATAACTTTCGGAGAAAAATTAAACCAAGCAACAGGTAGAAAAGCGCTCCTATACTTACACCGATTTGGAAGGGCAGCGAATAGCCATTAGTATCGTAACCCAGAATGGATGCAAGAAAGTAAGCTATTAAAAAGAAGGGTAAGAGCAATACCGATTCGCCTGCAAAAAATTTGTCGGTTAGCGTACCATTAAATACAGGGAAACAGGTTTGTGCATCTTCGTAAGAAACATCTGGGCGGAGTTGCCTTTCTTCAGCAATTATTTTTTTGTAGTCAAAAGAATGCAATACAAAAATACAGGGTAAATAGGCATAATAGCCATATCCGTCGGCATTTACCGTTGCGTTCCAATTTGTACCTTTCCACCGGTTATGCGCGTCAAAAACGAGGCAAATACAGGTAATTAAGAGCAGTGTTAATGTAAATGCCTTTTTCATTTTTTATTCTTCTACCGGATTTTTCGGCGTATCCAATACCAGTTCCATAAATGCCAGGTCGAGCCATTTGCCAAACTTATAACCTACCTGTTTAAACCTACCCACCTCTGCAAAATGCAGTTGCTTGTGCAAGTGGATGCTAACGGCGTTGTCGGCATCAATGCCTGCAATAATAGCATGTACATCGTTTTGCCTTGCAGTTGCAATTATAATTTCAAGTAGTTTTTTTGCAATGCCTCTTTGCCTGAAATCGGGATGAACATATACAGAATGCTCCACAGAATATTTATAAGCAGGCCATATCCTGAAAGGGCCATAAGTTACAAAACCAATAACCTTTTCTCCCACCATTGCAACAAATACCGGATGTTTTGCTAATTGTTTTTCGGCAAACCACTTTTTACGCATTTCAATGGTATGTGGTTTGTAGGAATAAACAGAGGTTGTATTTACAATAGCGTGATTATAAATCTCTAAAATAGCTTCGAGGTCATTTTCCGTTGCCGGGCGAATGGTTACATTTTCCGTTGTCATTTTGCTATATTATGGAAATTAATGGTTCCCCCGGTTTATATTTTTGCAATGAGCCAATAGGTTCAGCAAAGGCGGCAAGCCCTTCTTTTTTCAATAATGCTTCAACTTCATTCTTACAATCCGGTGTTACAGCAATTAATAATCCGCCGCTTGTTTGGGGGTCGCAAAGTATGGCGCGTTGCTTATCGGTAAGTTTGCCAATCTTATTTCCATAGCTGTCCCAATTGCGGTTGCTGCCTCCGGGTATTGCTTTCTGTTCAATATAATTATCCAAAGCAGCAACTAATTTTATTTTATTGAAATTCACTACTGCGCTCAACTTGCTGCCCTCGCACACTTCCTTTAAATGCCCAAGCAGGCCAAAGCCCGTAACATCGGTCATAGCTGTAACACCGGGAATATGTGACAATAAAGCTCCGGCAGAATTAAGTTTCATCATCGTCTTAGCGGCAAGGCCTTCATGTTCTTTTTTCAAAATTCCTTTTTTTTCTGCCGTAGTAAGTATGCCAACGCCAATAGGTTTTGTCAGGTATAACAGGCAACCCTCTTTGGCGGTATCATTGCGTTTCAGGTTTTGGAGGTCAACCATTCCGCTGACTGCCAGGCCAAAGACAGGCTCAGGGCAATCAATGCTATGGCCACCGGCTAAGGGAATTCCAATTTCATTGCATATTTCCCTCGCTCCTTCCATTACTTCATGTGCAGCTTCAATGGGAACAGTATTTATTGGCCAGCCTAAAATGGCTATTGCCATTAAAGGGGTTCCGCCCATTGCATAAACATCGCTTATGGCATTGGCAGATGCTATTTTGCCAAACGAAAAAGCATCGTCAACAATAGGCATAAAAAAGTCGGTGGTGCTTATTAATCCCCGCCCTCCGCCAATGTCATATACTGCGGCATCATCTTTGCTTTCATTCCCTACAATAAGGTTTTTATTAGGAATAACTGGTTTTGCGGAATGCAGAATGGTGTCGAGTATTTTTGGAGAGATTTTGCATCCGCAACCGGCTCCGTGGCTATATTGGGTAAGTCGTATATTTTCCATAAATTTAATTTAAAGACTATGATATTTTGTAATAAATGCAGGCCACGAATTTCACGAATTTTTGCATTCAACATTCATTTGTCATTTTTTCTCCTGATTCTTAATTCTTAGCTCTTAACTTAATTTTGGCACTATTTGGCATGATTTGGCACCTTTTGGCATAAGGCGATTTTTCATATATTTGATTATCAATGATTTATACTATGCCAATATTTTTTTACCCCTCCCCCTACCTTGCAAAACAGAGCGAGTGACTGTCTATCGCCAGATAAATAAGTGTAGAATTTGGAATTGCAAAATGCAATGCAAAAAAGTAAAAAGCTCTCTTGCTCACCTTCAAACTCTGATTCGATGATTTTTTCAGCATTTTTAATTTCCTATTTCAAAGAACTTTAAACCGTCCCGTCCCGCAGTATTGCGGAATAGCCCATCATTTATATTTCTAATTGAATGGCTCCCCGCATTTCTACGGGATGCCATCAAATATTTTTTTTAACGAATGGCACCACAAAGATAAACATTTTATTTAAAATAAATGCACAAAATATTTAGTAATTTATCAACTACCCGATTTTACCGAAAATCATTTAGTCAGGATAGGCTTGTCAGATGCTTGTGTAGCATTTGCTTCACTTGGGAGCCCAACCAGCTCAGAAGGCGGAGCTTCCTTCTTTTCCTGCATTTCGTAAACAGGATGGATTTCGGTCCATTTGTGGCGCTTGTCGAAAACCAGTTTACCGGTTACTGACACTTTCATCCCCACTACCGGCACCGCTATATGATTCTTGTAGCCCTGGCACTTGCAGGATATAGGGAAAATTGCCTGGTGGGCACATACTATTTCGAGGATTATGCAACTGTCCTGCCTTTTAAAATTCTTTTTGCTGAGCTTTACATAGTCTGAATCCATCCTCAGCCTGATATGGTAATCGCCGTCCAATTCACAAAAAACGAACATAACGGTTCCTGAAATGGTCATGGTATCTTTCAGGGCTACAAGCCTTTCGGGTTGAAAAACGTGTTCGTTGGGGTCATCCTGGGCTTTAAGTAACCCGCAAAGTAACCATGTCGTTATAAGAAGAAGTTTCTTCATCGGCAATTAGTATGTAATTCAGGAAGATTATTGAATTTTACAAGTTACTAATCTTTCCTGTAATATTTATATTTCTTTATGAGAAAATGATAGTTATTTATAAAAAGAAGGGATTTTAACCAATTAGACGAAGGTAATGTAAGCTTTGTGAATAGGTTATAATATTCTACTTAACTATTCCCGCCTGCTTCTACAAAACCTGCTTTTTCGATGCTTTGTTCGTTAAGGTTCACTAAATAATAGTTGCCATTATCAGCTTCCACTACATGAAAAGTTTTACGTTCACGATAACCGGCAACATCCTTATACATTAATATACCCGAAGCGACAATCTGGCACTTTGTCTTGTAAAATTTGTTTGTATAAGTTATTTCGGGCTTGAAGTATGACATTTCTGCCAAATTTATAAAGGTGTTAAGTAACGTGAGTTCACATTCTATATTTCCGGGTTTCGATTTTAAGAAATCAACCTGCTTTGGAATAAATTCTATCATAAAAAAATGCCAGTGTTAGAGTTGTTTTTATTTCCGAACAAATAAATCTTGTTATTAATATAGATGGATAAGAATGCCTAAAGGTTGGGTAAAACCATTAATTCTGCAAAAATGGCAATGTGGTAAACTGTATATGGTTAAACTGTAATGCTTAAATTATACTATTAATGTATAAATTGCTTTTCCCAGCTCTGTATGTTCCATGTTTTTAATACTTTCCTGCGAGGGTTTGTTTTAAAGGACTTCAGTTCTATTTTATTTGTAACAAATAACCTGAATCGCGGAAAGAGAATGTTTTCTTTATAACGATAATAGTTAAGAAATTTATTGTTCACCAGTTCTTCCATTGAAAAGCCTTTGTCTCTCCAGCATTGCATAAAGGCAGAAGGGTTGGAACGTGGCGAAACAAAAGCGAAAGTAAATATAACCCCACAGTTATATTTACTGTTAAACTCTCTTGCTTGTTGCTGAAGTTCCTCTAATGACAACTGATTTTGATTTTTATCACAATGCAAAGACATTAAACCTGATGCCGTTTTATTTATTGTGCCTTCCATGAGTCAGCAATTTTTAGTTTGCCGATTTCAGAAATGCCACTATTTTTTTAGCTTCCGTATCGGTGAGTATGGCCTTTTGGTGCATGTGCTCCACGGCGGCATCCCATTGGTCATCGCTAAAGGTATGCGGGTCTGGGGCATTGTGGCAACGGTTGCAGTTTTCACCCCATAATTGTGCGCCTGATTTTGCAGCAATTTCTTCCGGCACTTTGCATCCGTTAATAATTGCCGTCGAAGCAATCGCTATAAATAAAGCCGCAATTAATGTTTTTCTGTTGATTATATTTTTCATAATACCTTTTGTTTTAATTATTAAAAGAACCACATTCCCCTCACCGTAATTGCTGTTTGTGCAGGGCTTCCCGACTGTGTGTAAATATCATAAGCAATGTTCAGAGGCGCTTTCCAGGTGAGCCAATAGGTGAGGCAAATGGTAGTTTGATTTATGGGTTTTCCGCCCCACATGGCATCTGCCGGCAGGGTTAAATTACCCAGCCTGGCACCTAATTCCAGATTGCTTAAGAACTGGCTTTCTGCCCCGCTAAGACGGAAAGTAGCACCGAGGTACCAGCCACTCATTACATTATTAAATTTAGGTACCAGAAGCGCAGTATCAGATGTGTTTGTATATAAATTGAAATTCTGGGTCTGGGTATATTCATATTGGCCTTGCACCCTTACCATTACAGGGTTGAAAACCTGGTAATAGTTAAGATATGCCGCATACGATGTACTGCTTATATTTTCGAATGATGTGCCTGCGTCGCCTGTCTTTGGTGTATATTGCCCTGAGACACCCACCTCAAGGCTTGAATTGGAAAAAGGTAAAAACCCGATTTCGCCGCCTATTGCTTTGTTAGTGTTGTTATCAATATAGTTGGCATAAGTAAGCTGTCCGTTTGTTGCCCCCGTACTGTCAACTATTAGCTGGGCACCGTTAGCAACATACAACTGGTAAAGTAGTTTTGAATAACCGGCCTGCAGGCCACCTTGTATGCCGACGCCGGATTCTGTAGCAACTCCAATTCCCATTCCTACCGGGACGGAGCCATAACGATTGGTGAAATCGTCCAATATTCCCTCGTATAAACCAGACCTGGGTTGAAAGTTGCCTGCAAATACATTTAAACCTGATGCAAGGTGATAATAGATAATTGCTTCGTTCAGGCTAACGCTGGCTCCTCCACCCGGGGCAAGGTTTGCACTGACACCTATTTGTACATCAATAAACAACCTGTTGGTTAGCTTTACTAAAGGCATTAACATTAAGCCCGTTGGATAGTCAGGGTCGGTTCCAAAACTATTTGTGGCGGGAGTGCCCACAATATGGTTATTTTGCCATGTAGTAAAAATTTCACCTGCCAGTAAAAACTTTTCTGCACCGCCTTGAGCCTTATTCGGAATGACTGCTCCCGTATCCGATTGAGCACGCAAACCAGCTAAAGGGATTATTAATAACCCGGCAGCTAATACTCCGATTGCAATAAGCTTTTTCATTATTGTATAGGATTAGATATATTGAAAATATTTACGACTTCTTGGTTAACCTGCTGTCTTTGGCTAATGTTCTTATATAATCTATTACCTGCCAGCGCTGAGTTACAGTCAGGGTGTTTGCATAGCTTGCCATAGGAGACCTGCCAGTAGTAAGCTTCCAATATATAGCTCCGTCAGTTTGTCTCTGAACCCTTTCCGATGTATGGTCAGCCGGCCTTGGGTTAAGCGCAGATGCGGCAACTCCATCTCCTCTTCCTTTCTCACCATGGCAGGGTACGCAATAGGTTGCATATATCTTTTTACCGGCGGCAGTTGCATCCGCTTTTCCCTTTAATGGGTTTTTAATGGTATCGGCTAAAGCAGGCGCTACCCATGCAGCGGTCGGTTCAGGCTTTATAACTGTTGAAGACATTATTAAAGCAGTTCCACCCACCAAACCAAGGGCTAAAAATGTCTTTTGAAGAATTGTTGTTTTCATATTATTTATTGTTTTAATTATTATTCTCATTAATGTTTAAACAATTGATGTTATAACATTTGATGTTACAAAGGTCATTACGCTAAAGATATAAGGCAATGATTTTTATCATGCAAATGAGCTGATTTTCATCGAGTTTCACTCAATATTCCGACAAGATGATGGAAAATATAAAAAGGTTGGGTGAAAAATAAAATATAACTGTATATTATTGATAATCAATAATATTAATTAAAAGAAGAAAAATTGATGAATATCAATGCCTGCATTTATCAAGCAGAAAATCTAATTGGGCAATTTCATGTTCGGTGAGGCTTGAGAGAAAATTATCCATCTTATTACTTTCATTTTTTTCTATAGTATCTAAAAGGCCAAGCCCTTTTTGAGTGATAATTATATCCACTTTGCGACGGTCACTGGTATTATCTATTCTATCTACCAATTCTTTTTTTCGGAGGTGCTCAACAATTCTCGATGCATCCGACATCTTATCGAGCATGCGCTGGCGGATAAGTTTTATAGTCAGCGCATCCGGGTATTGTCCCGATAATATCCGGAGAATATTATATTGCTGAACGGTTAAATCATATTTCCTGAATACTGCATGGTGGAGATTGATAATCCATTTACCGGTAAAAATCAGGTTTACGGTAGCCTTATGGTAAATACTTCTGAACGGTTTGCTTTGATGTATTTCTTTTTTAAGTTCCATTATCCTCCCACCAATATTTTATATAATACAAAATTGAATATTTGTATAGCATAAATACTATGACAGGTGTCAACAAAAAAAATGATTTATAGCATGTTTTATAATGGCGGTTTTCTATAAAAGAATCGCTTAAACTGCTACTCCTGTAAAAATGGAAATCAAAACCCTTTCAACTTTTTTCTAAGTTCAACCTGGTAATTAGGTTTGTTTTTCAGGTATATAAGTGTTTCTGAAAGAATTTTAAGAATATCAGGATTTTTTACCAGGGTATGTTTGCCGTGAAATACATGATGAACAGCTTGTTTTCTGACCATAGCCAGGTTAGCAATTTTGGTTTCATCATCTTGTTCTAAATGAGGCTGTAATCTCTTTATTATTTTGCCTATTTTATCTGTTTTCATGTATCAGCTTTTAGTTGAGATTTGTTATTGCTTCAGTCAAATCCATTGCAATTTCACGTACATAATGAATATCTCTGTTTTCAATTGTATTAATCTCACCTGCCGTAGTAAAGATTACTAAAGCATACTTATCAAACATTTGAAGAATCCATAACCCGAATACAATAGTTGTCAGGCCAATAGTGGCGATTAGGTAATTCGCTGTGAAAAAACCCAGGCAAGCAAAAATTAAACCACAGATAATTGTAATTAATGGTGATTTAATTTTGGCTGAGATATGTTTTATCCTGATTAATTTTATTCCTTCCAGGGAATAAAGACCATGAGGAAGAACAAAATGAGTGCCTGTAATTCTTATACCATCGGGGTGCGCATAATTTATAACCTTTCTATCTGTATTCAAATAATATTGAACAGGCATTACCTTATCAGTCCAATTATAGTTTTCTTTGTCTTTCAACTCTTGCCCAGCAGTTTTCAGGGGTGTGCCATATTTCATTATGCCTGTCAATTTTTGAAAACCTTTGTTTTCAATAAGAGAGATGAGAGGGCATTGCCTAAGGTTGGGTAAGAATTCAAATTTCAAATGTTATATGTTGGATTTATTTTGAATTTGTGACTTTTCTCCTCTTGCAGATTCCATTAAATTCTGATATTTGCATTAATTGCAGGGTTGACATGCGCCTATTATTAATGTTTCTTAAAGGCGAGCCAACCTTTTTCATTCTTTAATCATCTTGTATTAAAAGAGCATGTCTCAAAACATTTCGGAAGAGGAACTGGTAAAAGGTTGCCTGGCTGGCACCTGGGCGTTTCAGCAAATGCTGTACAAGCGGTATGCCGGTAAAATGCTCACCGTTTGCATGCGCTATTGTAATAGCAAAGAAGAGGCAGAAGATATATTGCAGGAGGGTTTTATACTTGTTTTTGAAAAACTGGGGCAATTTAAGATGAAAGGCTCTTTTGAGGGATGGGTAAGGAGGATAATGGTGAATAAAGCTATTGAACATTACAGGAAAACCGTGAAGATGTACCCTGTAATAAATGTAGAGAATATTGAAAATGAAATAAGCATAGATGACATTACAAGCAATATGAACGCCCGGGAGTTATTGCTTATGATACAGGAATTGCCCCCGGTATATAAAATGGTTTTTAACCTGTTTGTATTTGAAGAGATGACCCATAAGGAAATAGCCGGACAACTTGGAATTGCTGAAGGAACATCGAAGTCTAATCTTTCGGATGCAAGAGCATTATTGAAAAAGAAAATAACTCAAAATATACTTATTGCTGAGCAATACGATTTGAATGGGAGAAAAACTTACAGATAATAACTTAGATAAGCTTTTCAGAGACTCTATAGATAATATGGAGACTCAGCCATCTGAGGCTTTTTGGGTAAAGGCCTCAGAGGACTCTTTGTATAAAAGCAATATTGTTACCCGGAAAGCAGTTGAAAGATGGAAGATTGTTGCCCTTACTCTCGGCATAGCGGTGGTGGCTCTTTCAGCATACCTTATATATATGCAAAGACAGATTAGCGATATTAATAAAAGGCTGGCAACCACGGAGAACAAGAATAGCTTTCAGACAGATGCAAAATCAACCCCGGCTTATAACCAACAGAGGGGCGCTGCATCGGGAGTGGCGAAGAATAACCAAACTGTTGCTAACCAAAGAACAACAGTTGCCATTTCACCCCCAAATAATGCCAATAAAACTGTAATTTCTCATATCTCCGAAAAGCAAGTGGCTGCCCAAACAAAATCTTTTGCAAAACCGGGAAACTCAAAAACTCATGTTGCCCAGCCGGTGGGGAATATATCTTATACTCACATAGGCAATAATTCAGAAATAAGTAAAAACTACTTTTCTCAAGAAAGTTCTCCCAATAATATCGGCTCTGCAATAACTCAAGATGCGCCCAAATCGAATAGTTCCGAACTGTTATTTGGAATAAGCAATTTTTCATTACTGCAAATCAATAATTCTGAGACTTCCATATTGCCTGATACAATTGTTCCGGTGCAAAATTATGCAAGGCCTGCCGGGCATAACATTCTATCAAGGCTTTCCGTTTCATTGTTCTATGAACCCTATATGTCTGACGAATTGTTCGAGAATGAATCATCAGATATTGTAACGGTAAACAATGTTTCAGCAAATGAAGAAGAGGTACACCCATATATGATAGGTTTGAGAATGGGTTATGATATTTCAAAACACTGGACAATTACTACGGGTTGCTTTTTTTATAATTTCAATGTTTCGGTATCGCCTACTACCATTTATGCCCAGAAACAAGGAGATGGTACAGTTGGTTATTCTTTCCAGACGAGTATAGGTGCGGTATCGTGCCCTTATGGAGCTACTCCAAAAGTAGGCGATTATATGATTGTAAGCGGTGAGGAATTTGCAAACTATATAAGCGTTCCTTTACAGGTAAAGTATAATTTTATCACAAAAAGCAGATGGGGGGTTTATATAAGTGCAGGCCTTATGGCAAACATTGTTGCATATAGGGAAATGAACATGCACTGGCAGGATTATAAATGGAATGAAGGTAATGCCTCAGAAGGAATTGACAATTCCCAGAAGGTATATGGTTCATATTATTTCGCCCCCGGCATCAGCTATCGTTTATTTAACAAATGTTCATTGTTCTTTGAACCTTCCTTGCAAGGTTCTCCTGTTTACTCCAGTGTGTTGAATACTACTCCATATATAGGGTTAGGCGCCGGTATAATTTATCATTTATAAGGGGCATTTTTTGGGCGTATGCCCAACCCGCGCCCATTTTTCCTCATCTATTATTATAGATAAGGAAAATTACCAAAACTTTAATTAAAGCAATAAATGGAAAGACGTGATTTCATAGAGAAATCTTTTATACTGGCGTTTGGGGTTGCCGGAGCCGGTGCCTTTTTGGAGGCTTGCCAAAAGAGCAGCCAGGCTCCGCCTGCCCCTACCGTAAATTTTACAATTGATATAAGCACACCTCCATACACCGAGCTTCAACAAAATGGAGGCTATGCCTATTATGGCCCAAGCAATATTATTATTGCCAGGGACAGTTCGGGGAATTTTATTGCTCTTTATGATATATGTACACACAAGGGCTGCACTATCCAGTTTAATGGTAATAATGAGTTTCCCTGCCCTTGCCATGGTTCAGTATATAACGAAAATGGAAATGTGATACATGGTCCTGCAACCCAAGGGGTAAAAAAATACAATACTTCATTAAACGGAACCAAACTTAACATTTATGGATAACGCTGATAATCAATAAGTAAATTTTGCGTTATTCACCCAACCTTTCTGCAAATGCACTCATCTATAAAATTGTTGGCTAATAGTACTTATTAGGAATTTATTTATATGTTTTATATACTTGCAATCCCTTATATAAATGATATAAATCATGACAAGACACATAATCAATAAATCAGAATTCAATAAATAATAATCATATATCCCTCTGGTAAGAAAAACAAAAAAATCCATGAAAAAAAATCTATTAAAACTTTCACTATTCCTGACAGTTGGAGGAATAATTTATTTTACAAATGTCGAAAAGACAAACGCTCACTCTAACGGTAAAAGCATTTCGGGTTATTCCGGCTCTCCTTATGACGGTGCTACGTGCGGTACAAATGGCGGGTGCCATAATTCACATCCACTGCAATCTGAAGAAAACTGGGTGACTTCCAATGTTCCTGTATCAGGCTATGTTCCGGGAACTACCTATACCATTACCTGTAAACCTGTAAACAAAACTTCAGGGCAAAATACAAATTTCGGATTTGAAATTACTCCCCAGAATCAATCAACGGGCGCGGTTGTTGGTACCCTTGCCAATATTACTACTTCCGGAGCAGGTTCTACTCAAATTACATCCAGCGAATGGGTAACACATACATCATCAAGCTACCAGGCAACCGATTCAACATCATGGTCATTTAAATGGACAGCACCAAACCCGGGAGTAGGCGCTGTAAACTTCTATGCAGTGTTTAATTGCGGTGAAAGTGATAACGAAAGCAGTGCATATATATATTGGGATTCATTGCATTATGTACAAGCAAAAACAACTGGTGTTGAGCAAATTACTGATGTTGCAAGTGAAATAAATGTCTATCCTAATCCTGTAAAAGATGTAATCAACATCAATTATTCATTGCAGGAATCAAAACAGGTTGAAGTAAACTTATATTCAATAGACGGCAAGCAGGTTGGAACTCTTCTTTCAGGGGCCGAGCAAGCTGCCGGAGAACATACTTATGCGCTTCAGGTACCTTCAGTAACTCCAGGTTTATACCTGTTGCAGGTTGTTCAGGGTGAGCAGGTATCGTATAAGAAAGTGGTGGTAGAGAGGTAAAAGTAGTTTACATTTCTTGGCAGGATTTAATTTTCATGAGAAATAAAATATTTCTTGGGATGGCTATTTTTGTTTTTGTTCTTGCTATAAATTCTTGCGAGAATAAAGAGGTTATTGTTCCCATGGTTGTTGTGCCTTCAGATTGTGATACAACCGGCATGACATATTCAAGCGGTACAGATACAATTCGAACGATAATCAATACACAATGTGCCGTTACAGGCTGCCATAATACGTATAGCGTTAATGGAGATTTCACCACTTACAATGGAGTTTCAAAAGCGGCGCAAGGCGGAAGCAGCAGCCAGATGTATATAAATTTACAGGGTGGAGCAACGCCTATGCCGCAATCACAACAACCTGGATGGAGTGAATGTGATAAGCAAAAAATTGAAGCCTGGATTCTTCAAGGAGCTAATCAATAATTATTTAAAGGGCCCAATGAAAAGAATCTCGATTTTAATAATTATCTTTTGTGTAGTTTTTACCGGTAAGAATTATAGTCAAATTTATATTGGTGATTCTGCAAGGGTTTCCCTATTTTCAAAAACAGGTGATGGAGATATTGATGGTACCAATACTATTTGTGTGCCGATTATGAGCATGTCGAGCTCTGAATTTGACGTGTGTCTTATGAATAATGCTTTCAGGTTTTCAAAGCCATTAATGAAAGAGCACTTTAATGATGATTTCATGGAATCGGATAAATATCCGAAAACTGTATTTACCGGGAAAATTATTGGTGTAGTAGATTATTTGGGGGATGGGAATTATGATGTTACTGTAAAAGGTATAATGAATATGCATGGTGTTAAGAAAAAGATAACAATACCCGGAGTAATTACAGTGAAAGGAGATGCTATATTTGTATATGCAAAGTTCAATATTAAAATTGCCGATTACAAAATGAAATTACCAATTAATTCTGGTTCAAATACTGCTGCAACTGATAATATGGATATAACTATAACGGCCACTATGAAACCTTATAAAAAATAGCCATATACGTATTCATATGCAGTTAAACAAAAGTCTTTTAATAGTCGTGACTTTATTTTGCTGCTTCATTTATACATGCAGAGGCCAAAACTTAATTTCTATAGCTGATTCTGTGTTAAATACTATGCAGGTTCCTACATTGCAGCAAACCCTGCTTTCATTATCGGTGCAGGCACAAAGTGTAAATCAGCCACCTCCACCACTAGAATCTACCTGGAAAGATACAAGGCTTATAGATGCTCAAACAACCAAAACCCCTGCCCCTGGCGTAATGATATTCAGGATTATGCACCGCTTTGGAGATATGGGGCAGGAAAGCAATGGCGGAATACATACACTCTATGGTTTTGATGAGGTAACAGACATTTACCTGGGTTTTGAATTTGGTATCCTTAAAAACCTTTCCGCTGGTTTTGGCCGCAGCAAAGAACAGGAACTGCTTGATGTGAGTATTAAATACAGGCCCCTTACTCAAAATTCCACCGGAATGCCCATTTCGTTGGCTATATATGAAGACGCAGCAATAACCCCTCAGCTTAATTCGACTTTTTACGGAGGAGGTTCCGATACCTCTGCGTCGCAGCAAAGCATAACCGACAGGTTATCCTATATTACTGAACTTTTGATTGACAGGAAATTTGGAAATATCTGTTCACTTGAATTAATTACTGGACTGAGCCACCGTAATTATGTATTGGCGTTAACTAATCCTGGTAACCATTCAAGAGATTCAAATAATATTGCATACGCGGCTGCTGCGGGCAGAATAAAGTTGTCAAAACATGCCTCACTTGTGTTTGATTATTATTATATTATGTCTCCTTACCGGACAAATAACCCTGTTACAGCCTATCACAATTGCCTTTCTGCCGGCTATGAAATAGAAACGGGTGGACACGTTTTCCAGATTACATTAAGTAACGGCTCCTTTATTAATGAAAACAATATGATACCAATGACTACCGATTCTTGGGCCAAAGGCGGATTTAAATTGGGTTTTTCCATATCGAGGGCATTTAATATATAAACATAGTATCAAAACAGACTTTTTTAAATAATTAATAAAACAAGAGAATATGAAAAAGATAATAAGTATGTTGGTGGTAACAAGTACCTTTTTTGCAGGTAAAAGTTTTGGCCAAATATATATGGCAGATTCAGCCCGGATTTCTTTCTTTTCGAAAACAAGCGCTGAGAACATTGACGCGGTGAATACCCTTAGCAAACCTGTTATGAGCACCGCAACAGGAGAATTTGACGTCAGCCTGAGTAATACCTCTTTCGATTTTCCCAAGCCATTAATGAAAGAACATTTCAATGAAGACTATATGGAATCGTCCAAATATCCCAATACAGTATTTACAGGCAAAATCAATGAAAGGGTTGATTATTCAAAAGATGGCGCCAGTAATGTAACCGTAACAGGTACCATGGATATGCATGGAGTTAAAAAAGTTATAACTGTTCCAGGTACAGTTACAGTTAAAAATGGTATGATTTTTATTTACGCCAAATTCAATATTAAAATAGCCGATTACAATATTAAATTGCCGTCTGTTTTGAGCATTAATGTTGCCGATAATGTTGATGTGACAGTAACCGCGGCTATGAAGCCATACGTCCCGAAGAAATAGGTCACAAGCATTATTTTGATTCTTTTAATTTTACGGAAGCAATTGCAGTATTGATAAAAATCAACGATAACTTGTTCAAATAAAAATAATTTTGCCTGTAAACAGCCAGTTTTCATCAGCTATATCTTGTCTTTGTAACAATTAAATATTGACTGTGTAATGAATACTATACATATTGGATTTCGATTTAAATATTTTTATCACCCAACGTTCTATGTACTTTATTCATCTTATACAGTAAGAACTGAACATACTAAAGGCACACAAAATATAAGCACCGCCTATAATTATTTTAAACATTTTAACCGTTTTACCATTTAAAATTTTACCTTTTTTTATTTATTATCTGGTTAAACTTTTAAAATCAATAATATGCGATTGTACCTAAAGATAATAGCAGGATTGATCTTTCTTTCCTTTATAGTTATTATAAACTCCTGTGAAAAAAATGTTGCTCAACCGGCGTCTTTACCTGCCGGGTGTGATACTGCTAACCTGACATATACCAATGCTATGCAGGTAATTATTAATAGCAACTGCGGCAGCGGGAATACAAGTTGCCATGCTCCGGGCATATCGCGCCGCGGCGATTTTTCCAATTATGCCTCATTACAATACTATGCGTCCGGGGGCGAAAAAAGTTTAATGTGGCGTTATATTTTCGTTCAAAAGAAAATGCCCCTGATGCCTGAACTTCCTTTGGATGCTTGCACAAGCAACAAGTTCAGGGCCTGGTTACTGGCCGGCGCACCACAATAATTGATCTCAATGTATTGCTTACTTACTTTAAAATATTTCCGGTAATAAATCAGAATCTATTATGAAAATCAACAAAAATATTTGGGTAACCACAGCTATTTGCTGTAGCGCTTTTACAGTGGAAAGCCAAAACCTTCTTACTCTCGCAGATTCTCTCCAAAAGGCAACCCAACCTGCTCCTGTGCTTGGTTCTACCTGGAAGGATATGCAACTTATCAATGCACAAACCACCAAGACTCCTGCTGCAAAAGCCATGGTATTCAGGATTGAACACAGGTTTGGCGATATGGGCACCAGCGGAGGGGGATTTCCGACTTTATATGGGTTTGATGTGGCCTCAGATATTTATTTTTCTTTCGAATTTGGGATAACAAAAAACCTGGAGGTTGGTTTTGGCCGAAGTGAACAACAACAATTAATTGATGTAATGGGGAAGTACCGTCTGCTTACTCAGCGGGTTAACGGAATGCCTGTTTCGCTTGCATTGTATGAGGACGCGGGAGTGACACCTGAAGCAAGCTCAATATTATACGATGAAGCGGCTTCACCCAATGAGCATTTTTCTGATAGATTTTCATATTTCTCAGAACTTATTTTAGACCGCAGGTTCAATGATAGAATTTCTTTGGAATTACTTGGAGGAGTTAGTTATCGCAATTATGTGTTGGCCACAGTTAATCCGGATAATGGCGCTACTGACCAAAATGGCATTCCGTTTACAGGGGCGGGAGGAAGATTTTTATTAACAAAACATTCGGCAATAGTTTTTGATTATTATTATATCATTTCTCCATTCCGGACAAATAATAACCCTTCTTATTCCAATGCGTTTTCAATAGGTTATGAAGTTGAAACCGGAGGCCATGTTTTTAATATCAGTCTTAGCAATGCTTCCTCAATAAATGGCAATAATATTATTCCATATACCACTGATTCATGGAGTAGTGGAGCCTTTAAACTGGGGTTCTCCATATCGAGGGCATTTAACATATAAATCAGGGCTTCATGCACTCATTCCTGAATAATCAATAATTTTGATTTAAAAAGATATGAAAAGGATAGTAAGTTTAATAGGGCTAATCACTTATATTTTTATCAGTGAATGTGCCGGCCAGGTATATGTGGCCGATTCAGCGCGCGTTTCCTTTTTCTCGAAAACAAAAGCCGAAAATATTGACGCGGTTAATACCCTTAGCAAGCCTGTTTTGAATACTTCTACCGGAGAATTTAATGTCAGCCTGATAAATACTGCTTTCGATTTTGTGAAGCCTTTAATGAAAGAGCATTTCAATGACTCGTATATGGAATCAGATACATACCCTAAAACTTCCTTTACCGGGAAAATTAACGATACGGTAAATTATAAAGCAGACGGGGTATATAAAGTAACCGTAACAGGTACTATGGATATGCATGGGGTCAAAAAAGTGATAACGGTACCCGGGGTAATTACAATAAAAGGCGGTGTGGTTTTTATTTATTCCAAATTCAATATAAAAATTACTGATTATAATATAAAACAGCCATCATTCCTGGGCATTGATGTTGCTGATAGTGTAGATGTAACTGTAACAGCGACTATGAAACCTTATGTTCCTGGCAAATAGGAATTGGTTTATAGCAGTTTCACTATAAGTTTCCCTGTTGTTTTAAACATTTATGAGTGCATACGGTCTAAATTCTGATAACTTAGCAGATTTAACTCATTGTCTTTTTACCGGAAGAAATAAGTTGACTTTCTGTATGAAGGTTAAGAAAAGTTATATCGTCTAAAGATTAAACTGTATAATATATACGCAATTTGAGGAGGCAACCGGAATTACATAAACGCAACCGGGAGGGAATAGCTGTTATTTTTATAGCACTATCTTTTTTTGCAATTCCTGCATATTGCCAGGTAACAAGCATACCAGGCGATACCGCTAAAAAAAAACCGGAACTGCCCCAGCAAGAAGACGTTATTGATATTGCCAAGAAAATTTTAAAAATAAAGCTTAACCACCAAAAAGAAGATAGTGCTAAACTGCAGCCATGGGTAATATATCCTGCTATGTTCCCTGCTATCGGATACACACTTGTAAATGGAGGGACTGCTACAATAGCGGGCAATATTTCATTTTATACAGATAGTATTAATAAAACCAACCTTTCTTCGGTTTATATTGCCCCTTTAGCTTCAACTGACCATCAATACACTATTCCCATTATCGGCACAGTATGGACAAAGGACAACCAGTTTAATATTTTGAGCGACTGGAGGTATTACAAATACCCATCCTATACCTATGGCCTGGGTGGATTTACAACCTTGCAGAAGGCCGATTTAATCAATTATTCGTATGTGCAGATTATACAGGAAGTGCTCTATCATGTAGGCTATAACATTTATGCTGGTATAGGTTATAACTATGACCTTCATTATAATGTGGAGGACTTGAATTCGGTTACAGATTATTCAACATATAATGGCACTTCAAACCAAACTGTTTCCTCAGGGATGACCGTACATATTAAATATGACAGCAGGGCAAATATCAATAATCCGAGGGATGCATTTTTCGGTAGTATAATATACAAGGATAACTCTACTATATTAGGAAGTAATAGTAATTGGAAATCAGTGCAGCTTGAATTAAGAGATTATATAACCCTGGGTGGCAGGCGTCACAGGAATGTTCTGGCATTTTGGAACTGGGATGGAGTTACATACGGGGGCAAAGTTCCATACTTTGACCTGCCAAGTACAGGTTGGGATACCTATGCCAATACCGGCAGAGGCTATATACAAGGCCGGTTCAGGGGTACAAGTTTATTATACATGGAAGGCGAATATCGTTTTCAATTATTGGCAAATGGCTTGCTCGGAGGGGTAGTATTTTTAAATGGGGAATCGGTGCCTGAATGGCCGAGCAATAAATTTGAAACTGTTATTCCGGGTGAAGGAATAGGGCTGCGTATAAAAATGAACCATTATTCCGATGCAAACCTTTGTATTGATTACGCTTTTGGCAATGAAGGCTCACACGGTTTCTTTTTTAACCTAGGAGAAGTATTTTAGAGTGCGTTATGGTTCGGTTAAGTTTGCAAAAAGACAATTTTTACGGGGTATTATCGTTAAATTAACCGCAATATGGTAGCTTTGTATAAATATAGTACATGGTAAATTTCAGGCAATATTTCATAGTATTAATTGCGCTTTGTACAGGAATAGCTGGTTGCCATAAAGATTCAACTGCAAATCCTGTTAACCCTAACTATTTGAGCGCAACCAATAACAATACAGATATTGTATTCAATGGTTCGGTAAGTGCTTATACAAACGAATATACTATAACAGGCGTAACATCATCGAATTCTAAAATACAGCTTACATTTGAAGCATCCAATACCGGCATTATAAAACTTGGAGCGCTTTCGGGCGGGCAGGCCACATTTACATCTTCAACAGGAGAAGTATGGCAGACCAATTTTTCGGATACCGGCTCAGTAGTTATTACTACCCTCAATACAGCTACATCAACTATAGCCGGCACATTCAGCTTTACAGGTAACGAAACAAAACCTACAGCCAATGCCTCAACCCTGACCATTACTGATGGCAGCTTTTATCTCACATGGTGATTTGTCCGGGATATTTTAATTTGACTATTGTATAACATGAATAAATGGGTCGCGATTTTTATTGTTCCGGCGTTACTTTTCTGTATTTCCTGTGGCATAATAAATCCTTCTTCTTTCCGGTATAACCGGTACGATAACAACGGATTAATGACAGGCTGGTGGATTTCAAAAGAGGATACTGCATATATAGAGGTAGTAAAATACAGGAAAGGTTTCAGGGATGGCAAATCGATAAAATTGTTTACCAACGGAAAGTATTTGATATGCCATTATAAACATGGAAAGTTAAATGGTATTGAAAAACTGTATTCAGGTGAAGGCGTTTTGACGGAAACCATCTTATTTAAAAACGACTCATTAATCAAGGACAATATCAGGCCGGTAAAACAGATAAACTGGCACAAATACCGCATTATATAAGCTATAATACAGGTTGCTTTTAGTGGAAGTTAAACTTTCCTTTAAATTCCCCGTAATCGCTAAGTTCAGTCGCTGGTTTATCACCGACTTAGCAATGGACAGCTCAGCGTGTAAGGTAATAAAGTAATTTATCCCCCCAAACCGTCATTCTGTAAGGGAAAAAAGGGAAATATACCGCCGTGCGGGAATTTGCCTTATTTTTGCTATCTTTATTTAAACATATAAAACAGTAATCATGTTAGAAGATTTTGTGAGTGCCTTGTCAAAAGTATTTGGCAATAAGCACGAACGCGATGTAAAAGAAATTCAGCCCATAGTTGATGAAATTATTGAGATAGAGAAATCGTATGCCCAAATCAGTAATGACGAATTGCGTGCCAAAACAGCAGGGTTTAAAAAACGAATAAGCGATAAAATAAGCGAAAACGAAAACAGGAAAGCCGAACTCAAACAAAAGGTTGAGGCTGACGAGCAATTGCCCGTAAAAGAAAAGGAAGAGATTTATACGGAAATAGATAAACTTGAAAAATTAATCCTGGCCGACCTTACCACCGAACTTAAAGAAATATTGCCCGAAGCATTCGCGGTAATGCGTGAAACGGCGAGGCGGTTTAAAGAAAGAGATTCGCTGGATGTAACTGCAACTGAATGGGATAAAGAGCGTGCGGCTGAGTATAAACACATAAAAATTGAAGGCGATAAGGCTTTCTGGAACAGTACCTGGAGCGTTCGTGGCCATGATGTAAAATGGGATATGGTACCCTATCCTGTCCAGCTTATAGGCGGGGCAGTGTTGCATTCGGGAAAAATAGCCGAAATGGCTACAGGTGAGGGTAAAACCCTTGTCGCCATTTTTCCTGTTTACCTTAACGCGCTGGCAGGGCGTGGGGTACACCTGGTAACGGTTAACGATTATCTTGCCACACGTGACTCGGAATGGATGGCTCCATTATTTGAGTTTCATGGCCTGAGGGTAGATTGTATTGATAAGCATGAACCTAATTCAAATGACCGCCGCCATGCTTACGAAGCCGATATTACTTATGGCACCAATAACGAATATGGTTTCGACTATTTGAGAGACAACATGTCGCGTTCGCCGGGAGACCTGGTGCAACGCGGACATTTCTTTGCCATTGTTGACGAGGTGGATTCAGTGCTTATTGACGATGCCCGCACCCCTTTGATTATTTCAGGCCCGACGCCGCGTGGTGACAAGCATGAATTTTTCCACATGAAACCACGTGTGGAGAAACTTATAAATGCACAGCGTTCTTTTATAAATAAAGCCTTGAATGATGCTAAAACATTTATAGAAAGCGGTGATAAAGAGAAAGAAAAAGAGGGAGGACTGGCCTTACTGCGTGCCCATAGGGGATTACCCAAGAACAAAGCCCTCATTAAGTTTTTAAGCGAAGAAGGGCACAGGGCTATTCTTCAAAAAACTGAAAACTTTTATATGCAGGACCAGAGCAGGGAAATGCATAAAGTAGATGAGGAATTGTTTTTTGTTATTGACGAAAAGAATAATACAGTAGAACTTACAGATAAAGGAATTGACCTTATTACATCACAGGGTGAAGACCCGAAATTCTTTATATTGCCGGATGTAGGCAGCGAGATAGCCGAGATTGAGAGGATGGAAGCATCGGATGAAGAGAAAGCGAAGAGAAAAGATGAACTGCTGCGCGATTTCTCCATAAAAACAGAGAGGGTACATACCATCAACCAATTACTAAAAGCCTATACTCTTTTTGAAAAAGATGTGGAGTATGTGGTGATGGAGGGCGAAGTAAAAATAGTGGACGAGCAGACCGGCCGTATTATGGAAGGCAGGCGCTATTCCGACGGATTGCACCAGGCCATTGAGGCTAAGGAAAATGTTAAGATTGAAGCTGAAACACAGACCTATGCGACCATAACCCTGCAAAATTATTTCCGCATGTACCACAAGCTGGCCGGTATGACAGGTACAGCCGAAACGGAAGCGGGTGAATTATGGACAATATATAAACTTGAAGTTGTTGCCATACCCACCAATAAGGATATGATTCGCGATGACAGGGAAGACCTTGTATATAAAACAAAAAGGGAAAAATATAACGCTGTTATTGACCAGATACAGGAATGTGTAAAAGCCGGAAGGCCTGTGCTGGTGGGTACTACATCGGTTGAAGTATCGGAATTGCTGAGCCGCATGTTAAAACTGCGCGGTATAAAGCATAATGTACTGAACGCGAAATTGCACCAGCGCGAAGCAGAAATTGTAGCTGAAGCCGGTAAGCCGGGAACGGTGACTATTGCCACTAACATGGCTGGCCGGGGTACCGATATTAAACTGGGAGCAGGTGTTGCCGATTCAGGCGGCTTGGCCATAATAGGCACCGAGCGTCATGAATCGCGCCGCGTTGACCGCCAGTTGAGGGGCCGCGCAGGCCGCCAGGGAGACCCCGGTTCCTCGCAGTTTTTTGTATCGCTCGAGGACGACCTGATGCGCTTATTTGGCTCGGAGCGTATTGCCAAAATGATGGACAGGATGGGCATTGAAGAAGGCGAAGTGATTCAGCATGGGCTCATTACCAAATCCATCGAACGCGCGCAAAAGAAAGTGGAAGAAAATAACTTCGGTATCCGCAAGCGCCTTATTGATTATGATGATGTGATGAACCAGCAGCGCGAGGTGATTTACACCCGCCGCCGCCATGCTCTGTTTGGCGAAAGGTTGTCGCTCGATATAGCCAATATGTTCCTTGATGTATGCGAAACCATTGCCGGGGAATATCATTCCGGCGACCCTGATTACGAAGGCTTTAAAATTGAAGTATTCCGCACCCTTTCTATGGAGCCTCCTATGACCAAAGAGGAATTTACAGGCAGCAATGCCGATGAAATAGCTGACAGGCTTTTTGAAGGAGTGCAGGCTAATTACCAGAAGAAATATGATAAGATTGCCAAAGAAGTTTATCCATTTGTAAAAAATGTTTTTGAAGATGCCAATAACCGTTTTGAAAACATTCAGATACCCATATCCGACGGTTTGCGGGTAATACCTGTAATAGTAAACCTTAAAAACGCTTACCAGAGCGGGGGTAAAGAAGTATTGCGCGAACTTGAAAAAACCGTGATACTCGCTGTAATGGATGATGAATGGAAGGAACACCTCCGTGAGATGGATGACCTTCGCCAATCGGTGCAGAATGCTGTTTATGAGCAAAAAGACCCTTTGCTGATATATAAATTTGAATCATTCGAATTATTTAAGGCTATGGTAGTAAGGATGAACAAAAGCATATCATCATTCCTGATGAAGAGCGCCGTATTTGTTCAAAACCCTGACCAGATAAGGGAGGCAGAGGTGGTTGAACATGAGGAAGTGGAATATGAAACCAGTCGGGCCGGTGGCGAACAAGCCCAGCAGCAGGGTGGCGGAGGAGCGCCTGCGCCCAGGCCACAGCAGCCTGCCAAAGCCGAAAAGAAAGTAGGCCGAAACGACCCTTGCCCTTGCGGCAGCGGTAAAAAATATAAGAACTGCCACGGTAAGTAACTACCACAAAGTAGATAATTAGCAATTTTATAATAAACTCCAATGAAAGCCCTATTTATAGGGCTTTTTTGTTGTACCCTCTTAATATCTGTTTTGTTTCAATAGTTGTTCATTTTGCTTATATTTGTACCCTATTTGTACCCCAGTAACTAATTTTTGTACCCCGTTTGTACCTCAATAAAACTTTGAAACATGACTAAAGTAAACCTAAGAACCAAAACAATGTCGGGCAGCCGTAAAAACCTGTACTTAGACTTTTACCCACCTATAATACACCCGGACACAGGCAACCCTACACGGAGGGAATTTTTAGGGCTGCACTTATTTGAAAAGCCCAAGACCGATATAGAGAAAAAACATAATGCCGACACCAAAGCCCTTGCCGAAAATATACGGGCGACCCGGCAAATTGAAATACAAAACGGGCAGTATGGGTTTTTATCTACCAATGACCTTAACGCTAATTTTGTTGAGTATTTTAAAGAGTTAGCCGACGAACATAACCAGCGTAACCGTGAAATATGGCTTTGCGCCCTGCACTATTTAAAAGAGTTTACCGGGGGGACAATACGTTTTACCGATATTACCCCGAAGTTCTGCAATGAGTTTAAAGAGTACCTATTAAAAGCCCAACGGATAAGAAGCAAACTACCCATTTCACAGAATACTGCCTTTTCTTATTTCAATAAACTGAAAGCAGCCCTAAAGCAAGCGTTTAAAGATGGCATATTGAAAACTGATATAAGTTCTAAGGTTGAACGGATAAAAGAGGCTGAAACCGAACGGCAATTCCTTACAATGGAAGAATTAAATACGCTGGCAAAGACTGAATGTAGTTTACCGATACTTAAACAGGCGGCCTTATTTGCTTCACTTAGCGGGTTAAGGTTTTCCGATATACAAAAATTGGTTTGGGCAGAGGTACAGCATAGTAAGGCCGAAGGCTATTTTTTACGTTTCAGGCAAAAGAAAACGAAAGGAGTTGAGGTGTTACCCATTTCGGAACAGGCATATAATTTACTGGGTGAACCTGGGCTGCCCGATGAACCCGTTTTTGTAGGGCTGCAATATTCTGCCTTTATGAATTTTCATTTAAAACGTTGGGTACTTAAAGCAGGTATAACAAAAGATATAACATTTCATTGCTTCCGACATACATACGCAACATTACAACTTAGTGCCGGAACAGATATATTTACCGTGTCAAAAATGTTGGGACACCGTGAACTTAAAACGACTATGATTTACGCAAAAATTATTGACCAAACCAAACGGGAAGCCGCAACAAAAATAAAATTAGAGATGTAGAGATATTCAAATTAATTAGCATGAAAAATAATTTGAAAGATATTTCAGCCAATAACAAACTTGCTTTTTACTTAGATAAAAATAATATACATAATCAGGAACTTGTCCGTGAAACAATATCTCATTTTGAAACTGTTAGGAAAAATGTTTTCAGGCCATTAGAATTTCTCAACCTATTAAGAAGATATTCCACATTTCTATCAATTAACCTTTAACCAAATAAAGAGAGTTAAATCAAAATTTGACAAACTTACCTACCCCGAAAAGTTGAAATTTTGGGAGGAACATATCATTATTGATTTTCACTATTCTTCTTCATCCATAGGTTTTTTTCTTGAAAGCCATTCTGATATTGAGGATGAAGGAATAACCCCTGAAAGATGTATCACCATCTATCCTAAAAACAATGAAGAAACAGAACTGCACAACCGTTGGCTGTATAACCTTATTTTAAGAGATAAAGAAAATAAACATTGTGATTTTGAATTTCTCAAGGCTAAGTATTTTGAGGCTGTAAATAATAACCCGCTTCCCTTTGAATTTACTGAATTAGAAATTGAAGCAATTAAAAAACAAAGAGATAAGGAAAAAACAAAAATGGAGCAAAACCAGAGTATGACTTTTTGGGGATATTATTTCGGGTATCAAAGTGTGGTAAAAAATAAAGAATATTATGTGGAAGTGAGTGCGGATAAATTTAAGCGAATTGCTTTGTCTTATGCAAAAGGGGTTGCAGATGCACACTATTTGGGTTTCTTAGAAACTCAACTTGAAAAACTTAAACACGGGAAAAGTATATTGCCGGAAAAGAACAAAAAAGAGAATAAAACTGAAAATAAAAAGTATTCTCAACGGCAAATAGCAATAGCATACTGCATAATGGGAAAATTAATTACTTCGGAAAATGCTGCCAAAATATTAAGCAAACATTCCGATACACGAAGTACGGTTAAGCTATTAGCGAAACGAATTAATAATGCAAGTAATTTAGCCCTACTTACAGGGAATAAAACTTCTGATACCAAAAGTAAAAATGACTTATACGCTGCCAAGCGGTTAATAAGTGGTATGAAAAATACAAAAGCAGTTACCGATATATCCCGTATCATTACTGCATTTGAAATAGCCTATAAAAACAATTATTAAAATCCTTACCACACGCTAACCACTTGCAAGTGGTTTTATTTTTGAAATGGGGGAAAATTTGTACAATCAAATAATTGTACAAATGACAAACCCATTTGAAACCATTGATGCACGGTTAAGCAACATTGAAAATTTATTACTTGACCTCAAGCACACACCCAAAGACCCGGGCAACCTGCCCGAAGCAGACAAGCTTTTGAATATTCAGCAAGCTGCGGAACTGTTAAACTTATCCGTTACCACGGTTTATACAAAAGTTCATAAAGCTGAATTGCCTGTTTGTAAGCGTTCACACCGCTTGTATTTCTCAAAACAGGATTTGATGGACTATGTAAAAGCCGGGCGGAAAAAAACGGTTTCTGAAATAGCAGCCGAAGCGAAACTATACAAAAACCATAAGAAAAAATAGGCATGAATAACACTGTGAATAATACCTCTGGTATTAGGGAATCATTCAATATAATAGCTTTAAGCGGGACACCCCCCCAAATCATACAGTTAAAAAAGCCCCAAATTACACTAATGGGTAAGGGCAGAGATTTAACAGATTTTGAGGCTTTACACCGTTGGGCAAAACGTAAACTTGTAACTCAAACAATGGCAAAAAGTCTTATTGAAGTTGCAAGGCGCAATGAGGACTGGAAATGGGAACAGCGTTTTTGGAGTACCTATAACTGCCAAAGTGAAATAATTACAACTGGTGGCCGGTCTTATGCTATTCTTTGCCGCCAAAGATGTTGTACTATCTGTTTAGCTATCCGTAAAGCGGAAAAAATCAATTTGTATTTACCTACTGTTGAAGAAATGGAAGACCCATATTTCCTTACTATTACAGTTCAATCCATAAACAAAGAGGGGTTAAAATTGAGGATTAAAGATATTTTAAAGGCAATCCGCACAATAATTGCCCGTCATAAGAAAAGACATGAGAGAGGCACGGAACAAAAGTTTTATGGAATATGGTCATTGGAAAGTAATTTTAATTCAATCGCTAAAACATACAACCCCCATATTCATTTAATACTGCCAAACTTTTACATTTCAGAAATGATTAAACAGGAATGGTTATTATACTGGAAAGAAAAAAAAGTACCTATTTCTAAAGATGCTCAGTATCACAGACCCCTTAATAAAGATAGAAAACAAGATTTGATTGAGATAGTAAAATACGGGAGTAAGATTTTTACTGAACCCGATTTGATAAAAAAAATCAAAGAAAATAGTAAGAATAATAATACTGCTTTTATTTATACAGCAGCCCTATATAACATATTACAGGCAATGGATGGGATTGATGTTTTCAATACTTTTGGATTAGATTCAATTAAACCAGAAAAGCCCAGGAAAATGTCAACCATAGTTGATGAATATACAGAATGGGAATATCACCTTGATGCTCCCGACTGGTTTAGTAATGATTACAAAGGATACCTTACAGATTATAAGCCACCACAGAAATTACAGGAACTTTTAGAATACCGGGTAAATACCGAATTGGAATAATATTCATTTGAAAAGTAAGGTAAAAAAAAGAATTATTATTTCGGCTTTTGAATAATGTATTGCAGGGAAAGCCCTTTGAAATTTAGAGGGGGGGAGTATTATTACTGTGGTCATACCCCAAGCATAAAAGAATTACTTTACCCAGGCCTGCCTATACAGGGGTCAATTTTATACTGGAGGAATAGTTTCATAAAATGGCAGATATATATGTGCGCTCCAAAAAATACAGATAACAATTCCTAATAGAATTATTATTCTTTATCAACAAAGTGCTGTTTATGAATACCCAATTATGAAAATATTACGATACTTGCATTGAATTAACTTTAAAACATATTTTTCATTTTCTCTAATGAAGGGCTGAATAATTTACAATCAATTGACACATGGAAAATAAACCTACTTCAAATAACATAACATTTATAGACCTCTTTGCGGGGATTGGGGGGCTGCGTTTGGGTTTTGAATCCGCTTTTAATGCCGCCGGGCATAAAACAGAATGCCTAATGACCTCTGAAATAAAACCATTTGCCTTAAAAGTACTGAATCAAAATTTCAAGCATGGTAAAATCGTTGGAGATATTACACAGGTAAAAACGAAAGATATTCCAGACTTTGATTTTTTACTGGGTGGTTTTCCTTGTCAACCATTTAGTGCAGGTGGTAGAAGGCAGGGCTTTGCTGATACAAGAGGCACTTTGTTTTTTGAGATTGAAAGAATTATCAAAGCCAAAAAGCCACATGGATTTATTCTCGAAAATGTAGAAGGATTAGTAAAGCATGACCTTGAAAACAAAAAAGATATTATCGGCAGAACATTCAACACTATCATAGAAAACCTTAAAGCAATGAATTACTATGTTTCATGGGAGGTTTTAGATGCAAAGGATTTTGGTTTACCTCAAATTAGAAAGAGAGTTTATATAGTTGGCACGTTAAAAGAAAAAGTTGAGTTAACAGGGTTTAAGGTGAAGAACGCTAAAATAAAAAGCATATTGGAACAAGGCTTACCCATTATGAATACCAAATTTACTAACCTGCTATTAAAGCATTTTTCACTTGAGGAACTTTATGGCAAGTCAATAAAGGATAAGAGAGGTGGGAGAAATAATATACATAGTTGGGAAATTGGCATTAAGGGCGAAATAACTAAAGAGCAAACTTTGTTATTGAATAAGCTATTTAAAGAGCGTAGGAAAAAGAAATGGGCATTGGAGCATGGTATTGCTTGGATGGATGGAATGCCATTGACTATAAACCAAATAAAGACATTCTACGATAAACCAAACCTTAAAAAGATGCTTGATGATTTGGTAGATAAGGGGTATTTACGTTTTGAACATCCTAAGAGCCTGATAACAGAACAAACAGATAGGGGTGTAAGGACATACAGGGAAGAAAATAAGAACCTGGCACCGGGTTATAATATTGTATCAGGTAAGTTAAGTTTTGAGATTAATAAGATACTGGACCCCGAAGATGTTACACCTACATTAGTAGCTACTGATATGGGGCGTTTTGTAGTGCCTGATAGCGGGGGATTACGCAAAATGACACTAAGGGAAGGATTACGGCTTTTCGGTTATCCTGAATGGTTTGAAATGCCTGTAAAGGATAATGAAGGGTATGACTTATTGGGTAATACCGTAGCAGTATCAGTAGTTGAAAAAGTTGCAGAACGATTAGCCCAAATAGCATGATAGAACTAACGGCGCAGCAACTTTACGATAAGATTGTTAATGAATACAATCTAATTGGGCAAAAAGGTATAATACGTTTTACTATTAACAACTTAACGGTTGAGGTAGAATCTAAAGATAGTGTCGGTAATATGATTCAAGAATGGTTACTTGCTTGGATGAAAAAGGAAAATATTTTATTTGAAGCAAGTAAAAACTCTCAACAATTTCCTGACGTATATTTAAAACCACCTGATAAAAAAAGTGGATTACTTGAAATAAAAGCATTTAATTATGAGGGTAATCCCGGATTTGATTTAGCTAATTTTGATACCTATTGTAATTCCCTATTGGAAGAATCATATCATTTAGATTGTGATTATTTAGTTTTAGGGTATACTATGTCAGGACATGAGATAGAGATTAGTAAAATTTGGCTTAAAAAGATTTGGGAATTATCGGGTGGAAGTAAAAAATGGCCTATAAGGGTACAAGATAAAAGAGCAACTATTTATAACTTACGCCCAACAACATGGTATTCTAAAAGTTCTAAATTTAAACCATTCAATAGCAAAGAGGAATTTCTACACGCACTAAATGAAACGAGACACCAATATTACAACACTTCAACCAGTTTAGTTAGCGGAACCTTTAGCTTTACTGCTACAGGTTCAAGTACCATGGCTGTTACTAATGGTTCTTTTGCGAATATCACATTCTAATATAAACAAAATTCAGTATTCTGTTTATGGAATATTAAAGCCCCGCAGTGCTGCGGGGCTTTTTTATTGCCTTACATTTCATAACCAGCAAATTTTAAACGCAAAACGGTTTAGCAGTTCCATTATAGCGCTATCATTCAAAATCAGGTAAATGCAATATATTTGTCTGTATATAGTTGTTAAAATCATATTGAATTAACCATGAAGAAAAGTTATGTTGTATCCTTTATATTATTTGTTTTTATGCAAGTGTCACTTCATTCCCAAAGCATAACTCAAATAACCAGTTTCGGTTCAAACCCCGGCGGACTAAATATGTATGACTATGTGCCTTCCGGATTAACGGGTAAAGTCCCTTTAGTGGTGGCATTACATGGCTGTACTGAAAATGCAGCCTCATTTTCGGAGCAAAGTGGCTGGAACAAATTAGCATTACTGCATGGGTTTTATATGGTTTATCCTGAACAGCCTGCTGCAAATAACAGTGAATATTGTTTTAATTGGTTCGATACGACACAGATTGAGAGGAATAAGGGCGAAGCGCTTTCAATTTTTCAAATGGTAAATTATATGAAAGCTCATTATAATATTGATACTACACGCATATATGTAACAGGTATTTCAGCAGGTGGCGCCATGACCGCGGTAATGATGGCTGTTTACCCTGATGTGTTTAAGTCAGGAGCTGTTATGAGCGGTGTTCCGTATTGGGCAGCCACAAACGCTACTACTGCACTTTATGTAATGGATGGATTTGTTGTGAATACCTACACGCCTGCCCAGTGGGCTGAATTAGTAAGAAAACAGTTCCCCGGCTATAACGGTGCATATCCGCACCTTGCGGTTTTTCAAGGTACTGCCGATGAGGTTGTAGATACCGATAATACTACACAGCTTATTGACCAATGGACTGAGCTGAATCACGCGCATCAATGTATTGATTCTACGTTTAATTCATTCCAGGGCAACTCAGATATACAGAGGACAATATTCAACGACAGTTCTGCGAACCCTGTTGTATATCATTATAAAATAATTGGTATGCCCCATGCTATAGCTGTTGATACCGGTTCATGCCCCCGCCAGGGAGGAGAAACAGGTACATACGCTGTCGAAGAAACCCATTTCCATTCTACCTACTATGCGGCAGATTTCTTTGACCTTATACCCAATCCGTATTCCATTACAGGGGCAATCAGCGTGGCTGCATCTGCTTCAGGTATTACCTACAGTGTAACCAATACTTCAGGTTCCAGTTATATATGGACTGTCCCACAAGGGGCCACTATTGTCAGCGGACAAGGCACAAACAGCATTACAGTTGATTTTGGAACTAAAAGCGGTGATGTAACTGTTACCGAAACCACTAAAGCCGGATGCGAAAATGATGAAGCCAGTTTATTTGTAAATGTGGGAGTAACTACGGTGGTGCCCGTTACAGGCCCTCTTACCAATGGCAGGATGTATTACGTTAATACAGAAAATAGTATTCATACAGAGAATATCCCATTGGCTGTCCTAAAAACCTTGCATATATACAATTTATTGGGACAGGATTGCACCCCTTACTATTCCATTCAGGGAACTACCCTGTTTTTGCAGGAAAAACTCCCCAACAGCATTTATATCATCAATTTGCAGGATGAGTCAGGAAGGTATTCCGGAAAGATTGCGGTTTACTGAAAAAGTCACAAGGTAGCAAGTGCAGATGGCAGGAACATTGCCCTTCTCCATGAAGCAAGTTGCCCTAAATGCATGGCTTCATGGTTAATGCACATGAAGGCAATAATGTCAAGAAGTGTTGGCATATAACCATTAAAACGCCATTTAAACGGTTCGCTTAATTTGTTTTCATCTATGGCGCTTAGTAGTTTTTTAACCTTGTTATGCTGGCTTTCCAGTTCATTAAGTAATAAATGTTTGGGCGGGTATTTGCTTTTATCCGGGTCAGGTTTTCGCGGGTCACCCGGCCCTTTGCGTAAAAATAAATCAGCCCAGTTGGCCGGCATTTCAAAATTGGCTCCTAAGTCTTCGGCTAATAAAGCGCTTCCTGAAATTAAATGACCCAGTGTAAAAGCGGGGTGATTTTCAAGGCCAATCACAGGCATAGTGGTCATTTGTTCCTCTGAAATATCTTTAACCAGGGCTTTGGCATACTCTAAGTTAAAGTCATATTGCTTTATAATGCTTTCAACTATCATTTTACTTTTTCAAGCCTTACTCGTTCCTGATATCCTTTCCCCAATGAAGTTTTTTGCGTAAGGTTTCGGTAAAACTTTGCCCTGGTATTTGAACCAGTTTAACCCCAAACGATTCCTTGCGTATAACCAATTCCACCGAAGAATCAATATTCTCTAAGCGAGAATCGAGAGAAACGAGGTTGGTGGGGCTTCTTCCTTCTACTTTAAGCTTTATGGTATAACTATCGGGTATAACCAGTGGGCGCACATTAAGGTTGTGAGGTGAAATGGGCGTAATAATAAAACTCGAATCATCAGGTAGCAATATGGGCCCGCCGCAGCTTAACGAATATGCGGTAGAACCTGTCGGGGTTGCTACTATTAATCCATCTGCCCAGTAAGAATTAAGGAACTCTCCATTAAGATAGGTATGTATGGTTAACATGGTAGAGGTATCCTTGCGCTGCACGCAGACTTCATTAAGGGCATAATTGTATTTCCCGAAGAGTGAGCTTGAAGTATCTAAACTAAGCAGGGTACGGTTTTGTATGGTGAACTTCTTATTTTTCAGGGCAATTAAGGCAGGTGAAAAATTTTCTTCCGGTACCAGGGCTAAAAAGCCAAGCCTCCCGGTATTTATTCCCAAAACCGGTATGCCGGTTTTGGCAACAAAGGGTAAAGTTTCCAACAAAGTGCCGTCGCCGCCTATGCTGATAAGGTAATCAACTGAACCTTTGGGTAATTCATGAGAAAACAGGCCGGGTTTTTTCTTAAAATGCAATATTTCCTTAAGAGAATTGTAAAAGTCCTCATGTATTATATAATCGAGCTTAAGCCCATCGAGTTGGATAAAAATGTTTTTTACCTGCTCAGTAAGATTTGATGGTGTAGGGCGTCCGTAAATAGCTATACGCATAAGCCTGAATAATAAGATTCAAAGTTAATAAAATAGCACATGAAATAGTATATTTGATAAAATTGTATGATATGATAAACTTTAAACGGCTTAACCACTTGCAGATTTGCATACCAAAGGGTAAGGAAGAAGAAGCAAGAAGATTCTATACATACGTACTGGGGCTAAAGGAAATACCCAAGCCAGAAGCGCTCATGCCCAACGGAGGATTATGGTACCAAGTTGCTGATATGCAATTACATATAGGCACTGAAAATGAAATGTACAAATCAAAACGCCATCCTGCTTTTGAAGTGGAAAACCTGCAGGCGGCACGCGAGCACCTGGAGATGCATATGATTCCCATAAAAGAAGAAATACCCATTCCCGGGCAGAAACGCTTTTCATTTACTGACCCTTTCGGCAACAGGATTGAGTTGCTGGAGAAAGACTGACTCACCAGGAATGCCCTCAAAAAAATAAAGCCTGAAAATTTGTTAAAAAAGTTGCAAAGGCAACCTTTTAATCTTATTTTCGTAAAGAGATTCTAAGAGAAGAAGTATGTTGGAAAAGTTCCTCGGATACCTGCGGTCGGAAAAAAAGTTTTCACCCCATACCATTGTTTCCTATCAGAATGATATGGAGCAGTTCCTCGCATACATGGAACAGGTTTACGAAATGGATAAGCCCGAAGACGCTACTGCGCAAATGATACGTTCATGGATGGCCGGGCTTATGCAGGAAAAAATTTCAGCCCGTTCTGTAATCCGCAAGGCATCCACTTTAAGGACATTTTATAAATTTCTACTGCGCGAAGGCCTTATTGCCAATAGCCCGATGGTGAAAATTTCGGCGCCCAAAACTCCTTCACGCCTGCCTGTATTTGTCAATAAAAAAGAGATGGATAGTTTATTCAGCGATATTGAATTTCCCGAAGGGTTTACCGGTAAACGCGACAGGCTGGCGCTTGAGTTATTTTATGCCACCGGCATCAGGCGGGCTGAACTGATAACCCTTAAAGACAGTGACGTAAATCTTTATAATCTCACTATAAAAGTATTGGGTAAAAGAAACAAGGAAAGAATTATTCCCATAACGCCATTTTTAAAAAAACAGTTGGAAGAGTACCGCAATGAAAAAAATAAAATCGCTTCAAAAAGCGAAAATTTCTTTGTGAATGAAAATGGAACGCCCCTATATGATAAAGAAGTTTACCGTATAGTAAAAAAATACCTGGGCGAAGTAACAACCCTGAAAAAAAAGAGCCCCCATGTTTTGCGACACACTTTTGCAACGCATATATTGGATAATGGCGCCGATATTAACGCGGTAAAAGAACTGCTGGGACATGCCAACCTTTCGGCCACACAGGTATATACCCATAACACACTCGAAAAACTTAAGCGCGTGCATAAGCAGGCGCATCCACGAGGCTAATTTACGGATTCATTAACTATATAAACCCAAGTATCATGCAAGTTAAAATTCAATCCATCCATTTCGATGCAGACAAAAAGCTTCTCGATTTTATCCAGGAAAAAGTAGATAAACTTGGACATTATTATGATGGCGTTATGGGAGGCCAGGTGTTCCTCCGCATTGAAAAATCAAAGGACACGCAAAATAAAATAGCTGAAATAAAAATTCAGACACGCACAGGAGAATTATTTGCCAAAAGGCAATGCAAATCTTTCGAAGAAGCCGTAACTGAATCGGCCGATGCCTTACGCAACCAGGTGAAGAAGCATAAGGAAAAGGTGAGACAGGTGTAATTTCAATTTCTTAAATAAAAGAACTAACCTCGCAGAAATGCGGGGTTTGGTTTTAATAGTCCCTCCTAAATTATAGCCAAAAAAATTACTTGTCAATTTATCGGTTGTGTATGGTTGCAGCAAAGCATAATTTTGTCAAAAATTAGTAAAATGCTTACCGAAGATATAATGTATAAAGCCCTTGTAGATAAAGACCCGACATACGAAGGGTTATTTATAGCAGCCGTAAAAACTACAGGCATTTTTTGCCGCCCTACCTGTACAGCACGCAAACCCAAAAGAGAAAATGTTGAGTTCTTCGAGAACCCCAAAGAAGCCATATTGCATGGATACAGGGCATGTAAAACCTGCTCGCCATTGGAAAAATTAGGCGCGACTCCACCACAGGTTAAAAAGTTATTAGATGAATTAAATGTGCATCCCGGAACAAAACTGAAAGATGAGGACCTCGTTTCAAGGGGTATAGAGCCCAATACATTACGCAGGTGGTTTAAAAAAAACCATGGCATTACCTTCCAGGCATACCAGCGCATGCAGAGGATTAATTCCGCCTTTCAAAAGATACAGGATGGAGAAACAGTTACTGCCGCCGCATTTGAGACCGGTTATGAATCGCTCAGCGGGTTTTCTGACTCCTTTACCTCGCTTGTGGGAGTTCCTCCATCGCAAAGCAAAAACAAGCAGGTAATAAACATGTGCCGTTTTGAAACTCCATTGGGGCCAATGTTTGCCTGTGCGACCGAAGAGGGTATCTGCCTGCTCGAATTTACCGACAGGCGTATGCTCGAAACAGAACTTAAAAGCCTGACAAAGGAGTTAAAGGCCACTGTATTGCAGGGCGAGAGCAAATACTTTGAACCCCTGCGCAAACAATTAACCGAATACTTTGAGGGCAGGAGAAAGGAGTTTGATATTCCTTTAGTATTGATTGGGACCGATTTTCAGAAAAAGGTGTGGGAAGAGTTACTGAGAATACCTTACGGCACCACCCGTTCCTATAAACGCCAGGCTATGGCGCTGAACAACCTCGAAGCCATAAGGGCAGTGGCCCATGCCAATGGAATGAACAGGATAGCCATTATTATCCCCTGCCACAGGGTTATTGGCGAAGATGGCAGTCTTACAGGATATGGAGGCGGTTTATGGAGAAAGAAAAGATTGCTCGATATTGAAAAAGCCCAGCTTGAATTAGCGATGGTTTGACAATTACTTGTGAGCCAGGTCATTCCTTATGCGGCTGAGCGATTCAGGTGCAATGCCAAGATAAGAAGCAATCATTTTCTGGGGTACCCGCGCTGCAATAGTGGGATAAGTTTTAATAAATTCAAGGTATCTGTCTTCAGCGCTGGCGCTTAGCAGTGTAATTACCCTTTTTTGCATACTCTTGTAGCTGTTAAGGTTTAAGGTCTTTATTACCAGGCTGCCATTGGGCAATATGGCAGAGAACTGGTCATTAAAGTCCCTGTCGGCTACCAGTACTTCTGAATCTTCAATGGCATCAATAAAAAACATGGCAGGTTCCAGTTTCATTATACTGTTCTGGTCTGAAATCCACCAGTTTTCAGGAGCAAACTGAATAATATGCTCCTTCGCATTTTCGTCAATTATATAACTGCGCAGGCAGCCTTTGGTCACAAAAAAGTAGTTCTGGCAAATTTCCTCTTCCCGCAATATTATTGTCCCTTTTGGGATTTTTTTGGGAGTAAATATAGAACAGATGACCTTGAATTGCTGATCGGTAAAACTTGTTTTAGTCTTTAAATAGTTTCTGAATACTTCAAACATGGTGGCAAATATAAAACGAAATGCTCAGTATTATCTTTTCCGGAAATAACATATTTTAACCCAATATGTCATGGAAGGGCTTGAAGAGAATAAAAATGTTACTTTAGAGGTTTGAAAAATACCATTCGTATGAGTATGAAGAATAATTCGAACATAGTTGGAGCATTTGTTCTCCTGTTTTTACTGACAATCAGCAATTATACTTTTGCACAAAAAGATATTCCCCTTATTGATTCTTATGACCTGCTGTTGAGAGGAGTAGCGCTTATCGATACTGGCAATTACGATAAAGCAGGTGAGCTTTTTGAACAAATATCGCGCAACGATACCAACTATTCGCTGGCCGTTTATGAAGATGCCATTGCCCGCGTATCTGGCGGAGAGGATAGCCTCGCTATTGGTTTATGCCGAAAAGGTATAGCATTGAATACGGAATATTCTCCTGATTTTTATAAATTCCTTGGCAGCGCCTATATTGACATGGACAGGAACGACGATGCCATAAAAATGCTTAAAGATACCGCTATACGCACTTTTCCGAATGTTTACCTGCTTCATTATTCATTGGGACTGGCCTATTATAAGTCTCATAAATACGACAGCGCGATTGCCTCATTTGAGCGGGCAATAAACCTGAATATTTTCCATGCTTCAAGCCATTATTACCTGGGACGGTGCTGCCTCGAACAGGGCCGCATGATACCTGCCTTACTTTCATTGCAGTTTTTCCTCATGCTCGAACCTGAAACGTCGCGCTCCTTTTCCACCGTGCAGCTTATCGAGCAGGTGGTCGAAGGTAAATACGACTATAACAAAGCGACAATGGTTGACCCTTCAAAATACAATGACGATGCATTTTCTGACCTGGACCAGATAATAAAATCGAAAATTGCCCTAAGCGATGAGTATAAGTCAAAGACCAAACTTGCTTTTAACATAGTAAAACAATGCCAGTTATTTATGGAAAAACTGGCCTATACACCTAATACCAATAATTTCTGGATGGAAGAATATGTTCCCTTGTTTACAGAACTCCAGCAAAAAAAATATTTTGAATCCTATGCTTATTTAATAATGGGTTCCGTAAATAATGACGCTCTGCAGAATGATATAAAAAAGAACAAAAAAAAGATAACCCAATTCACCGATTGGGCAGGGAAGACCATTGGCGATAAGCGCGACAAGAGGGAAGTAACTGTTAACGGAGTTAAAAAAACCATGACATATTTCTTTTACGACAATCACATGCCGGAAGGATTTGGCGAAGAAAATGAAAAAGGAAAGACTGTCGGCGATTGGGTTATGTATAACCAATATACAGGTAATATTTCTGCCAAAGGAGCTTTTAACGATAAAGGCAACCGCGATGGGCTGTGGGTATATTATTACTATGACGGAACCATGAAAGAAAAAACCAATTTCTCTGACGATAAGCATGAGGGCCTTTCAGAAACATGGTATGGAAACGGCGCGCAAAAAGGCAAATACAATTATCATAACGATAAACTTAACGGAGAAACATGGGAATATAATACCTCTGGCATACTTACCTCGCATGGCAATTATGTAAATGATAAACCTATGGGGCCCTATACCATTTACTACGATGACGGAAAGCAGCAATATGCCGCCAATTATTCAGATATAGGGCTTGATGGGGACATGAAAGAATATTACGTTTCGGGACAGATTTCGCTTTCAACAACGTTTAAAAACGGCAAAAAAAACGGCACCTTAACCGACTATTGGTCAAATGGAAAAATCAAGGACCGGGGAGAATACAAGGATGATAATCCCACAGGGGATTGGAAATTCAATTATGAAAATGGCTCGCTTCATAAAGAAGGCCCCTATACTGATGATGGTAAATTTACGGGCCTGTGGACAATTTATTACCGTAGTGGGAAAAAAGAGGAAGAATTGAATTATAATAAAGTCGGAGAGCTGAATGGAATGGATATAATGTATGATGATGACGGAATAAAATACGGGGAACTGGAATATAAGAATGACGAATTGCAGCATATCAGATATTTCGACAAAAGCGGTAAAACCATATATGAGTCTGCCATAGCGAATGGAAAACTGTCACAACAGAATTTTTATCCCAACGGCGCAAAGCTAAGCGAAGGTGAAAACATGAACGGCAAAAGAACCGGGAAGTGGCTTTTTTATTCGGAATGCGGTACGCTTACGGAAGAAGAAAACTATAAAGATGGTTTACTTGATGGTTTTAAAATAGGATACTATAATGATGGAAAGGTGCATGACTCGCTGAATTATAACAATGATTTGGCAGAAGGTTTATACCATGAATATGCTGAAAACGGGAAATTAAAAACTTTAGGATGGTATGTTGATAATACCAAGCAAGGAGACTGGTATTATTACGACGCCCACGGCACTCTTGTTTCTCATATATATTATCTTAACGACGCGACTCACGGTTACGCCGATTATTATGATGTAAATGGTCGTCTTACTTCAGAGGAGTACACCAATACCGACTATAGGTATTTTGATAAGGCCTGGAGATATGATACCAATGGCACAAAAGTAATGTACGCCTATATTTCGGATAAAGGGAATGGGGCATATAAATTTACATACCCGAACGGCCAGGTGAAACTGGAGCGCAATTATATTTTTGGTGATGTTGACGGGCACCAGAAAGCATATTATTACGACGGTAAGCTGAAATCGGAAGCAGATTATCTTATGGATAACCGCCAGGGAAAAATGACAGAATATTATGAAAACGGAAAAATTGAATCGGTATTTAATTATGACCTGGGCGAGGTAAACGGACCTGCGTACAGGTTTTTTTCAAGCGGCAAGAAAATGACAGAGGAGAATTTTTTGGGCGACAATGAAGACAGTGTGTATAGGGAATATTATGAAAATGGCAGGTTAGGCCGCGAAATACAGTATAACGATGGAGAAAAGAACGGGGTAACAAAGTTTTATTCTGAAGATAGTTTGCTATACTGCGCTATATGGTATCACAATGGAACAATTGCAGGTTATTCTTACCCTGGGAAAGATGGCAAACTTGTTGCCACCATACCGGTTGATAAGGGTACGGGGACGGTAATATGTTACTATGCCAATGGGACCAAAGCGCTTGAATGTAATTATGTAAACGGGTTTGTTAAAGGGAAAAGAATGGTTTACACATCTGCCGGGAAAGTATATGAAGACGAGAATTATGAGTCGGGCAACCAATCCGGTATCCAGAAATATTATTACAACAGTGGCAAGCTAAAGTCTGTTGAGAATTATTACCTGGGAGAGAAGGACAGTACTTTTAGCTATTATTATGAAACTGGCAAGATTGAACATGTGGAACATTGGGTACTTGGTAAACAACATGGTGTTTTTAAATATTACGACAAACAAGGTAAATTGCTAAAGACAAGCGTCTATTACGATGATGAAGTTATTTCAGAAAAATTGGAAAATGGAAACGGCAAGAAATAAAGAAAACAAGGTGCTCAGAAAGATAGCGTACGCTGTATTATTGGTACTTCCGTCAGTTTTTGTTTATGGCCAGAAAGACAATATATATGCAGAGTTGCGTAAAAAATATGCCGATGAGAACGCGGTTTGTGTTTCCCAGAAGGAGAACGTGGAAGTAAAATTTGAGAAAGGCCAACTGGTTATATACAACAAGCATTATACGGAAGTATTATTGCTTACCGATAAAACGCCCAGTTATACCGATAATGTTGGCTGGTCGAGTTTCTCGGAAATAGAAGATCTTGACGCCCGCAGCCTTATACCTGATGGAGGCAGCTATAAAACAATGAAAGTAAAAAACTTCTCAAAGACAAATGAAATTTCGGAAGGCACATTTTATGATGACTACCACTCCTACCAATTTATATTTCCCGGCCTTACAAACGGCTCAAGGACTATTCTTTCTTATACCGAAAAATTGAAAGACCCTCATTTTTTCTTCGGCGATTTTTATTTCGGTTCCGGCATTCCTATAAACGAAGCTGAGTATTCAATAACCTTTCCTTCCAATGTAAAAATTCATTATAAGTTGTTTCATACCAGCGACAGCGCGTTGAGTTTTACATCTAAAGTAAGCGGCAAAAATACAACCTACACCTGGAGGATGCAGAATATTAAAAAAATAAAGGAAGAAGATAATGCCCCAAGTTTTACTTACTATGTTCCCGGCTTACTGGTTTTTATTGACCAATATACCGAGGACGATAAGACGGTAAGGGTCTTTGCCGATACCAATGATTTTTATAACTGGAACTATAGTTTGGTAAAGGATATAAATACTACCATAAGCCCCGAAATCAAGCATGTGGTTGACTCTATAACCAATGGAGCAACCAGTGACCTTGATAAAGTAAAGCGTATTTTTTACTGGGTGCAGGACCAGATTACCTATATCGCTTATGAAGACAGCCTGGGAGGTATTGTGCCCCGCCAGGCATCGCTGGTATGTTCCCGCCGTTTCGGCGACTGTAAGGACATGGCCTTCACCCTTGCAGAAATGATTAGGGCTGCAGGGCTTGAAGCATATCCTTCATGGATAGGCACCCGTGACATCCCTTATACGTTTGAAGATGCGCCCTCAAAAATATCTACCAACCACGTAATTTGTACATATATTAATGATGGCAACTATTACTTTCTCGATGCTACAGGGAAAAATTCCCCTTTCAACTTCCCCACTTCCATGATACAGGGTAAAGAAACCATGTTGGATATGGGAGAAAATAAATACAGGATTGTAAAAATTCCGGTTTTAGATACCGGCAAGAATATATATTCCGACAGTATTCATATGCAGTTGGATAAGACATTGATAAAGGCCCGCGGCATACTAACAGCCACAGGTTACAATAAAGAAATACTGGGTTGGGGCATACAAAATGCAGATAAGAAAAACCAGAATAAATATATGTCCGACTTGCTGCAAAAGGGTAATAATAAATTTATGCTCGATAGTTCATCATGTAAAAACCTTGCCGACCTTGATAAAGAACTTGCCATTAACTATTCTTTCAGCCTTGAAGATTATGTGCAGCAAAACGGGAATGAACTTTACATAAATATGCAACTTGAAAAACCTCACCTGAATGATTTGCTTGATGCTGACCGCCAGGCGCCGCGTAATATAGAATTCAAATCTGTGGACAAGTGCATAACTACGCTTGATATTCCCAAAGGCTACAAAGTAACTTACCTGCCCGAAAACACAAGCTATAACAGTTCACTTGGTGGATTCAAAATAAATTATTCAGTAAAGGGAAATGTAATTACAGATGAGAGTTATGTTTACCTGAATACCCTGATGATAAATCCTTCCGATTTCAATGAATGGAATAAAATGATACGCACCCTATCACGCGCTTACAATGAATCAGTAACCTTATCAAAACAATAAACCGGTAAAATGTTGCGAAAAATATTTCTTTCTTTAGTAGCTGTTTCTATTTGCCCGGGGCTTTATGCACAGTTTGAAACAGTAAAGCCCGACCCCGAATATAAAAGCTATATGTGGGATACAACTCCAAAGTTGCATGAGTTATCGGCTGATGAGATGAAAATGCCTTCGGTTGTAATAAAAGATAAACGCATTCTTGAATATTATTTCGACACACCCGATGATATTGAACTATATGTTACGCATCACTTTATAGTTCATGTAAACTCCGATAAATCAATAGAAGAAAATAACACTGTATATATTCCATTGGGCGATAACGTTTCGGTAATTGATATCAAAGCCCGCGCAATCGGGAAAGACGGCAAGGTGACCATGCTTAACCCGGCAAATATTAAAGAAGTGGACAACTATGAAAACGAAGGCCCGTTTAAAATATTTGCCATTGACGGCGTTGAATCGGGCGGCGAAGTGGAGTACCTGTACACTGTGAAACGCCCCTTCAGGATATATGGAACAGAATATATACGCCGTACAGCTTTGCATAAACTTGTGCAGGTGGATATATATTCACCCAGTCACCTGGTATTTGTGGCTAAAAGCTACAACGGATTTCCCGATATGGTGCTCGATTCGAATATGACCAGCAAGCGCCACATTTTTGCCGAAGGCCATAATGTTGAGGGTTACGATAATGAAGATTTTTCAGCAGATGCCGGGGCGCTTATGCGCCTTGAGTATGCTTTTGCTTACAATAAGGCAAAAGACCCTGACACAAGATTATATTCTTACAGCGATTTCTGCCAGCGCATATTCGATATTTTAGATAAAGAGAGCGATAAGCAGGACCTGAAAACAGCGGAGAAAGTAATTGATACCATGAAACTCAAAAACCTTTCGGAGGAAGATAAAATAAAGCATATTGAAAGCATTATAAAAAGAGGTATAGCTGTAAACGAAGTTGTAACAGGAGATAAAAGCATGACATTGCCGGTTATTTTCAAAGACCATGTATGCGACCAGACGGGGATTTTGAAAGTATATCACCTGTTGTTTAACGCTGCCAATATTAAGCACCAGATTGTAACCACATCTGACAGGTATGACAAGCCTTTTGACGGGGACTTCGATTCATGGACATACCTGCAAAAGTACCTTATTTACTTTCCGACAACCAATAATTACATTGCCCCTACCGAAGTAGGCTCTCGCTATGGATTCCCTCCTGAAGACTGGATTTGCCAGAAGGGATATTTTATGCACTCGGTCACTATTGGTAAAGATGTGCAGACCGGCGTTGGGTCGGTGCATGATTTGCCATGCAACGACTACAAACTATCCATGAACGATATTTTTGCCGATGTTAAGTTCGACCTTGATATGGGCGCCATCAACATGCATTTTAAAGAAACATTTTCAGGGTATGAGTGTTATTCATTCCAGCCATTTTATAATTACCTTGCCGACCAGGACAGGAAGGATTTTACCGACAAATTATTCAAAGCTATTTTTGAGGATGCAAAACCAACCAATGTAAAAGTATCGGGATATAATGAGGAAGATATTTTCCACAACCCTTTTGTCATTGAAGCAGATTTCAGCACCAACAGCGTGCTGGAGAAAACGGGCAATAAATATTTGTTTAAAATAGGGGAGATGATTGGCCCTCAAAGCCAGTTATACCACGATACTGTGCGCCATACTCCAATTGAAAACCACCATAACCATGGCTATCACCGCGAAATTAAATTTGAAATTCCCGATGGGTATAAGGTTACTAACCTGGACGCCGTAAATATGGATGTATATGATGGAAAAGCCACTGATGCGCATACTATGGAATTTCATTCTTATTATAAGACCGATGGAAATACGGTAACTGTTTCCTGTGATGAATATTATTCACAACTACGTTATCCTGTAAGCATGTATGAGCAGTTCAGGAACGTGATAAACGCTTCGGCTGACTTTAATAAAATAGTTCTTTTCCTGGAGAAAAAATAAACTAAAACTACGGCCACTAATTATAATGGTATAAGCTAATATTAATCAGTGTAATCCGTGGCTAAGAAATGAATCTGTTTATATGAATATTGAGAGCATAAGGGCTTATTGCAAAAAACTTCCCGGCGTTACAGAAGACATAAAATGGGAGAACGACCTCTGCTTCTGTATAGGCGGAAAAATATTTTGTTCGGTGCCGCTTACGGGAGAATTGAGTGTTACTTTTAAAGTGACACCGGAAGAATTTGATGAACTTTCAGTAAGAGAAGGTTTTATTCCTGCCCCTTATATGGCAAGGAATAAATGGGTTTGTCTGCAAGATATAACCATATTGAAACGTAATGAGTTGGAAGGCCATATAAGACAATCATACGAACTTATAAAAGCCAAAGTGCCGAAGAAAGTATTAAAATAAGTCATGCCCCGTTCAAAAAACATACCTTTTTATTTTGTTGTTGACTACCTGGTGCCGGCCGAGCCAAGAGTAAGGCCTTTCTTTGGATGTTATTCCGTCTATATTGGCGATAAAATAATATTTGTACTGCGCGACAAAAAAACATATCCCGAATGTAACGGGGTATGGATTGCCACATCGCACGAACATCATAAAAGCCTGAAAAAGGAATTGCCTTCCATGTGTTCCGTTACCGTATTAAACGATGGCGCAGGAAGAGATACAGGATGGCAAATGTTGCGAGCAGATGATGATAATTTTGAACCGTTGGTTATAAAAGCTTGCGAGCTTATACTGCATGGAGACCCGCGTATCGGCAAAATACCAAAGCCAAGGAAGAAGAGGAAAAAATAGAGGTTGCCACAGATTCACAGATTGATAGTATCATTTTACTTATCTGTGAATCTGTGGCATTGTATTTTTGTTATCGGGTAGTTCTTTTTCTATTTTTGTTCCCTATAATTACACACTATGTACAACGAATCTTTCCATGGCTATTTGCAGGCTGAATTAAAAGCTATTGATGAAGCAGGCCTTTTTAAGCGCGAACGTATTATAACATCTCCCCAGGGAGCAGATATTAAAGTTCAGGGTGGTAAAGAGGTGATAAACTTCTGCGCAAACAATTATTTGGGATTATCATCGCACCCTGATGTAATTTCCGCTGCTAAAAGGGCATTGGATACACATGGATATGGAATGTCCTCGGTACGCTTTATTTGTGGCACACAGGATATTCATAAAACATTGGAAGAGAAAATATCCAAGTTCCTCCAAACGGATGACACTATTTTATATGCCGCATGTTTTGATGCCAACGGAGGTGTATTTGAGCCGCTGTTTGGCGAACAGGATGCCCTTATTTCAGATGAGTTGAACCATGCTTCTATTATTGACGGTGTCCGCCTGTGCAAGGCAAAAAGGTACCGCTACAAAAATTCGGACATGGAAGATTTGGAGACGCAACTGAAAGCAGCCTCGGCAGACCGCTTCAAAATAATTATTACCGATGGGGTATTCTCCATGGATGGATTTATTGCCAGGTTAAAAGATATTGTTGCCCTGGCAGAAAAATACAAAGCATTAGTTATGGTTGACGATAGCCATGCAACAGGATTTGTCGGAAAAACCGGGCGCGGTACCCATGAATATGCCGATGTTATGGGCAAGGTAGATATACTTACCGGAACCCTCGGCAAAGCACTTGGAGGCGCTATGGGCGGATATATAAGCGGACGCAAAGAAATTATTGACATGCTGCGCCAGCGCTCCAGGCCATATTTGTTCTCTAACTCTCTTGCGCCTGTTATAGTCGGCGCTGCTATAACCGTTTTCGATTTGCTTAGCAAGACAACCGAATTACGAGACAGGGTAATGAACAACGCGCTTTATTTCCGCGATGGGATGACCAAAGCAGGTTTCGATATTAAGCCGGGCATACATCCTATAGTTCCTGTTATGCTATATGATGCCAAGCTATCGCAAACCATGGCCGATAAATTATTGCAGGAAGGCATTTATGTTATCGGTTTCTTTTACCCTGTAGTAGCTAAGGGACAGGCCCGTATAAGGGTGCAGCTTTCGGCTGCGCACACTAAGGCGCACTTAGATAAGGCTATTGCCGCTTTTACAAAAGTGGGTAAGGAGTTGGGGGTGATAAAATAAAACAGGACGATTAGCATGTTTTTGAAGCTATAGAGGATTCATGATATGTTCTCTTTCCAATTTTTGGGAAAAACAAGGAACGTTGAAAGAGAAAGATGCACGACAGTTTATTTCTTATATTTGATAAGGCAAATCATTAAACCTTAAATCGCCAATAAAATGAAAAAACTATTCGTAATCGTTTTCTCCTTTATTGTTACTTGCGTATGTGTTGCGCAAAAGCAGAAATATTCACCCAATAAACTAATCATAAAGTTTAAACAAGCAGGAATACAATCAGTTGTTGAAAAGGGACGTACCCCTGGCAGCTTAATGGTTACATTTGGAGTGGAAGCCATAGACAACTTTAACCTAAAATATGGTTGTATTTCAGCTTTAGCAGTTTTTCCTCAAAATAAAAAGAAAGAACACCCGGTTTCATTGCAAAATATTTATACGCTTACTTTCAATAAAGCACAAAATATAGAATCAATTGAGAGTGAATATATGGCTACCGGAGATCTTGAATATGCTCACCCTGATTTTATTGGTTCCGGTAGCGGTGCAAAAGGAAATATTATCCCTAATGACCCTTATTTTAGCAGGAATTGGGATTTGAATAATGATGGAACCTTTGTAATAACGGGCGGCACACCTGCTGCAGTAGCCGGGGCAGATATAAAGATGGAATGCGGATGGGGTGTTACTACGGGCGACAGCAATGTGATTGTAGCCATTGTGGACTGTGGTTGTCAAAGGTCGCATCCCGAACTTCATGGGAGAATATGGAAAAATCCTTCACCCGGAAGTAGTGGGTATGCTAACGATTTATATGGTTGGGATTTTGCTTATAATGACTCTGATGTATATGATAGTTATGGCCACGGTACAAATGTTGCCGGCATTATTGGCGCTAATGGAGACAACGGTATAGGGTATGCCGGTATGAACTGGAAATGCAAATTGATGATAGTAAAAGCGCTGACCGATTCAGATTATGGATATACATCCTGGTGGGCAAGCGGCGTAACATATGCAACTGATAAAGGGGCTAATATAATCAATATGTCCCTGGAAGCTGAGAATGATGACAGTATTAGTGATCCTACCTTTCAGGCAGCAGTTGATTATGCGCATAGCCAGGGGGTGCTTATCGTTGCGTGTATGGGAAACTTCGATAATAATGACCCTGTTGCACCGGCCGATTTGACAAATGTCATGGGGGTTGGCGCTACCACTACTAATGATTGGCGTGCAGTTCCTTTAGGCGGCACAAATACAAATGCATTGCCCGGAAGTTGTTATAATACATATATTTCAGTGGTTGCTCCGGGAGATGAAATATATGGGCTTAGTAATGTTCTGCCGGATTCATATTCATGGTATTGGTTCGGCACTTCACAAGCATGTCCGCATGTTGTGGGGTTGGCGTCTTTAATGCTTGCGGTAAACCCTAAATTAACCAACGACCAATTAAGGCTGCTTATTGAAAATACCGCGGATAAGGGTACCGCAACAGGCGACCCTAATGATAACCCGGTAAGCTGGAATGAGTATTATGGTTATGGTCGGATAAATGCCTGCAGGGCACTTGATACTGCGGTATATGTGGCTGGCATCCAAACACTGAGTGGAAAGACTTCGTCTGTATTGGTTTATCCCGATCCTTTCAATAATGAAGCTACACTTTATATTAATGAACCTGATAATATGGAAAGCAACGTTATGGTCTCCATATATGATATTCAAGGGAAGCAGGTAAAAATATTCGGGGCCTCAACTGGCAAGCCAGCAAAAATCAACAGAGATGGTATGAATGATGGCATGTATTTTTATAAAATAACTTCAGGTCTTAATATATTGGGAGATGGAAAATTTATTGTTCTTTCCCAATAACTCCAAAGCAATTATTAATTAGAAGTTGAAAACTTAGCATCTTTCTGTCTCTGCGGTTAGGTTTTTATTGGAAGCACTTCAACAAGCTCAGTGTAGCATAACTGACCACTGATTACTGACGACTGACAACTAATTTGTATTTTCAGCCTTTTGACTTGCACTATATCCCATGGAAAACAGCAACGATTTAAAGCAATCTCTTTCCCTGTTTGATGCTACTATGATTGTAGCCGGCTCCATGATAGGGTCGGGTATATTTATAGTCAGCGCCAATATGTCGAGGCAATTGGGTTCGTCCGGGTATTTGCTGCTGGCATGGGTTGTGAGCGCGGTGGTAACCATAATTGCGGCATTAAGTTATGGCGAGCTGGCAGGTATGATGCCTAAGGCAGGAGGGCAATATGTCTATTTAAAGGAAGCCTATGGCCCCAGGCTTGGTTTTTTATATGGCTGGACCTGTTTTATGGTCAACCAGACAGGTTTTTTGGCCGCGGTAGGAGTCGCCTTTGCCAAGTTTACTGCTGTATTCTTTCCCTCACTGGGGCTCGATAATACAATTGCAGATTTGGGCTTTCTGAAGATATCGGCAGGACAGGTCTTTGCCATTGCTATAGTATGCCTCATTACATTTATCAATACACAGGGAGTGCAGGCAGGCAAAATAGTGCAGGGCATTTTTACATCAACCAAGTTGCTTGCACTTGCTGCGCTTATAATAATCGGATTGGTAATTGCAGCCAATGGCCATTTTATCCGTGAAAACTTCCAGAATATGTGGCAGGCTTCGGCTACCCATGTTTCCGATAAAGGAATAGTAACGACAGTCCCTTTGACGGGCATGGCATTAATAGCTGCACTGGGCGTGGCAATGGTGGGCTCATTATTCTCGAGTGATGCATGGAACAATGTGACTTTTATTTCAGCAGAGATTAAAAACCCTGGGCGTAATATCCCTTTATCGCTTTTATTCGGAACACTTACTGTGGGAGTGCTGTATGTGCTTGCCAACATTACCTACCTTACCATTTTACCTTTGCATGGCAGCCCCTCGGGAACCAATGTAATGGAACAAGGCATACAGTTTGCCAAAGACGGAAGAGTGGCGACTGCCGCGGTGTCGTTAATGCTGGGCAGTTCGGCGACATATATTATGGCGGGGCTTATAATGGTCTCAACATTTGGCTGCATAAACGGAATTGCTTTATCAAGCGCGCGGCTTTATTATGCCATGGCTAAAGACGGGCTTTTCTTTAAGCAGGCTATGCAATTGAACAGCAAGAGTGTTCCGGCAAAATCACTTATATTTCAATGTATATGGGCAAGCGTGCTTTGTATTTCGGGTACTTATAACGATTTGCTGGATTATATAACCATCGCATCCCTCTTATTCTATGCTCTGACTATTGGAGGCATATTTATATTGCGCAAAAAACAACCCAATGCCGAAAGGCCATATAAAGTTTTTGGATACCCTTTTTTACCCGCCATGTATGTAATTGTAGCGCTGGGCATTTGCATTGACCTTTTAATAAATATACCCAAAACCACCTGGCCGGGAATAATAATAGTTTTACTTGGCCTGCCTGTTTATTATCTTGTTAAGAAAAAAGAAAAGGCCTGACTATGAAAGCTGTTACGGCACAGGAATTTTTTAAGCTCTCCTCTCAACACCCGGTAATTGATGTCCGCACGCCTGCCGAGTTTGAACATGGCCATATTCCCGGCGCGGTGAATATTCCCTTGTTCAGTAATGAGGAACGTGTAATAATCGGCACCTTATATAAACAGGAAGGCAAAAAGCCTGCCATGTTAAAGGGCATGGAATTAGTCAGTCCGAAGTTTTCAGGGTTCATACGCGCTGCCGAAACCATATCCAATACCGGCACATTGCTGGTGCATTGCTGGCGGGGAGGGATGCGCAGCAGCGGCATGGCATGGTTATTTGAATGGTATGGCTTTAAGGTATTTACCTTGCAGAATGGTTACAAAGCTTTCAGGCGTATGGCGCTTGAAACATTTAGCCAGCCACGAAGCCTGAAGATATTGGCCGGGCGCACAGGTTCTGGCAAAACATTGGTATTAAAAGAAATTGAAAAACTTGGGAAAACTATAATTGATTTAGAAGAGCTGGCGCATCATAAAGGCTCTGCCTTTGGCACATTGGGCGAAGAACCTCAACCCACCCAGGAGATGTTTGAAAATGAACTGGCGGTATCATTATTGAGCATACCTGTTACCGAAACAATATGGGTGGAAGATGAAAGCCAGAACGTGGGCAAGTGTTTGATACCCATTGATTTTTTTACCCAAATGAGAAATGCAAATGTCTATTATGTTGATTTGCCCCTGGAAAAAAGAGTGGAGTATTTAGTGGAAGCTTATGGCAAATATTCTGCAAAGGAGCTGATAGAGTCTATTGAAAAGATAAAAAAGAGAGTAGGGTTCCAGAATGCTAAAGCAGCCATAGAAGCCATTAATCAAGGCGATTTAAAAAGAGCCTGTGAAATCAGCCTGGTGTATTATGATAAAAGTTACGACCATGGCGTAGCCAAACGAAATGCCGCTACCATTTATAAAAAAGCATTTGAGGAATTAAAGCCGGCTGAGATTGCGAAGAAAATGATATAAGAAAAGAGTAAAAACTATTTTATTGTTATTTTTGAATTATATAAGGGAAGATTGAAGGATATAGGCATACATATTAAATATTGGTTGGAGGGATCTGATTCTGATATTGAGACTGCTGAGATTTTGATAAAAGAAGGAAAATATATTAATGAGCTATTTTTTTGCCATTTATCCGTTGAAAAAATGCTGAAAGCTCATGTTGTAAAGACAACGAAAACCTTCCCTTCAAAAACCCATAATTTATTCTGGCTTTCAGAGAAAGCAAAACTGCAAATATCAGAACAGGATATTGAATTTATGGGAATATTAATGAAGTATCAATTGGAAGGCAGATACCCTGATTATTCACCAGGAATGCCCAAAAGAGAGAAAATAAATGAGTACCTTTGTTCTACAAAAGAGATATTGAAATGGCTCAAAAAGAAGTTATAAAATTAATCAAGAAATTCCTGAATTACCTTAATAAGGAGGGCATAAGCATTCAGCAGGCATATCTGTACGGAAGTTATGCCGAAGGAAATGCAACTGCGGAAAGCGATATTGATGTAATGCTGATTTCTGATATTTTTGATAAAAATGACGATACTCAAATTGGGAAAGTGTGGAGAATAAGTAAAAGTGTTGATGCCAGAATAGAACCATATACTGTTGGTACCACACGTTTCAAAAAGGATATGGTTTCACCGCTCTTGAATATGGTAAAGCAAGAAGGTATGAGAATACAAGCTTAATAATTATTATTTCCCCGAGCAAACTTCTACCTGTGTCTCAAAAAGCTCCTGGAGAACTTTAGTATCCACATCGGCTAACCTGTTAACGTATAAGCAGCCTGTACTCCTTTTGTGTTTTCCTAATTTGCCCAGCAGTGCATTGAACTTGTCTCCTTTTTCCCCTAACAGGTATAATGAAAATTTTCCCTTGCGGGGAGAAAAGCCAATCATGAACCAATCGTTATCCTTACCATCGGCAGTTTTATAACTATAGTCTCCAAAACCAATTATGGCGCTTCCCCACATCCTGGGTTCACTTTTGCTGGCTTTTTTCATCAGTTCAATAATGGCAAAACTGTCTTCCTGCTGTGTTTTGTCCTTGATGGTTTTTAAAAAAGCTTCAGAGCTTTGATTGGTCTTTTTTGTTTTTATTTCAGCCATGAATCAGCAGAATAAATTATGATTTTTGGGAAACAGCTTCGGCAATCAATTCGGCCACATCGAGCACTTTTATGTTTTGCTCTTTGTTAAAATGCTTAACCCCGTCGGTCATCATGGTCATGCAAAACGGGCAGCCTGTTGCAACAACTTCGGCACCGGTGCGCATGGCTTCTTCGGTGCGTTCTATGTTTACTTCCTTATTACCTTTTTCAGCCTCTTTAAACATTTGCGCTCCGCCCGCGCCGCAACAAAAACTTTTGTGCTTATGGCGCTGCATCTCTTCCAGCATCGCGTCAATTTTTATAATCACTTCACGCGGAGCTTCGTAAATATCATTGCCTCTGCCTAAATAACAGGGGTCGTGGAACACAATCTTTTTACCTTTATAAGAACCGCCTTCAATTTTTATTCTGCCGCTATTAATAAGGTCATTTATAAAAGTGGTATGGTGCATTACTTCATAAGTTCCTCCCAGAGATGGGTATTCATTCTTCAGGGTATTAAAACAATGTGGGCACCCGGTAACAATTTTTTTTACGCTATAACCATTAAGTATGGCAATGTTGTTCATAGCCTGCATCTGGAAGAGGAATTCATTACCTGCCCGCTTGGCCGGGTCGCCGGTACATGATTCTTCGGTTCCCAATACAGCAAATTTTATACCTGCATGATGCAGAATGCGGACAATGGCTACGGTTATTTTTTTTGCCCTTTCATCAAAGCTGCCTGCACAACCCACCCAAAAAAGCACTTCCGGTGTTTCACCCTTAGCTGCCATTTCAGCCATGGTAGGCACTGTTATCCTATCTCCCTCTGCCATATTTCATGGATTTATGCATCAAAAATAACAATTTAAGAATTGCAGGATAACCGGTATATTTTCAACCTGACCAAACATTCTTAAATCTTGATTCGTTTATATCAATAGGGGATAATTAAATAAATAGAAAAACCGGTGTTATTATTAATTCCTGATATTTTGCATGTGTAGAATCATAATATTTAATATATTTACAAACATAAATACGTATATTCTCAATACGGCATCTTAATATTTTCATTTAAAAAGAATCTGTCATGAAAAAAATATTACTCCTTTCTATTACGGTATTTGTTGCTTGCAGTGTGTTTGCACAATCAAACTCAATACCCAATCCGAGTTTTGAAAACTGGACAGCCAACCCATATAATGACCCTGTTAATTGCATCACTTCAACTGACCAAAATGTTTCTAATGGTTTGCCAATTAATGTGTTCAGGGATACCGATGCCTATCATGGCAATTATGCAATACAAATGAAAACTGTAAAATCAGGCAATGATACACTGGCAGGGTATTTTGCATGCGGTAACCCGGGCAGTAGTAGTTCAGGTGGAAGCCCTGTCAGCGGAATGCCCACAGGGATAAGGCTCTATTATCAGTACACCATAAAATCGGCAGACTCAGCCATAGTATTGCTGGAGTTTAAGAAAGCCGGAAATTTGATTGGCTTATATGAGTACCAGATATATGACACCACCAGCAAGTATGTACTTTTTTCACAGCTTTTTTCTCCTCCCTTACCTGAGGCGCCTGATACAGTAATTATTGCTGCTGCCTCATCATCAAAGATTCTTTCGGGCGCCAATACCGGCAATAATAATTCGAATTCTGGCTGGGCGCCCGGTAGTACATTTCTGGTAGATAGTGTTACTTTAACCGGAATAGCAACCCAGCCAAGTAATTTTGATGGCGATTTTGAACATTGGACAACAGACACGGCTTTTGCTATTCAGGGTTGGACTTATTTTGCTTACCAGGGTGGTGATTTATTGCCAATCCGGACAACCGACGCATATTCCGGTAATTATGCACTTGAGCTGGAAACCGGCACAAGTAATTGCAATTCATGTACAAGCCTTGCCAGCGCTTCCGAAGTAACATCAGGAAAGTATAACAATAGTTTAGGCGGCCCTCCCTATGGGGGCCTTCCTTATACCCGGCAAGTAGATACACTGGTGTTCCATTATAAATATTCATCAACAACCAATGATACGGCAATGGTATCTATGGAATTGCATACTGCTGCAAGTGGAGGCAATCAAATGTATTATAATATACCCCTTGATACAACATCGCAATATCAAACGGTGGAGTTTCCTTTTAATGAATCTTCATTTATACCTGATAGTGTACTCATTACTATCGCTTCTTCTTCCTGTTCACAATGTAATGGCAACCTTCCTTCTTATTGCATTGGCTCTATTCTCAAAATTGACAGTATGCACTTTAAATCGCAGCTACAGTTTTCAGTTACTCCGGCTAATCCTGCTTTCTGTGCTGGTTCAGGTGGCGTAAGGCTCACAGCTTCCGGAGCGACCAGTTATACCTGGAATCCATCAAATGGGCTAAGTTGCACCAACTGTGCCGACCCTCTTGCCGATCCTCTTACATCACAAAAATATACAGTAACTGCTACTTCAGGGAGCCTGAACGCCACTCAAACAGTTACGGTTTCCGTAAACACTCCTCCTACAGTAAACTTATCTCCGGCTTCTCCTTCCGTATGTTTTGGTGATTCAGTTTCACTTAAAGCCAGCGGCACCGCTGTAAGTTATACCTGGAGCCCTTCAACTTACTTAAATGATACCGTAGCTTCAACAGTGTATTCAAACCCGACTGTCAAAACAACTTATACTGTTACCGGTACAAGTTCAGCCGGATGTAAAGGCGCAAATTCTATAACTGTAAATGTTAGTGCATTGCCTACTATAAGCATAAGCGGAACATCCACAATATGTGATGGCTCAAATACTACACTTACAGGAAATGGGGCCAACACGTATGTTTGGTCAGGAGGGCCCGGCACAGCAAATTATAATGTTGCGCCTACTGCTACCACAACCTATACAGTAACAGGAACCAACACCACAACTACCTGTAGTAATACAGCGATGCAGACTGTTACTGTAAACCCGACTCCCACAGTAAGCATAAGCGGGGCGCCATCTTTGTGCATTGGCCCGGATATACTTACAGCGTCAGCCACCGGTAATGGCCCTTTTGATTATAAATGGAGTACTTCAGGTATCAATGATACCATCCAGGTAAAAAATGCAAATACTTATAGTGTTACCGTAACCGATGCCAACGGATGCGATGCCGGAAATACATTCAAGGTGAAAAATGATTCTGTTCCTGCACTTTCAATATGTATGGTAACCGTTGATTCCCTGTCAAAGTATAATATTATAGTATGGGAAAAAACCGGGTTAACAAACATTGAAAAGTTCCTCATTTACCGCGATACTGCCAATTTCAATTATGCGCTTATCGGAGAAGTGCCATTCGATTCTTTAAGCCAGTTTTCTGATACCATACGTACATTATATGCCGCCAATGGCGACCCCAATGCCTCATCTTGGAGATATACCATAGCGGCAATGGATAGTTGCGGCAATATCGGGCCAAAAAGCCTCTATCATCAGACCATTTTCTTTCAGAATAACGCAGGAAATTTCAGTTGGAGCCAATATGAAATACAAGGACAGACTACACCCATACCTGAACTTTCACAATACATTTTCCAGCGGGATGATTTTTCAACGGGGAATTTTGCGACCATACAAACCCTGAGTGCTTCGTCAACAACCTACACTGACCCGCAATACAATACTTATAAAGGCACGGCAACATGGCGTGTACTTACATCATGGGGTATATCTTGTATCCCGACATTAAGGCCTGACGCGGTAAATTATAATTCATCGAAGTCAAACACGGGTAATGTTACCTTTCTTACTTCAGTGAAAAATTTAGCAGCATCCGCAGGGCACATAACAGTTTACCCGAATCCTTCATCGGGAATATTTACAGTTACCTTGAGTATGGCAAAAGGAGCTGAAGCAGTTTCTTTAACGGTGGTAAATACACTCGGGCAGGAAATAAATACGGAAACTTATTACAATGTTCCCAATGTATTTACCAGGCAGCTTGATTTGAGTTCCCTTGCCAAAGGGGTTTACTTCCTGAAGCTGACTTCAGATAATGGTACACTATATAATAAACTGGTCATCCAGTAGGATTAGAAGAAATTCATAATCACCAGGCACCCCTTTTAAAACCCCGCAATATTGTGGGGTTTTAATATTTTAGGCGTAATGTTGCCAAAATCCCTATTTTTGCGCCCATTATGTTACTTACAATCTTAAAATCGAAGCTGCACAGGGTACGGGTTACTGAAGCAAACATTAACTATGTTGGCAGCATAACCATTGACGAAGACCTTATGGAAGCGGCGAATCTTCTTGAAAATGAGAAGGTTCAGGTATTAAACATCAATAACGGCGAACGCCTCGAGACCTATGTAATAAAAGGCAAAAGAGGTTCAGGTATAATATGCCTTAACGGGCCTGCAGCGCGTAAAGCATTGATAGACGATATAGTTATAGTGATATCCTATGCTCAAATGACTCCTGAGGAAGCAAAAAGCTATAAGCCTGTACTTGTCAATCCTGATAGCAATACCAATAAACTTAAGTAATTGAATCCATTTATTAAAAAGGTACTCAAATTCCTCCTCTTTTTAGGGATAGGCGTTGGGTTAGTTTACCTGATTGTCAGCAAAATAACGCCCGATGACTGGAAAAACATAAAAATTGCCGCGGTCAATGCTAATTATTTATGGATAGCATTATCGCTGGTTATTGGGGTATTCAGTCATCTTTTAAGGGCAATGCGATGGAGGATGCTCATAGAACCCATTGACAAAAAGCCCGGTTTGGCAAATACATTTTCAGCCGTTATGATAGGTTATATGGCTAACTATGCTGTGCCAAGGCTGGGAGAAGTGTCAAGATGCGGTGTTTTAAACAGGTACGAGGCAATATCTTTTGCCGGGTTAATTGGCACCGTGGTTGTTGAGAGAATTATTGATATGCTTTTAATGTTGCTTTTCTTTTTGGTAATGCTATTGTTGAGCTTCGGCAAGGTTTACGGCATAATTAAAACAAAGGCTACATCTGTTATTGAAGGTAAATGGGATTCGCTGAAACATGTCAACCCTCTTATTCTTATTGCAGTTGCGGTAATATTGATTGGCGGGGTATGGTTTCTTTATAAGAAAAAAGACAGCCTTTTTGAGTTTGCAAAAAAATTCATCGATAACTTTTTAGGAGGAATAAAAAGCGTAGGTAATTTAAAGAAGCCTTTCCTTTTCTGGTTTTATTCGTTGGCAATCTGGATTCTTTACCTGCTGATGCTTTATGTATGTTTCTTTTGTTTCAGCGAAACTTCCCATCTTACCTTAATTGATGCTCTTGTGGTGCTGGTATTTGCGACATTTGGAGTAATTGCCCCTGTTCCGGGCGGTATAGGCGCTTACCAGTATATTGTTATAGCCGTTCTTACCCACCTCTATTTTATTTCCTATACCAAAGCCTTTACCCTTGCATGGATAATTTGGGTATCTCAACTTGTTTTAATTGTAACTTTGGGCCTGATTTCATTAGTGTTATTACCTTTATTAAATAAGAATGACAAGGCTGGAAGCGTTACAATCGAAAATTCAAACTAAGGAGCAGTTTGCCCGCACACTTGCGTTATGGAGGTTTAAGGACCGCAAGATAGTTTTTACCAATGGCTGTTTTGATATTTTGCACAAAGGGCATGTAACTTATCTGGCACAGGCTGCCGAACTCGGCGATATGCTCGTGGTAGGTTTAAACTCAGATGCCTCTGTAAAAAAACTTAATAAGGGCAGTAACCGGCCAATACAGGACCAGGAATCAAGGGCAATGATACTTGCTTCGTTGGAGTGTGTGAGTGCGGTAATAATCTTTGATGAAGATACTCCGGCCGGATTAATAAAATTTATTCAACCCGATGTGCTGGTAAAAGGCGGTGACTGGAAACCTGAACAGATTGCAGGTTACGATACGGTAAAAACCAAAGGTGGCGAGGTAGTGGTGATTGAATATATACCCGGGTTTTCTACTACAGCCATTGAGCAGAAAATTAAAGGCTAATGGCTGAAGAAGAGGTAAAAAAAAATACCGAAATAAAAAACATAGGCGAGTTCGGGCTTATTAAACGCCTTACCGAAAAGATTGAACTTGTACAACCTTCCTCATTAAAAGGTGTTGGCGATGACGCGGCAGTTATAGCGCCTCCTGCCCATGATGAAGTGCTTTTGCTTTCTACCGATATGCTGGCAGAAGGCATTCATTTTGAACTTACCTATACTCCTTTGCGCCATTTAGGATATAAATCGGTTGCGGTAAACGTATCAGATATTTGTGCCATGAACGGTGTTCCTGCACAAGTAGTTATTTCAATTGCCGTTTCAAATCATTATTCAGTAGAATCGTTAGATGAAATATACAGGGGCATACGTTACGCGTGCAGGGAATATAAAGTTGACCTGGTAGGCGGAGATACTATCTCATCTCTATCTGGCCTGGTAATAAACATATCTATTGTAGGAAAAACCAAAAAAGAAAATGTTGTTTACCGCAGTGGCGCTAAGGCGGGTGACCTGCTTTGTGTGAGTGGTGACCTTGGCGCGGCTTATGCAGGACTGGTGTTATTGGAAAAAGCAAGGAAGACCATCGGATCCGACCCGTCGCAGAAACCTGAATTCGAAGGTTTAGGCTATGTATTGCAAAGGCAGTTGATGCCTCATGCAAGGGTTGATATGGTTGAATTATTCAGGGAATCAGGAGTAAAGCCCACTGCCATGATTGATATTTCTGATGGACTTGCTTCTGAGATACACCATATTTGTGAAGAATCGAAAGTGGGTTGTCTTCTGGAAGAAGCTAAAATACCCATACATGAAGAAACAATAAAAGTTGCACAGGAAAATGGAATATCACCTTCCATCTTTGCATTTAGCGGAGGTGAAGATTACGAACTCCTATTTACAATCAATCCTTCTGATTATAAAAAGATAAAAGACCCAGGCATGCTAACCATTATAGGCGAAATACTTCCTGCCGGAGATGGGATTATGCTTGCTGCCAAAGATGGCAAAATGCATCCCTTAGCCGTTCAGGGATGGGATGCGCTGAAAGGCAAATAAATAAGAATATCGAACAAGTAATTGAATTTCGACTGCTGAAGTATGTTGAGAATGCCTTTACCCTTTTAATGTGTTATGGTAAACTTACCGCTCTTGATTACCTGGTTCTGGTCTTTTAACAGAATTTCATAAACATAATCCCCGCTGGTCCAGGTCGAAACATCTAAATTAAGCAGGCTGGTCTCCGATAAAGCATAAACAAAAAGCTGCTGGCCTTTGATGTTATAGATTTTTACCAGAGTTATAGTGTGTGGGGCATGGGCAAATTGAAAGTTAATATCGCTATTAGCCGGTTGAGGAAATACTTTCAGGCCATTTGCCAGAGAAGGGCCGTCTATTTCACTAATGCCGGTGACAGGAATAATTACGCAACTGGAGACCGGATGTATTTCATTCCAGCAATGCACCGAATCATAAATAAAAGGCCCATGAACCCTTACGTGTTCACCCATGTTTGGCAAATACACCGTATCGTTGAAACCATTGCAGGCAGCTTTTTCAACCGCACCATCAGTACCGCCATCAGTCGGGGTTCCCTTGCATACTTCCTCAATATTCAGGCAGGTGGGGCATGAGTAAGTGGAATCGGTACCCAGGCATGTTTTTAAAAATGCCGCAGTACGGTAAGATACCATCCATTGATATGCCGAATCGGGAGCGGTATAAATATGGTAGTCGCCGTCGCCTGTAAGCAAAGGGGGGTCAAGCAAGTCAATAGTACCGTCAAAAACAACGCAGCTATCATAAATTTTCAGCCTTTGGTTATAATAAGTATGGTTCCAGTAAGTAGTATCGCAAAGGCCCTGACCATAAGCTTCAGATAGGGCAATAGACAAAAAAAACATGAGACGCAGCGCTTTTTTCATGATATTAAAATTTATAATAACTTTATAAGAGAAGGCCAGAAATAAGGCTGCAATTTTATATAACGAAGCTCAACTGGCTGTTTTTTCAATGTTATTTATTCGTTAACAATGCTAATAGCAAATGGCTTCCATTTATTAACAAAACGCAATGTATCTCATTAAAATAATCCCTAATGGCACTTCTGAAATAAGAAAGCCATTAGAGATTTATTAAAAAGAATTGGAATAAAACCTATGCAGCTTCAACTGCTGCTACCTTTTTCTTCCTGAGAATGAGAGCCGCAAGGAGAGACATTATTAGCGCAACCGGTAAAGGTTCCAAAAATGTAATGCCAGCGTTAATAAATGGGTTCTTGTACATTTCTTTAAAGCGAGCCATTTCTTGTATAGCTGTATCAATTTCAGCCTGAGACTTATGGGCATTTTTCAACTGTTCTATGCTATAAGCAGCGTATTTATCGCCAAAGTCGGGCATAAAATTGTAATAAAGAATAAGCCATACTCCTACATAAACAAGGCAGGATATGAGCGCAATTAATCCACCCACTTTAAAGGCTTGGCCAAAAGTTATAGCTTGGTCATTTAACTTATCGCGGTATGAACGCACCCCGAAAAAGACCATGAGGAAGGAAATTACCATTACAGAATATCCCACCAGTTCACCCTTGTCGAACCCGATGTCGTTGGTAAAGTGCATACTGACTACCATCCCCGTTGCCATAATAAGCGATGAAATAATGCCGAATTTGATTACTGTTTTTTTCATTTTGTTTTAAATTTTAAAAGTTATTGATTTTTTTCTCCGGCAAACTTATATCGGCTTTATAGGGTTTGCTGTCATACTTTCGGGTGATTTTGCTGTTTTACAGGCTAAAATCATACAAAAGTTTACAGTTTTTTGTGTTTTTCATGGAATCAATCCCAATTCTTTTGCTTTTTGAATTGCCTGTATCCTTCTGTTCACGTCCAACTTTTCAAATATACGTGATGAATGAGTTTTAACCGTATTCTCCGATACTGATAGTTTATCGGCTATTTCTTTGTTGCTCAGTCCCTTAGCTATCTGTTCAAGTATTTCATATTCGCGCTTGCTTATGCCTACCTGTTTCAGTTTTTCCTCATTTAAAATAAAAGGGTCACTGTTATTTACCTGCACTTCCTTAACCACTATAACTTCTTTATGCTTAGCCATTTTACTGCCAAACCATATTCCCAACACAACAAATACCAATGCTATAGCGCCTCCATAAAGTTCAATTTTATTATCGAGTATTAAAAAGCGGTACTCTACCAGTTTAAGTAAAACTATAAGCAGTCCGCAGAGGCCACCATATATCAGCAGTTCTTTTTTCATCCTTTTATAATCTGTAAAAATGAGAATTCTTATTAAATTCTCCAAATGTACCGGTTAAGGTAAAGAAACTCATAGAGAGTGAAGGTTGGAAAGGCTATAAAGAAATCCTTATTCTTTCCCCGCTGCACCTTTAAAATGGTGGTCGCTCTCTTTAAATAATATGTTAAATGTGGTAAGTGAGCCATAAATACCCGTTATATATTGCTGCAATTCTACTTTTTCAATATCAGTCAGCACTTTGTGGGCATTTATTTTCTGCTCCATCACCCGTAGTTTATCGCGCACCATCACAATTTTGTGGAAGAAGGTCTCTATAGGTATCTCCTTAGATTGAACGCCCGATTCTGCCGGTTTTAATACCAATGTGCCTTTGTTCCATTTTGCAGCCAACGGAACAGTATCTGATGTATCTAATCTTCTGTTCAGTATCCGTTCAAGCGCATCTTCAATATCACCGAGCGTTACAGTTACATCAATTGGCGCATTGTCAGAGGCTTCGAGTAAAGCCAGGTTTTCATTCTTATTTACAATCCTGGTGCCTTGCTGGGCCTTAAACCAAATCACATAATATTCAGCTTCTACAGACACAATAACTCCCTTGCCAAAGCCGGGATGTTCAACGCGTGAACCGGTATTAAATACAGTGCTCATTGTAATAGCAAATATATTAGATTTTTAAATCCCCAAATTTAGCTTCCCGCTTTAACAGCGCGAAAAGGCTTGAACTACTGCTTGACTGAAATTGTTTAAGGTTTTGCAAACTCTCATTACTATTACCCACATTCACAGAATGCAGGAGCGTGGATATTATTTTGGAGCAAGGTCACCATACCAGTATGCAGCCGTAACTCCACCATCCATCAGGAAGTCACTGCCCGTAATGAAAGCACCTTCCGGGCCCATCAGGAGAGCGCCAACGCTTCCCACTTCATCGGGAGTTCCTGCTCGTCCGGCCGGACATTTTTCAATCATGTTCCGGTAACCTTCGCCACGAGGGCCAGTGAGCTCATCCTTCGCAAGAGGTGTAATTATAATACCTGGACTGATAGTATTGATTCTTGCACCACGCTTACCCCAACGGACAGCTTCGGCCATCACCCGCAGTGAATTGCCGCGTTTGGCTAATTGATATGCATGCAAAGTGTCCTTTATTTTATCTGGTTGAAGCCATGGGAGTGCGAGTAGCTTCTCAACGGGAACTGTGGCCAGTTCTTTGTCCTGTTCAGGCGTTAGGGCTGGAAGACGATGTCCCGATTGTGATGCAATTACTACACACGAACCTCCTTGCGTAATTACATTACCAAATTCTTCAAGTATCAGAGCAGTTCCATAAAGGTCTACTTTCAGGATGGCTTCCTTAGGTGCCTGTGAAGGAGAAACACCCGCTGCATGAATCAACCCGGTAATGTTTCCGATAGACTTAGCCAATTCAACCAATGCATGTACTGACGGTAGCGATGAAGCATCAACAGTTGCAACACTCACTTCAAATCCCGCTTCACTCAATACCTTCGCTGCTGCTTCAGCATTTTCTTTGCGTAAATCAGCAAGTAAAACATGCTTGCCGGCGCTTACCCGTCGTGCGATTGCTTGGCCTATTGAGCCTGCGCCAATAACCACAATTACATTTTTTAATTCCTTATTCATAACTGAAATTTTTATATTTGTTATTGAACGCTCAGATAATCTGTTTCGCTAACCGGTGACAGCCAATCAACAGGGCCTTGCTTACCAATGTTAGTTATGGCTATATGTGTCATGCTGCTATCCTTTGCGGCTCCATGCCAGTGTTGCACATGTGATGGGATAATAACCACATCGCCTTTTGTAATTGGCCTTGCAGTTTTACCTTTTTCCTTGTAATATCCTTTTCCATCAAGGACAAGAAGAATCTGGCCCAATGGATGTGTATGCCAGTTGGTACGCGCTCCCGGTTCAAATAGTACATTGCCAACGCTAAAGGTTCCTGTTTCATCTTTGGCTACCAATGGTGTTAACCATGCTATTCCGGTAAAATAATCCGGCGAAAGTTTTTCGCCCGTAGGAAATATCTCATTTTGATTTTTCATGTTCTTTATAATTATGGTAAAGTACTAAATATCCAGTTTCCTGCCACAAAGCCATTTTACCATTTCAGGGTCTCTGTGGTCAAAGAAACAACTTTTTTTGGTATCTAAGCCTGCAATGGTATTCATCTGTTCCGCGGTTAATTCAAAGTCGAGCACATTGATGTTTTCAGCCATTCTTTCCTTGTGGGTAGATTTTGAAACAGCAACTATGCCACGTTGGGTTAACCAGCGTAAAATAACCTGGGCAGGGCTTTTTTCATATTTTTTACCAATAGTAACAAGCAGCGGATTTGTGAAGATGTTGTTCTTGCCTTCAGCGAATGGCGCCCATGCTTCAACCTGAATATTATTTGAGTTTAAGAACTTTTGTACTTCAATTTGTTGATTGAAGGGGTTTGTTTCAATTTGATTAATTGCAGGGAGTACCTTGTTATTCATTATTAAATCCATTACTCTGTCAGGCTCAAAATTGCTTATCCCTATTGCTTTAACTTTGCCATCATGATAAAGTTCCTCCATTGCACGCCATGCACCATGAATATCACCATACGGCTGATGGATAAGGTATAAATCAAGGTAATCTAATTGTAACCTCTTCAGTACTTTATCAAATGCCAATTTTGTTCGCTCGTATCCTGCCTCATTAATCCATAACTTGGTGGTAACAAATAGCTCTTTTCTTGGCACCCCGCTTGCTTTCAGAGCTCTGCCAACAGCTTCCTCGTTCAAATAGGAAGCTGCTGTATCTATCAGGCGATAGCCCGTTTCTATTGCATCAATAACACTTCTTTCGCATTCTTTGAGGTCTTTAACCTGGTAAACGCCAAACCCCAAAATAGGCATTTCTACTCTGTTGTTTAATTTTATTGTTTTCATTGGTAGGTTATATTATCTTGTTTTTGAAATGGTGAAGCTACACAGCAGTGTAACTTTATTAAATGATGCTTGTCATAAAAAAAATTGGCATTTGTCATTTTAGGCGTAACTCTATCAATTTTTCCAACTGTAATTACACAATTATAATTGCGGTACAAAATTATATAAGTAAGCCAGCATGCCCGCTAAACTTTACTTATTTAATGTAACATCCAAATTTTATTTCAACTTATTAAGGTTAAATTAAGCAAAGCTTAAAAGGTTACTTGCCCACGAAGTGCAACTTAGCTGGGGGAGGGGAAAGAATTTAATTTATGTGTATTTTTGCTTCAAATAAGAATGCCTTGCAGGTATCTGATACTGAATCTATCAGCCTGCTTGCACGAAATCATTTTATATGAATAACTATTATAATTGGATAACTGTTTTATGCTGGTGTACTTTTTTCGGCTATTGGAAGTTCATGTCGCAAAAAGTAAAAACAACAGTATATACAGAGGGCAAGATTCCAAGAATTATCTATTTATTCCTTGTTTTTTCAAGCCTTGAAATAGTTTATAACCCGTTTTTTGCTCCAGGGTTCTTTAGCTACCAGGTTATTCAGGTTGGAAATTTTTCCGGGATAGCAGGTGCTTTGGTCAGCATTTCAGGGGTTTCCTTTGCTATATGGGCGCGCAAAACATTAGGTGAAAACTGGAGCGCCACAATTACCCTGAAAAAGGAACATGAATTAATACAAAGCGGCCCATATAAAATTGTGAGGCACCCCATTTACACGGGATTTGAGTTAATGATTCTTGGGCCTGCTATTATTTCAGGCGAACTGAAAGGATTTATTGCCTTAGGAATTGTTTTTGTATCGCATGTTTTTAAAATAATGAAGGAGGAAAAACTTATGCGCCAGCAATTTCCAAATCAATATGTTGAATACTCTAAACGGGTAAAGCGGCTGGTACCATTTATATTTTAATGAGTATTGGCCTGTTTAAGGTTTTGCAAACTGCCATTACTATTATCCAATACCCACTAAGCTGTGCTTAGTGGGTTAATAAATTATAAGTTTTACTTATTAGTATAAATTGAAGCAAAGCTTAAAAGGGTACTTACCAAATAACAACAGGTTAGCAGGTACCTGGGGATTTTATTTATGTCTCTTAGATAAATTACTTTTATAAATCAAAGTAAGAATACTACCTTTGGATTTATGAAATTATGGGCACATTTAATCTTATTACTGTTAGCACAATTAGCATGTAGAGATGCTGATAGCCAAGTTGTACCAATTGGTCCCCATAAATATCCTTTTGACGTTCCACTCTTCATTCGGAAGAAAGTTTATTCTCAAGAGTATATGGCAAGAAACAAATATTTCAAATTTGATTCGCTACTTTCTCCTTCAAGAAGTATGGTTGTTTATGATAGTTGCACTTTTAATAAGGGAACTTTTTTTGATTTTGAAAATTTTCCAGGGGTTGCGTTTCACTATAGCATGTATTTAGTCAAACCTCAAAAACTAGTACAATCCTTTATTTTGGGGTGTTTTCAACTAAAAAAAGTCAATAAAAATCTGCAAGAAACAGCGTAAAGAAGGCGAAAAACTTGCAGATTTGCTACATGATAAC
>JBKQUY010000060.1:0-53971 GCA_052325425.1 Bacteroidia bacterium | reverse complement strand
GGACCTGCTGCTGAATGACCTTGAGGGCCACCACCCGATTCAGGCGGCGTTGCTCGGCCTTGAAGACCTGGCCCATGCCGCCCTCGCCGATCGGCTCCAGGAGATGCAACTATTACACCAGGCGGAGGCACACCACCCTATAATTATGCATGGTCATCGGGCGGTACCGATTCAACAGCTTCTGCCTTATATAGCGGCACTTATACCATTACTGTAACCGATTCCAACTCATGCACTGCCATTGATACCGTTAATTTGCGCATAAACCCTTATGTATCTAAATCTACCGCTGAAATTTGCGTGGTAAGCGTAGATACTGATTCGAAATACAATGTTATTGTCTGGAATAAAACAGGTTTAGTCCGTATAGATAGTTTTAAGGTATATTATCTTAATTCATCTTCATCATGGCAGTTGCTTAAATCAATACCATTTTCGGAGCCAGATTATTTTGTGGACAGCTCATCCATTAATAACCCCAATTCAAATACTGTCAGGTATTGCTTAACAACCATTGATTCCTGCGGCAACGAGGAGCCAATACCATCAAGCCCCTGGCAAAACACCATGTATATTAACCAGGCCCCGGCAGGTACTTTTACATGGTCGGGTACAGGCTACCTGAAACAAGGTGTTTCTCTCCCTGTAATAACCTATTACTTATACCGCGACAGTTTAAGTAACGGAAACTGGGTGCCAATAGATTCCATATCAGGCACACAGAATAAAATGAGCGATGCTGCTTACCAGGCTAATCCTGGTGGCTATGATTTTGCAAGGTGGCGCGTAGAGGCATTATTGAGCGATTCGGTTAATACAGGCTGTACCTTGCCCGATTTAAGGCCTGTGCATGGCATGAATAATACTACAACCCGCAGCAATACACAGCATAATTCTATCTTTACTTCTGCTTCAACCTTAGCTACAGCCTTACCCTCAATATCTGTATTCCCTAACCCGACGAACGGTATCTTTCAATTAAAAATTACAAATTACGAATCAGGAATCAGGAATGTTGATATATTAAATATATTGGGGCAGAAAGTATATTCGGTGGAGAATTATCAAATTACCAAATCATCAAATTATCAAATTGACTTGAGCAACCAGCCCGCAGGAGTATATTTTGTAAAAGTGCTGACCGATAAATCTGTGCAGGTAGTGAAATTGATAAAAGAGTAGAGTATTAAATACAAAAACAGGAAATTAATAATAGAAATATTTGAATTACTAAAGTCAATTATCAGATAGATTACTGATGAATATCAATGCTTTCTATTGATTTGTTTTATTGCACAAGTTCACGATTTTCAATCTATTTGTTGTACAAAACTCATGCGCTTTATCACATAAGAGTTTTAAAACAAAGAGCAATAATATTTTCTAAATCTTTCACCATGAAAAAATTCGAAAAAAAAGCCTCGCTACTCTTTTTCCTATTCATGCTTCTTTCTTCACTAATTAGTGCCCAAGATCTTTATACTATTGCAGGTACTTGTACCCAAGGTTATAGCGGAGATGGAGGGCCTGCTACGGCAGCAACATTTTGGTCCCCTGCTGGGGTTGCTGTCGATAATTCAGGCAATATCTACATAGCGGATAATTATTACAATGTCATTCGTAAAGTGACCATTTCGGGTATCATTAGTACAATTGCTGGCAATGGCTATTTTAATAATGAAGGTGGATATAGTGGAGACGGAGGTCCGGCAACCGCAGCTGAATTATCTCGCCCAACGGGATTAGCCATAGATGCAAAAGGGAATATCTATATTGCAGACACATATAATGATCGGATTCGAAAAGTAAGCATTGCCGGTATTATAACTACTGTGGCTGGTGGTGGTAATGGTGGACAGGGGTATGGAGGAGACGGAGGCCCTGCTACAAGCGCAATTTTATATTACCCTTCAGATGTTAAAATAGATGCTTCGGGTAATATTTTTATAGCTGATGCGGGTAATGATGTAATACGCAAAGTAAATAAATCAGGTATTATTAGCACAGTAGCAGGAATTGGGGGATATGGTCAGGAGAGCAGCAGCCCTTGCCCGGCCACTTCTTCAGCACTCTCTTATCCAACTGGAATTGCAATTGATGCCAAAGGGAATTTATACATTGCAGATGAAGGTAATAACCTAGTAAGTATGGTTAATTCCTCAGGCATCCTAAACGTAGTAGCTGGTGGAGGTTCGGGAGGAACAGGAGTACTTGCTACTACAGCACAATTATATTCTCCAGGCTATGTTGCTGTTGATAGCTCAGATAATATTTATATTGAAGAAGCATCTAATACTTATAGTGATATCCGTATAGTAAATACCCTTGGTATTATAAACGCGTTTGCAGGAGGATATTCTTATGGCGGAGAAACTTGTCATACAGGAGATTATGGTCCTGCTATTTCGGCTCAATTTAATAACCCACAAGGTATCGCCATAGATAATTTTAGCAATATTTATTTTGCTATACCAAGTTTTTATCAAGTAGATGAGATATCCAATTGTTCGCCTCTATTGAGACCAACCATTACAGTGTCCGGTTCCACTTCAATATGCCCCGGAACCGATTTAGTTTTAAAGAGTAATTACTCAACAAATAATTTGTGGAGCAATGGTGATACTTCCCAAAGTATTACTGTTAACAGTAAAGGTATTTACTACCTTGAAATATTTCCTGATTCAAGTTGCACTTTCAAAAGCTTGAACGATACTATTACTGTAAAAACAGCATCATTAAAATCAGGAAATGATACTGGTATAAGCTGTGGCGAAACCCTTAAGATGAATGCAGTGTGTAATCCACCAAGCCCTGACTCCATCAGCTGGGTGCCTTCAACTTATTTAAGTAATACAACCATTGTAAACCCTGTTTGCACTGTTCCCGCAAACAATATTACTTATACTGTTACAGCCAATTTAAGTAATGGCTGCATTACTAAAGATTCCATTACTATAAGCCGTAAACCTCTAAAAACAAATATTGCTTTGTGTTTTGTAACAGTAGATACGGCTTCTACCAACAATATTATTGTATGGGATACAAGTGATATGAAACATACTGACAGCATACAGGTATACTACCTGAACAGTTCCCTCATTTGGGCAAAATTGTTAAGTGTCCCATTTTCCGCTCCTTCCTATATTATAGATACGGTTAACGACCCTAATGTAACTACGGTTAGGTATAAATTGGTATCGGTAGATTCATGCGGTGATACGGCTTCAAGCATCTGGCATAATACCATGTGGATACAAAGCAGTGGGGGAACATTTAGCTGGGGCAGCACTGCTTACCAGGTTGAGGGTAATTCAACACCCGTGAAAACCTATACACTTTACCGCGATAATATCAGCAATGGTAATTGGGATTCAATTTCTTCTGTAAATGGCTTACAAAGTATAATAGCTGACCCAAATTATTCGAACTACCCAAAAGGCAGGTGGCGTGTTGAAGCAACCTTAAATATTCCAGGCTGTCCTTCACCTGATTTAAGGCCTGATGTAATAAATAACACAACAACCCGCAGCAATACACAGCATAATTCTATCTTTACTTCTGCTTCAACCTTAGCTACAGCCTTACCCTCAATATCTGTATTCCCTAACCCGGCGAACGGTATCTTTCAATTAAAAATTACAAATTACGAATCAGGAATGAATAATACTCTTGAGGTTTATAATGTGTTAGGTGAAAAAGTAGCCTCCTCTAACTCCAAAGGAGGAGAATTTTATTCCCTCCCTTCAGGAGGGGAAGGGTGGGCTATTGATTTAAGCAACCAGCCCGCAGGAGTGTATTTTGTAAATGTGATATCAGATAAATATGCACAGGTAGTGAAATTGATAAAAGAGTAAATCTTTACATTATCCGTTTGAGTACTAATCATTCATGATTAGGTAAAAAGTCCCGCAATACTGCGGGACTTTTTAATATCACCATAGTTTTGCATTTTAGCAATTTTATATATATTTGAAAGTAATTTTTTATCGCACATAAAATATTATTAAAACCCCAGTCATGCAAAAACAATTACTTCATCAAGTTTGTAATGTTCGTAAAGTTTCAAAGTTCTTACTGACTTTAGGAACTTTTTACTTTATGAACTTTTCACTCACCTTGGCCTCTACAACTGTTCCCGGCGGTAATATAAGCGGACATTGGACACTGGCAGGTTCGCCCTATAATATAATGGGTAACGTAACTATTCCGAGCGGCGCTACGCTGACCATTGACCCCGGTGTAAGTGTAGTTTTTCAGACTTCCAACGACCTGCGGATGATGGTGAATGGCTGCATACTTGCGGTAGGTACTCCTTCGCAATACATCTATTTTACCGCTGCCGACCAAGGAAGTGGTTTTGGCGGTTTCCGCTTCGACAGCCTTGCCTCAACTAATGATTCTTCAAAGTTTATCTATTGCAATATACAATATGGTATGGATAACCCTTGTCCATTTTGCAGCGGGGGAGCCTTTTACTTCAGCAGTTGGAGCAAAGCTGTAATATCTCACAGCACTATAGCAAACTGCCAGGCAAACAATGGTTACGGAGGGGCAATTTTTTGCAGCGCTTCCAGCCCTGTTATTACTTATGACAGCCTTTACAATAATTCTACCCAAAATTATGGCGGGGCTATTTACATACAAAATGATACCGGTGAAATAATTTCATATAATGTTATTTCAAACAATACCTCATCAAGCGGCGGCGGCGCAATTTTCATGAACCAACCGATTAAAGCCGTTATTAATTACAATAACATATCATTCAATACTGCCACTACCGAGGCGGGTGGAATTGGCTGCAACGGCGGCACTTTTTCATCAATGAACAATAACGCCATATACTTTAATACCGTATCCAATGGTAGCGCGGGCGGCGGAATATATTTATATAGTGTCAATATTACTTCTCTTAATCATAATACTATAACATATAATAGCTTGCCGAATGCATACGGGGGCGGTGGGGGCGGAATTTGGGCAGAGGGCTGTGTTTTTAATTCGATTGATTACGATAATATTTCGTATAATTCATTAGGCGCTGATAGTTATGGCGGAGGAATTGAACTCTATCAGTGCGATGTCTCTTCCTTCTCTTATGATACTATTTCCAATAACAATGTGGGTACAAATGGCAGCGGCGGCGGAATTTATGTATATTCAAGCTTTTCGGAGAGCATTAATACTACTGTTTCCAATACAAGTATCACAAATAATACTGCTGACTTAACTGATGGCCAGGGTGGTGGTTTTTATTGTCAGTCAGCAAACCCAACCTTTCTTAATGTAACTATGTCGGGCAATAATGCTTACCAGGGAGGGGCTTTGTTCTTCTACCAGGCAAAACCCAGCCTGTATAACTCAATTTTATGGGGCGATTCTGCTGTAACCGATACGGGCGGCAACGAAATGTACCAGTATGACCCCAGTTGCGTTATATCTTTTTATTACTGCGATGTGTATGGCGATTCAAATGCTTTTGGCATTCCTACAGGAGTTAAATATACCGGAACATATAAAAACAATATACATTCCGATCCGAAATTTGATTCCACTTCAGGCGGTGTTGGTTATATGAATGATGGAATGCTGGTAAACTGGGGCATCAAGAATACATCACCCTGCTTTAACACAGGCGACCCATCTTACCTGCCCGGCTATCCGGCATTAGATTTGGCGGGCAATACCCGTGTAACTGTTTGCCGTATAGATATGGGGGCCTTTGAAAACCAGTATGCCCAACCCTTAAAGCTTACTGTTTCTACGGTGAATACCGTATGCGGAGCCCTGGCTACCGGAGAGGCCGCTGTGCAAGTTGTTGGCGGCAGCACTCCCTTTACTTATTCCTGGTCAGGTGGTCAGACAACAGATACCATAAAAGCGCAAAAGGCAGGAAGCTATACCGTTACTGTTAAAGAAGGTTCCGGATGTACCGATAAAATTACTGCCACCATTATTGCCAATACATCAATGACTGCTACGTTTTCTCAAACCCCTCCTTTATGCAATGGAGGAAGCGATGGGAAAGCATCGGCAATGGTGAGTAACGGTGCTAAGCCATACACCTATTTATGGAGCCCTTCAGGAGAAACCAGTGATACTGCAACAGGACTTTCAGGCATAACTTATACCTGCACCATAATGGATAGCAACGGGTGCCAGATCACTCCCACTGTAACTATATCACAGCCTGCTGCAATTACAGTAACCAACTCATGGACGGATGCATCATGCAGTAATAATGATGGTATTGCCGGGGTTACCCCAAGCGGAGGAACACCTCCTTATACCTATTTATGTCAACAGGAAGCACCAATACCAATGCAACCGGTTTGGCTGCCGGAACCTATTCTGTTACGGTTACCGATAAAAATCTTTGCACACTGACCGATACTTTAGATATTCAATTAAACTCATCTTCATCTGAAAAAGCGGCGCAAATATGTATAGTAAGCGTAGATACAGGTTCAAAGTTCAATATTATAGTGTGGAATAAAACAGGCCTGGCACGCATAGACAGCTTCAGGATATATTTTTATAATTCTTCCAATCAATGGCAATTAATAGGCGCGCAACCTTATGCTGCCCCGGCCTATTTTGCAGATATGACCGGAATAAATAACCCGAACTCAAATACCGTGAGATATTCCCTGACAGCAGTAGATTCTTGCGGCAATGAGGAACCTATCGGTTCCAGCCCATGGCAAAACACATGCCATATAAACCAATCTCCGCCCGGTACATTTACCTGGGCAGGTACAGGCTACCTGAAACAAGGCGTTTCCCAACCGGTATTTACATATTACCTGCTCCGCGATAGTATAAGCAACAACCACTGGGTGGTGGTTGATTCGGTATCGGGTACTCAAAATACAATGTCAGACGCTGTCTTCCAGGCTAACCCCGGAAACTATCCGCTGGCAAGGTGGCGCGTATCAATGGTACTTTCTGATTCGGTGAATACCGGGTGCAAATTACCTGATGAAGGGCCTGTGCATGGGGTAAACAATACAACCACCCGAAGCAATACGCAACATAATTCTATTTTTACCTCTGTCTCTGCCTTAATCTCAGCGGCAAACTCAATCTCAGTTTATCCTAACCCGACGAACGGTAAATTTACCGTTCAGTGGTCAGTAGTCAGTGGTCTGTCATCAGTTGAGGTTTATAATGTATTAGGTGAAAAAGTAGCCTCCTTTAACTCCTCCAAAGGAGGAGAATTTTATTCCCTCCCTTCGGGAGAGGAAGGGTGGGCTATTGATTTAAGCAACCAGCCTTCTGGAATATATTTTGTAAAAGTGCTGACCGATAAATCTGTGCAGGTAGCCAAAATTATAAAGGAATAAAAGTTTTTCGCCTTTTACTCCTGGCAACTATAACTGTTTTTTAATTCTTCACTCCTGTATATTTATAGAAGGATGGGTAGCCTGTTAATACCAGGATAAGCTGAAATATTGAGATGAACATCCCATTTCAATTACTTTTTCGCTATTTTTGGCTTACAGTACACATCAGCGGAGCGATGAAAAAGTTTTCAATTTTATTTATTCTTACCCTTTTTGTTTGCAGTTGCAATAGACGGGTTAATTCATGGGCGCCGGTAGGCACAGGTGTGAATAACCTTGTGCTGGCCATTACATCTTATAAAGGCGAACTTTATGCGGGTGGCAGTTTTACCAGTGCCGGAGGCAAGCAGGTTAACCACATTGCGCGCTGGAATGGCAGCGAATGGCACCTGGCGGGCAAAGGCATTAACAAAGTGGTGCTCTGCATGGCACAATACAACGGTAAACTTTTTGCAGGTGGCGGATTCGATAGTGCCGGCGGCAATCCTGCCCAAGGTATTGCCTGTTGGAATGGCAATGAATGGCAACCCGTAGGAAAAGGGATAAAAGGAACTGTATCGGCATTATGTATTTATAATAAAGAGCTCTATGCTGCCGGAAAATTTGATACGGTGGGCGGCAAACCGGCCCATTCCATTGCGCGCTGGGATGGAGAAAAGTGGTCTGATGCCGGCACAAAACTCGATTCGGGCAGATACAATTTTATCTGCGGGCTTGCCGTTTACCAGGGCGAATTGTATGCCAGCGGTACGTTTAAAGCTGTTTCGGGCAACCAGGGCAATAATATATCAAGGTGGGACGGTAAAGAATGGAAAGCGGTTGGGCAGGGTATAAGTTACCCCGTAACCGCAATGTCGGTTTATAAAAACGAACTTTACAATAAAGAAGAATTATATGTATGCGGGGTATTCGATACTGCCGGCGGAACCCCTGCCAATTATATAGCCCGCTGGGATGGCGAGGGCTGGTCTCCCGTTGGCACCGGGGTTGGAAACGGACAATTCGCTTCAATCTGGTCGCTTACCACGTATAACAATGAACTCATTGTCGGGGGGTTATTTAAAAATGCCGGTGAGCAGCAGGCAAACTATATTGCCAAATGGAACGGCTCGAGCTGGGATCCTGTTGGCGGAGGAATGAATTCTCCGGTGCATGCGTTAGGTGTATATAATAACGAATTGTATGCAGGTGGACTCTTTGATACGGTTGAATCAAAACCTATGAACCACATTGCACGGTGGGGAGGGAAAATAAGCAAATAAAATAACCCTGCTATCAGCTATTAGCTGTTAGCTATTGGCTAACGGCATTTTATTTATCTTCGTGGCTCATTTAAAAGATATTTATGAATATTAGCATTGTAGGTACAGGATATGTCGGATTGGTAACAGGAACTTGCTTTGCTGAAACGGGAAATCATGTATTATGCGTAGATATTGATGAAGCTAAGGTTAATGCCATGCGCTCGGGCAAAATACCGATTTACGAACCCGACCTCGACGTGCTTTTTGAACGGAACCTGAAAGCGGGCAGGCTTAAATTTACAACCCGGCTTGAAGAAGCGGTAAAAAAAACCGATGTTATATTCCTTGCCCTCCCTACTCCGCCTAATGAAGATGGTTCGGCAGATTTATCATATATACTCAAAGTGGCTGACGATTTAGGCAAGCTGATTACGTCGTATAAGGTTATTGTGGATAAAAGTACTGTCCCTGTTGGCACGGCTGAAAAAGTAAAGAATGCTATCGTGAAAAACTGTAAATGCGAATTTGATGTTATTTCCAACCCTGAGTTTTTACGCGAGGGCTTTGCCGTAGATGATTTTATGAAACCCGACAGGGTCGTGCTCGGGCTTTCATCCGATAAGGCACGCAAGGTAATGGAAGAACTTTATAAACCTTATGTAAGGCAGGGTAACCCGGTTTATTTTATGGATTTGCGTTCGGCAGAGCTTACCAAATATGCTGCCAATTCGTTTTTAGCCACCAAAATTTCCTTCATGAATGAAATTGCCAACCTTTGCGAGAAAGTCGGCGCCGATGTAGATATGGTTCGCATGGGTATTGGCTCTGACCCGCGCATAGGCAAAAGATTTTTGTTCCCCGGAATCGGTTATGGAGGAAGTTGTTTCCCTAAAGATGTTAAAGCCCTGGTGCAGTCATCGGTGGAGAATGATTATGATTTTAAAATTCTCAAATCGGTAATGCAGGTGAATGAACTTCAAAAGCATATACTTGTAACGCGCATAAAGAAACATTTCGGCAAATTGGAAGGATTAAGGGTTGCTTTGTGGGGGCTTGCATTTAAACCTGATACCGATGATATAAGGGAAGCTTCGGCATTGGTTATGATTGACGAACTGCTCAGGGGAAAGGCTATTATTACAGCATTTGACCCTGCCGCTTCCGATAATGTAAAAAAACTCATCGGCGACACAATAAAATATGCTGCCAATGAATATGAAGCCCTTGACGGAGCAGACGCCCTTATTATTGCAACTGAATGGAGCCTTTTCCGCACCCCCGATTTTGAAGAAATGAAAAAACGCATGAAAAAGCCCGTAATTTTTGATGGCCGGAATCTATATGGTATTGACCAGATGGAAGGCCAGGGATTTACTTATTACAGTATTGGCAGAAAAAATATTATAAAATGAAAAGAGTTCTCATTACAGGAGCGGCAGGTTTTTTAGGTTCGCATCTATGTGACCGGTTTATTAAAGAAGGGTACCATGTTATTGGAATGGATAACCTCATTACAGGCGACTTACGCAATATTCAGCATCTTTTTAAATTAGAGCATTTTGAGTTTTACCATCACGATGTTTCCAAATTCGTATTTGTGCCCGGCGACCTGCATTACATTCTTCATTTTGCTTCTCCTGCCAGCCCCATAGATTACTTAAAAATCCCCATTCAGACTCTTAAAGTAGGTTCGCTTGGCACCCATAATTTACTGGGGCTTACCAAAGTAAAAAATGCAAGGATACTGGTAGCTTCCACATCGGAAGTTTATGGTGACCCGCTGGTGCATCCACAAACAGAAGAATATTGGGGCAATGTAAACCCAGTAGGCCCTCGTGGGGTATATGACGAAGCCAAACGTTTCCAGGAGGCTATAACCATGGCTTACCATACCTTTCATAAACTGGAAACACGCATAGTTCGCATATTCAATACTTACGGGCCGCGTATGCGGCTTAATGACGGCCGTGTATTGCCTACATTTATAGGCCAGGCCATGCGTAATGAGCCTCTTACCGCTTTCGGCGACGGCAGCCAGACCCGCGCTTTCTGTTATGTATCTGATTTGGTTGACGGCATTTACAAACTCCTGTTAAGTGAATACGCATACCCGGTAAACATAGGCAACCCGGCAGAGATTACCATTAATGAATTTGCCGAGGAGATACTAAAACTTACCGGCAGCAGGCAAAAAGTAATCCACACTCCTTTGCCCAAAGATGACCCCAAGCAACGCAGGCCCGATATAACGCTAGCAAAGAAATTATTGGGATGGGAACCCAAAGTATCGCGCGCTGAAGGGTTGAAAATAACCCTGGAGTATTTCAAATCGCTTACTCCCGAAGAACTGGCAAGGTCAGCGCCAAGGTTTGCATAAAAGCATTATATAATGCAGCCCCCAGTAAAAGAACTAATCAATTATCTTTCAAGTTTTGTAACTGAAGAACGTAAAAAGCGTTTTTATGAGGTTATTCAAAATCGCACACGGTATGTGAGTATTTCTCTTGAAGACATATACCAACCCCATAACGCCAGTGCTGTATTACGCTCCTGCGATTGTTTTGGCATACAGGACGTGCATATTATTGAAAATGAAAACAAATACACAGTCAACCCTGATGTGGCGCTCGGTTCATATAAATGGCTTACCATGCACCGCTATAACAGTAAACCCAACAATACCACTTTTTGTGTTGAATCAGTTAAATCAAAGGGCTATGCTATAGCAGTTACTTCGCCGCATAAGGATAGTTATACCATTGAAAATGTCCCTCTCGATAAAAAACTGGCGCTGTTTTTTGGCACCGAAATGCAGGGTATGTCGGAGCAATTGGAAAAGAGCGCGGAGCTGTTTGTAAAAATACCCATGATGGGGTTTACTGAAAGCTTTAACATTTCAGTTGCCGCAGCAATAAGTATGTACACCCTGAGCAAGCGCTTAAGGGGTGAAAATATACAATGGAAGTTAAGCGAAACGGAGAAGGAAGAAATAATGCTCCAATGGTTGCGAAATACCATACCAAAGGCTGAATTACTGGAAAAAGACTTTGCGCAGAAGCGTAATTTACATCCCTGAACTCAGATAAAAACAATAACGTAAAAGAATAAATATATCTCGGTTTATTCCTGAGTAGTACCGGCTATCAAAGCGGCAATAATAAGTATTACCCCGATTGCGCTTATTATAAAGCCGAAAAAAGCAAGAAGCGAATTACTTCCCCTCCTGATGCCTATAGCGCTTATAATAAGCCCCGCAAGCAAACAAAATCCGGCTACGAATAAATTGGAAAAAATCAGTATAATAGCACCTGCAACCGCAGCTACACATCCGATAATACCAAGAATCCGGTTGGTCTTTTTTTCTTTCCTGTCTTCCTCTAAACCCTCTTCAATTTTCTTGTTGATATTGGTATCGGGCCTTAATTCCTGCAATTCTGTCCGGCAGATTTTTAAGCCGGGGGAATGAGAAACAACAGTTGTCGGGATTTCAGGCGATGGAATGAACGATGTTATGTTATTTTCACACTCAATATTCGTCACTCCATTTTCTTTTTCAGCAATTTCAACAGAGATTGAATGGTAAGCAAACTTTACATTTTTTATTCCCGGTTTACTTAATACAGGTGTTACGCTTTCTTTGCTTGCGGGCAAGTTAACATAGTAGCCTTTAGTATATTTTCTTTTGCCAAAAGATGAGACTACCCTGCTATCAGTGCTGCACGAACCGAGAGCCAAGGCTATGAAAACGAATATGAAAATAAAATCTGTAAAATGTCTGATCATTCTTTCCTGCTTATATTAAAACCAAATATAATCAAAGGATTCGAGAGAGTAAAATACTGTTCAATTAAATTATTAACTTTACCTTATTAAACCCCATATACTATGGCTAATAAATTTAAGTCATTTAAAGAATTTTATCCATTCTATCTTCAGCAACACTCCGAGGTTGTATGCCGAACCCTGCACTTTGTGGGAACATTCATGGGACTTATTTTTCTTATTACCGTCCTGGCAACATTCGATAATAAATGGTGGGCATTTGCCTCTCCATTATTTGGTTATGGCATGGGATTCATCGGCCATTTCTTTTTTGAGCATAATAAACCGGCTACATTCCGTAATCCTTTATACAGTTTTGCAGGTGATATTCTTATGTTTATAGAATTGCTTACCGGGAAAATAAAATTCAAAAGCTAAAAAACATCATTTTAATAAATAACAACCTTAAACAGAAAATATGAAATCAACTAAAATTGCCGGAAGGCGCAACTTTCTCAGGAATTCTTTACTTCTCACAGCGACAGGTTTGGTAGCTCCATCTTTGCTCAGAGCAGGTAAAAACAGCATCCATACGTCGAATGAGACAGTATTGGCAGATGGCGGACCATTTACTTTGCCTCCCCTGCCATACGACTACAATGCCCTTGAGCCTCATATTGACACATTAACCATGCAGATACACCACGACAAGCACCATGCGGCCTATGTAAACAACCTTAACAAAGCCATTGCTGAAAACAACCTGGCAAGTACTGTAATGGGGCCGCTTGCATTAGATGACCTGATAAAAAATGTATCGAAATATCCTCTGGCAATCCGTAATAACGGTGGCGGGCACTGGAACCATTCATTCTTCTGGAAATTGATGAAACCCAAGGGAGGCGGGCAACCAACCGGGAAATTAGCCGATGCCATTACAAGCACATTTACATCATTCGATAATTTAAAAACAAAATTTAACGATGCTGCCTCCAAGCGCTTCGGCTCGGGCTGGGCATGGTTATATGTAACGAAAGAAGGCAAGCTTGACATTGGCTCAACTCCCAACCAGGATAACCCTTTAATGGACATTTCAGATATAAAGGGTACGCCGGTTTTGGGCCTTGATGTTTGGGAACATGCCTATTACCTTAAATATCATAATCTTCGTGCGGACTATACTGCTGCCTGGTGGAACCTGGTTAACTGGGAACAGGCATCGCAAAATTTTGAGGCTGCAAAATAAATGCCCCAAAAACAAAAAACTCCGCATTGCTGCGGAGTTTTTTTTGCCCTATAGCTTCCTCAAACCTTAGGGCGCACAGGATGAAGCCCATAACTACCTCTTTATAAACTTCATGACCTGTGTATTTTTCCCGGATGAAACCCGTATGAAATACATGCCTGGTGATAGGTCATCACAGGGAAATTGGTATTCACTGCCGGTGCTTTCAAAACCGGTTATTATTCTTCCGGTAATATCATATATATCTATCTGGCGTGTGCCGGCTTCCGGGAATGTAATAGTAACATAATTCTTTGCCGGGTTTGGATATAATGTAATTGCATTCATCGCAGTATTCACATTAGTAATGCCATTGGGTGAAGATGAGCACGATGGATTACCAGTTGGGTTGCGTACATAATATATAGTTCCATTATCAGGCCAGATAATACTCAAAACCGGACAAGAAAGTGCAATAAAGGGCACATACCAGCATTTACATGTGGTTGCTATGAAAACTTTAGGGTCCCACGTTGCTCCTCCATTGCCGGAATGTACATACATAATGGAATCGCCGCTTGGATGAACCAAATGAAGATTCTCTCCATTACGCACAAGTGAGGGGTATTCTCCATCACTGATAACATATTCGTCCGGGCTCCATGTAGTTCCGGAATCTGAAGATTGTATTATCCAGCCATTCCCGAATTCCCCATGTGCAATATCAACGTGTCCACTATCAAGACAAACCATTGTAGTGTATGAATTATGGTTGCAATTTGTGAGTGCCGTTTCTGGCTCCCATGTCAGCCCCATATCTGTTGACCGGCGATAGTATATCTGCATGGTGTCTAATGCAGCCTCATCGCATCTGTTATCATTCCATGATAAGTGAATGTATTTACCGTCAGTAACTGTGGCAGGGTCTTCTGAACGCCCATACCCATTGCGGGTTGAAACTTTCTGTTCAGGTCCCCATGTATTACCGTTATCGCTGGATATTGCTAAAGTAAGATATGTACTGTCGAACACCCCTTTTGACAAAGTATAAATTACAGTTGAACCCGATACAGCTACATTTCCCCAAAAAATAGTATTGCTGTCAATACAAACTTGCCTGGCCCAGGTATTGCCACCATCTGTAGAATGTATATAGAAAGAACTGTTTCCGGAGAGTGAAGAGTTTCCAAAATTGGTCTTTTCATTCAGGCTATCATACCATGATATATGTATATTCCTGCCATTTACGGCTATGGAAGGAAAGGATGCTTTGCCCATTGTGTCTGTTATGGCAACAGCAGTGCTCCAGGTATGCCCGGTATCAATAGAACGGGTATAATAAATAGCAGAACCGAGGGTACGTTTATCGCTCCATATAACATGGATAGTATCATGGCTTGCAACCATGCATGCACCCATGCTTTCATTTAGTGCGGCATTCATAGCATTGGGGGATATATTTTCAGGAGCGCTCCATTGAGCAAATGTTAGTAAAGGGAATAAGATTGCGATTAAAGGAAGAATTAAAAATTTTCCCGGAAAAAGTAGAGTTGTCTTCATGCTGTTTGTTTTATTAAGTTATTATTGGTGCTGTATATTATTAAATCAAAGCCTATTTAATTTTCCCGGAATTCACAGTCCATTTCTTTACCATTTTCATCATCCAAAACATCAATATAAAAGGTATATAAATATTGCATTTTAAGTTTTTATTATTTCCTTCATTAGGATAAACGAAGTGACTTTTGTTAATGTTGGGTAGATGTATTATTCTTTAATGAATTTAATTACCTGTGTACTCACTCCTGAAACAACTTTAATGAAATACATTCCATCCGATAAGCCATTGCAGTTTAAATTATATTCTTTGCCGGTGCTTTCAAAATCAGTTATTATTCTTCCGGTAATATCACATATATCTATCTGGCGTGTGCCGGCTTCCGGGAATGTAATAATCGCATTATTTTTTGCCGGGTTTGGATATAATGAAGGTACATCAGATGAAGAGCCAACATTTTCTATCCCTGTAGCAACAGAAGGACATGAGGGAGCCCCTGTTGGGTTTCGGGTATAAAATATTTTCCCGCTATCGGGCCATGCAACATGAAGGACAGGGCAAGTCAAAGCAATTGTTGCACTGAAATTTGAGTTCCCAAGCAATACCTGGGGCATCCAGGTCGTGCCACCGTCGGTAGATTGAGAATAATATATATCCCAGGCTGCCGAAGACTTGATAAATAATGAGACCATATATAAATTTAAACCGTCACGCACCATAAACGGATATTCTTCATCGCTGCCTGTAATAGTATTCCCTGTTACCTGTTTATCAGAATTCCATGTGGCTCCTGAATCATTTGACTGCCTTATATATGAGTTCCAATATGTATCCTGCATACCATGCGCAATATCCACATGTCCGCTGTCCAATGAAACCATAGTGGTATAAGAATTCAACGATGTAATTGCTACTTCAGGGTTCCAGGTTGCCCCCATATCTGTTGAACGGCGGTAATAAATTTGCATAGTACCACTCCTGTTATCATTCCAGGTCATGTGGATATATTTACCATCGGTAGCGGTGCTTTGGTCTTCGGAACGCCCCTTGCCGGTACGGGTAGAAACCTGTTGCTCAGCACTGAAAGTATTTCCATTATCTGTTGATTTTGTTAACCAGACAATTGTACTGTCAAATCCACCTTTATCTAAAGAAACGAGAACAGTTGAACCTGACACTGCAATACCGGGCCAGAAAACCGAACTGCTATCAATGCAGGTTTTACCCACCCAGGTATTTCCTCCATCTAGGGAATGTATATAGAATGAGCTATTCCCGAAAAGCCCGGCAGAGGTGAAATTGGTTTTTTCATTCAAACTGTCCCACCAGACCACATGAATATTTCTGCCACTAACCGCAATTGATGGCATAGCTGCTTTGCTTGCAGTATCTGTTATTGCAATGGGAGCACTCCATGTATGTCCGGTATCAACGGAACGGGTATAATAAATTGCAACACCCAATGTTGTTTTATCGCTCCATATAACATGTATGGTATCATTGCTCACCGCCATACACGGCCCCATGTTTTCATTCATTGAAGCATTCCTGGAATGTGGAGATATATTCACAGGAGCACTCCATTGAGCAAATGTTAGTAAAGGGAATAAGATTGCCATTAAAGGAAGAATTAAAAATTTTCCCGTAAAAAGTAGAGTTGTCTTCATGCTGTTTGTTTTATTAAGTTATTATTGGTGCTGTATATTATTAAATCAAAGCCTATTTAATTTTCCTGGAATTCACATTCCATTTCTTCACCATTTTCATCATCCATAGCAGCAGTATTAAAGGCATGCAGATATTTTTCAGGTTCTAACTATTTCCTTCAAGAGGATAAACGAAGCAACTTTTAAGAATGTTGGGTTACACATTAACTATTCTTTAATAAACTTCACAACCTGTATGTTTTCCCCGGATGTGATTTTTACGAAATATATGCCTGGTGAAAGTCCATTGCAGAAAAACTGACATTTGCTTCCAGAGTTTTCAAAGCTATTTATTATCCTTCCGGTAATATCGCATATATCTATTTTACGGGCTCCGGATTCGCCAAATTCAATGGTTGCATTAGTTACGACAGGGTTCGGGTATAAATTTAGCGCTCCTGGATTTGTATAAGCTCCATTAATCCCTGTAGGTATATAATTTAAATTATAACTGAAAATAACTCCATAGTTATTGGTACCTCCTTCCTCAGTCATGCCATATAACATACCACCTGAGGAAGTCAGGTCGGCTACAGGGAATGCACCGTCAGTTTTATTAAACCCCCACAGGTAATTATATCCGGTACCCGTGGTATCTATCGAGAATATAGAACCTCCACTAAATAGTAATGTACCAGATGTCATCCCATAAAGGGTACTCCCCATAAGGATTAGTGAACCCTGGGGATAATACGAACCGCATGGTTTATTGAAATCGAACAGGTCCTTATATCCGCTGCCATTTATATTTATTGAGAATATACAACCGCTATCGTTTGCGCCTCCACGATAGGTCATTCCATATAACACATTCCCCGAAAGCGTCAATGAAGCGGTGGGATTCTCTCCCGATGCCCCATTAAAGTCATGAAGGTCAACATATCCACTGCCATTGGTATCAATGGCAAAAATAAGGCCATCATTTCTTGCTCCTCCACCATATGTCATACCATACAAAGTGCTTCCAAGAAGTGTTAATGAACCATATGGGCCATCGCCATTTGTGCCATTGAAATCAAGTAGGTCTTTATATCCGCCGCCACTGGTATCAATGGAGAAAATATTGCCCATCTCCTTTCCCCCTCCTCCTTGATATGTCATTCCAAACAACTTGCCTCCCGAAAGTATTAATGAGCCCTCAGGGTCTGCGCCATTTGTGGGTGGATTATTTTGAAAATCCAGCAAAATTGTATATCCATACCCATTAGTATCAATGGAGAAAATATTGCCGACACCCCATGGACCTCCAGATGAGGTCATCCCAAATAACTTATTCCCTGAAAGTATTAATGAACCAAGGGGTTTCGAACCTTGGTTAGGGGATCCAGCACCAAAGTTGTATAACTCTTCATATGCGCTGCCATTGGTATCTAGCGAGAAAAGGCAACCATCACCATTCGCCCCCCCAATTGATGCCATCCCATATAGTTTATTTCCTGCTCGTGTTAAGGAGCCTGTAGGATAATCACCGTTTAAGTAAAATTGGTAAATGTCAGAAAATTGGGCTTGGGCTATTACTATTCCTAAGCATAGCCATAAGTAGATAAAAAAATAAAGTTTTTTCATTTGATTTTATTGTTGTTATTTCTTTAGTAATAATTATTATTACTTGATTATAATGACTTTCTTCGTATTAGTTGTTGTACCGCTAGTTAGAGTAATAAAGTACATTCCGGCATTATCTAAATGCAAAACGGCGCCCATATTGTTTGGCTTTGCCTCATAGACTAACCGTCCTATTAAATCAGTGATCTGGATATCATCAATATTTTCAGAACTGGTTACCTGGATGTTGCCATTACTCGGGTTCGGATAAATATTCACCTGTTCATTACTATTCTTAACCTGGTTAATACCAACGGTACTGCATAAATTAATTATTGTTGAGGCTCTCTGAAATAATGGAACAAATGTTGTGGTGACTGGCCCTATCATTACCTGTGTGGCCGGATTGCTTACGGCAAATTTAGCCACACTTTCTGCCACACCCGGAGTAACATTTTCATTGCAAGGTGAATTACCATTTGTATCGGTTTTAACAAAGTAGATATGTTCAGCAAGGTTGCCAAAACTCTCTGTCCAGCCTCCCGTTAAATAACCACCATCATTGGCAATATCTAACAGCCAGCCATCTTCGTTTCCACTGCCTCCGTATGTTCTGCTCCATTGTAAAATCCCTAAAGAATCTGTTTTTATAAGAACCACATCATCTCCTGTTGAATCACCATAATTGCCAGACCCGGCAATTATATAGCCTTTATCTGCAGTTTGTTTTACGGCATGCCCGAATTCCCCTGAAAAATACTTAGCCCATTTCATATTGCCCGAAGCATCAATTTTCATCAGAAAAATACCGCTATCACTTTCGACGTTAGCGCAACAGGGAAAATAACCTCCGGCCTGGCCTGTTACTATATAACCTCCATCGGTGGTAGGTTGCAGGCAATGCCCAAAACACTGCTGATTACCGGTGTGTGTGCCGTATGTTTTCGACCATTGCAAATTACCGTTTGAATCTGTCTTAACCAGGTAAATATTCCTGTTTGTATCTATCACCCCCAGGCTAAAACCATCTGAGTAACCTGCTGCCAGGTATCCGCCATCGGGGGTTTGCAGTATGTGATAAAACCATTCATTGCCCGGACTACCATATGTTCTTGACCATAAGGTATCTCCATTTATATCAATTTTCGTCAGGAATGCGTCTGTCAACCCGGCGCCAACCCCGGTTACCATTCCGCCAAAAATAAAATTACCATCGCTGCATTGTATAACCGGATAAGGGTCCGGTGAACCATGAGTGCATGTTTTTGACCATAATACGTTCCCGTTTAAATCAAGCCGGGTTATTTCTCCCCCCTCTGTTGTAATACCGCCGCATACTATCATCCCACCTACTCCAAGATACCCTCCATCGCCTGACTGGCATATATCATTTATATATTGCTGGGCATTACTACCCCTGCATGTATCACCATATATACTTGTCCATAAAGTATCTCCATTGGCATCTGTTTTTATAACATAAGACCTGCGGATGCCGGTAGGATAATTTTCAGTTACTCCGCCCAAAACGTATCCGCCATCCGACGTTTTGTGCATATCATATGCATAATCTTGCTTTATACCTGTACCTCCATATACATTCTGGAAGGTGGCCGATTGAGCATTTGCATTTAAACAATATGCCATGGCTAAAAGAGGTAAAATTTTTTTCATAGATTATAGTTTATTTAAGTTTTATAATACTTAGTGCAGCAATTACAATTATGTTATTATAATTTCAGGTTTATAAATTCCCTTCAAGAGGAAAAACGAAACAACTTTTGCTGATGTTGGGTGAAATGAAAAATATTTATTTCTTATGCTGCAAGAACACAAATAATGCCCGATACCACAACCATAATAACAATCCAGAAAACAGTTTCAAATTCATTATGGTCAAAGCTTCTTTTCATTTTATAGTTTGGTTTTCCTTCTTGCGTTTCCATAATAATAATATTTTAGATTATAAATCTGATTTGAGAAAGAAGCCCGTGTCCCGGTTTTACCGGGACTGCGGGCATTCTATCATTAACACAACAAACCAACAGGTAAACTGCCCTGTATAAGGATAAACGAAATGAAACAGAGAAATGTTGGGTGTAATACTAAAAATGCGCCACTCCAAACACTACATTACCTGTAAAGGTAATGCTGTCATTGGAGTTGTTATACAACTCGCAGGTTATAGTTGCCCCAATAATTTTGGTAGCCTGCCCGGCAGCATTGTTTTTATAATCGGCTACAGAGTTTACCTTGAACATTGAGTTGATGTGCTGGTTATTATTATTCGATGTCCATAAGGTACCGGTATTATCATACCAATCTACTACTACATCGTTCAGATTATCGGGGTTTGAAATAGGGGTTTGGGTACCTTCCCAAAAACCATCAGCGCAACCTGTAGCAGTCGGAGTATAAACGTTCTCATATTGCTTTGTAGTATACCCCGTTCCATCGGTGCAAGTTACTGAAACAGAATACACACCCGGATTGGTATAGGTATGCCCGACTGGGTTAGTCGTTTTATCAGGCGTGCCATCGCCAAAACTCCATAAAAAAGTAAGTGGCGGAACTCCGCTGGTAGAAACCTGCAGATTAGTGGAGTCGCCATTAGTTAACGTATACCATGTGCCATTTGAGAACGGCGCTACAAAAGCATTACCAACCTGCCCAACTACAATATTATTTGAATCAATGGAACTACAACTTGAGGAATAGACCCACATTTTTACACTATATACACCGGGGTGAGCATAAGTATGTGTCGGTCTATTTATATTGGCAGTCTGCCCATCACCAAACCCCCATGAATAGCCACTGGCAGTTTGGTTAAAATAATCATTGAATTGAACACTGTATGCGCAAGCTCCACCCGCCGGTTCTGAAAAACTATAATACCCGGGGGATATAACACTGTCAATATGCGCTAAGCCACTTGCCGGGCTTTTGCTATTATCTGCAAAAAATATCTCCAATGAATTGGGGCTGGATTGAGAGCCGCCTACTGGCATAAACTCACCCGTGTAGATATAAATGTTATTTATGTCTTTGGCATAAGATGTAGCCATAGTATAGTTATTGACCCCCGCCTGTATATTAACCGGAGCATTATTTATGCTGCCTGTAAAATAAAATACAGGCTGTGTAGTAGTAGATGTATTTGAATATTCCGTCTTTTTGCAGGAATTAACTGCTATTGCAGCCATCAGTAAAAGTATAATCTGTTTTGTTTTCATAACTCTGATTATAAAATTGTATAAGAAAGCAATATCTTCACTCCTGAGTCTTTTGAAGAACTATTTTCCATGAAAAATGAATTACTTTTTATATTCATTAACCCAAGATAAGGAATTAAATAAACCGAAAGCTTTTCTGTAATATTTCTCTTATATAATACATAGGCAGAAGCATTCCATTGGTTGTAACCCTTAATATACATATTTTGAGAATATGAATTGATTGGAGTTACGGTATTTCCTTCAACACTATATACATTAACTGTACCCGAGCTATTAAACATATATGATAGGGTCCCTCCTGCTCCAACTGCATTTTTTTGCCCTATTTTATATTCAAGTTGCAGCGGAATAGTAAGATAATACAACGTTTTTGTTGTAACAGCAGTGTCTTTGGCATTGTATTCAAAATCATAATTAACATGCTTTATAACAAATTGAGTAGTCCCTATATTTCCAAGGGTACTGAACTGCAAACCTGTTTTAACCAACAATTTGTCCGATAATGCCCTGCTGTAACCAATTCCAATAACCGGATAAATAGAATTGGCCTGTGAAGTATCTCCATATTTCCAGCCGAGGCTATAGCCGGCACCCAATTCAACCGAAAGAGAGCCTTTTTGTCTGGGCCTTACATATACCGGTGGCGTAGATTGAATAGCTGAAACAACAGGGGAAAGAGTATCGGTAACCCTATAGTCATTGGGTTTTACGGGCAGATAGAATTGCCCTATTCCGAGGGAAGGCCATTCCATAACAGGCTCCTTCTCTTCAGATTGAACCTGTTCTTTAACAGGCTCCTCATTTTTTACTGGCATATTTACCTGTGGAGCAATTATATTAGTCACTGCTACAGGCTTGGTTGGCTCTTCCTTAGCTTTATTATTATCAACAACATTATTACCAGTTACATTCGTTTTGTTCTTATCTTTTGCGTTACCTGAATAATTAACAGTAACCCCTGTTGGTGGAATAATATTCTTAGGTTCTTTTACTACAAGAGCGCTATTTTTATTACTTACAGCATTATTTATTGAAATTGAAGGCGAATTTGAAGACACTTTTGAGCTATTTATTTTGGCTGATACCACATTTTGGATTGAATTCCGATTAATGGGAATATTTTTATTTACAATCACTGGCTTTGGGTTAGCCTGATTTGCATTATTGACCACTGGAGTAATCTCTTTATTTACAGGCGCAGCCATATTTTTAACAACTTCAACTGAAGGCTTTTCAGGCTTACTGTAAAAAACAATAGTCTCGTATGCGCCAATGCCACCTATCAATGCAGAGGCAAGTATAATGGCAACTACTCTGCGTCTTTTCCTTTTGCGCATATCATCAATAAACTTCCTGGCATTTTTCCAGTTGTCTTCATCCACTGGATGTTCTATGTTAAACTTAGAACGCAGGATTTCGTCAAAACTCTCCCCGGTGCTCATTCTGTTATTAATTTAAAAGATGAATTAATCTTGATTATCATTTCCTGCAGGCGCTGACGCGAAAAGTTCAGGTGCCACCTCGAAGTGCCTTCCGATATGCCCAAAGAATCTGCTATTTCCTTATGTGAAAAGCCGTCAATGGCATACAGGTTAAATACTTTCTGGCTCACCGGAGGCAATTGCACAATCAGCGCGTGTATTTGCTCAACGTCCATTTTCTTTACGGCATTGTTAATTTCAGTATTATCTTCAATTTTTTCATAATCCTCAACATATTCAATTCGCTCACGGTGTATCTTTTTCTTCCGGTACTCATCTATAAGTACATTAACCATTACTTTATGAATCCAGGCATTAAATGAGGTTTCAAGCTTATATTTTTTGAGTTTGGTTAAAATCCGGTAGAACCCGAGGTTGAGCATTTCCCTTGCTTCCTCCCTCGAATCGGTATAACGAAGGCATATGGCCATTAAATAACCGCTTGTAAGCCTGTACAGTTCATGCTCCGCCCTTTCATCCCTGGCGATGCAGGCAGTTATTATCTCTGTTTCAACCTTCATGTAAAATTTTACCAAAAAAGCCCCGTTTTGAGAATAAACGAATCTCAAAAGCAATATGTTGGGTAACTCTGTATTCTTTTTTCTAAAATTACTAAAACTTTTAAAATCAGCCTCTTATATTATTAATTACTGTTTAAAAGGATTATCTATTTTTGGGTAGCGGGAAACACTTAAATGAAAACACTAAAAAAAATAATATTGTTTTTTCTACTGCTTGCAGCGGTGGTGTTTACACTGTTATATTTTTCCCTTTCGCCTATTGCCAAATATGAAATCGAAAAAAACAGCGTAAAATGGACCGGTCGCAAAATAACTGCAGGAAGCATAAAAATCCGTGTTTTCAATGGCAGCGTATATATTAAAGACCTGCACATTTACGAAGCCAACAGCGATAAAGTCTTTTTTGATTGCCATGATATTTACTTAAAAGTAAACCTGAAGAAAATACTTGCCAGGGTTTACAAAATAGATGAAATAAAAATTGACGCGCCTGAAATAAGCATAATACAGGATGGGAACAAGTTCAACTTCGACGATTTGCTGAAGCGCTTTTTACCGGGGCCCGGCAAGGAGACTGAACCGGCAAAAACAACCGAAACATATTACTATATAAGCAAAGTAATTATTAATAATGGCAGTGTCACCTATAACAATGTGCCTATACATAATGTTTTCAAAATACATAACATAAATTTTAACCTTCCTGAAATAAGCTGGAATAAACCGGAGAGTAAAGTGCATCTCGATTTTAAATATGGTATCGGAGGCTTTTTTAATATTGACCTCGATGCTAACCGGAAAACATTTGACTATAACCTCTCCCTGCGGATTGACAGTTACGATTTAAGCCAGTACTATGCTCCGCTCAATTCACTTGTTAAAATATCCTCGTTTAACGGATTGCTCAGCGCCAAATTAAGGATGCACGGCAAGTTTAACAACCCAAAAGAATTTTCATTGGCAGGCTTTTTACAGTTAAATAATGTCGAAGTAAAAGATACTGCTGACAAGAAACTTTTTGCATTGGGCGAATTTTCAATATCTGCCGACACTATAAATGTAAAAAATGGCCAATATATTTTCCATCACATTATAGCTGATAAGCCATATATCGTTTTTAATGATTACCCGGAAGGCAATAACTTTAGCCGGATGATTAAATATAAAGAATCGCCTGTAGTGAAAGACACCTCAAAAGGCAAAACAAAACTCGACTATTCCAATATTTTTACTTTGCTGGCATCGAGCTTCAAAGCCACCTCGCTGAACTTCCTGAACACCAGTTACCATGCCGATAGTGTTGCTATACATAACGGGCAATTTGTATTTAACGATAATACACCTGATAATAAATTCCATTATACAGTTTCAAACATTAACATTGATACTAAAGAAATCGGTACAAATACTAAGAGTGTATTATTCAGCGCATCGGCTATCCTGAATGATACGGGAAAGTTTAACATGAATGCCGGTATCCGTTTCGACCTGAAAAAGAAAATATTTGACTATAAAATTACTACCCTGGGTATCTCGCATATATCTCCTATTGTAAAATATGTAATTGAAAAGAATGATGTAAAATGGATAGGCCGCCAGGTAACCATTGGCGGTATAAAAATAAATGCCCTGAACGGAAGCGTGAAGGTTAAGAATATAAAAATATATGAGGCTAATAGCGATAAGGTATTCTTTGATTGCCATGATATATATTTAAAAGTAAATCTTGATAAAATGTTTTCAGGGATTTATGGCATTGATACCATAAAAATTGATGAACCAGAAATCAGTATTATACAGGATGGCAATAAGTTCAACTTTGATGACCTGAAAAAACGCTTTTCATCTGATACAAGCAAGAAAAAGGATACCAATGCGCCTGCAACACGGTATTCGGTAACCCATGTAATTATCAATAACGGCAATATTACTTATAACAATGTGCCTATTCATAATATGATTAATATCCATAATATCAACTTTAACCTTCCCGAAATCAGTTGGAATAATGATAAAAGCAAGGCACACCTTGATTTTAAATATGGTGTTGGCGGCTTCTTCAATATTGACCTCGATGCCAATCGAAAAACCTTGGATTACTACCTCTCTCTTTTGGTTGACAATTATGATTTAAGCCAGTATTACGCCCCGCTTAATACACTCATAAATATATCATTATTAAAGGGAAGGTTAAGCACCAACCTTAGGATACATGGCAATTTCAACAACCCTAAAGACATTTCAACCGTAGGGTATTTACATTTAAGTGATGTTGAACTTAAAGACTCTGCAAAGGAAAAAGTTTTTGCTCTTGGTGAACTGGCTATAAATATTGATACCGTTAATATACGGCACAACTTATATACTATTGATAATATTTTACTGGATAAGCCTTTCCTGCGCTTCGATTATTTCCCCAACGGCAATAACATCAGCGGCATGTTAAAATACAGTTCTCCTCCAGGGCCTGTGACAGATAACACTACCGGCGAAGTTAAACCCGATTATTCCAACATATTTACATTATTATCATCCAGTGTAAAATTAATGGCGGTAGATTTTTTCAATACCAATTATCATACGGATAGCATCACCATACATAACGGGCAATTAGCATTCAGCGATTATACCCTTAACAGGCCCTTCCATTACAATGTTTCAAACATTAACCTGACAACCGATGAAATAAGCGCAAAAAGTAAAAACATTGTGTTTAATGCATCGGCAACATTAAATGATACCGGTAAATTTACTATGTATGCCGACATTAGCCTCGACCTTAAAAACATGCTCCTGAACTATAATGTCTCCAACCTGCGCCTTTCAGATTTTAATCCTTATTCAGAATATTATGTAGGCACACCATTCTGGGGAGGATATATGAGGTATCAAAGCACCGATTCTGTTATAAACCGGAATTTAAAGAGCACAAATATAATCCACATTGAAGGGCTTAGAGTGGGTAAAAAAGTAGCTAATAAACCCGTTTATAATATTCCGGTGCATATGGCGGTGGCACTATTGAAAGATGAGAAGGGAAATATTGACCTGACCTTACCTGCCAGTGGAAACCTCGATGACCCCAACTATAAAATGGGGCGCATGATATGGCCTATAATCAGCGACCTGGTGAAGAAAACAGCCGAATCGCCTGTAAAGTTATTGGCAAAGCTCTTTAACTGGAACCCGGAAGAAATGAAACAATTCAATTTTGATTACCTGCAGGATAAACTTGCAGAAAAACAATACCACAAACTGGATGACATTACTAAAGTACTGAACAGGAAGAAAGAGATTGATGTGGAGATTACACAGGTGATTGATAGCCTGGAAGAAAAAGATGAGCTTGCTCTTTCACTGGCTAAGAAGCAATACTTCCTCGATACCAAACATATTTTAAACGATAGCCTTTTAAGCAACCGTAAGAAAAGAAAAGAAAGCCGTGCCAGCGGTAAAATTGCTACCCAGGATACCCTTTTTGACAAATACCTTAACGAAAAACTGCAACTTACCGGGAATGAACTGATGACGATTGAGGATAAATGCATCATGTTTGAGGGAGATACCCTTCTGAACAAGAAAATACATGATTTGATTGAAAGCCGCAACCGGCAGGTAATGGAGTTTTTGACAGACAAGAAAAACCTGTCTCCTAAGCGAGTTAAGGTAGCTGTAAATAAAGATTCATTAAAAATACAGGAACTGAGCCAACCTGAGTTTGAGATTAACTACATAGCAAATGAAACAGAAGAAGATAAATAAAGAGCTTACTGTTTTATAAATTTCTTTGTTATTGATTCTCCATTATTGCCCTCAATACTAATAAAATACAAGCCCACCGGCAAGACTGATACATCAATAGCAACTTGGCTAGGGAATAAATAGTTTTTTCATGTGGATTTAGGATTTAAAGATTAAATTGAATAAGTAAAAGTATGTTTTTTCTCACTAAAAAATAACAATAAAAAAAGTCCCGCATTGCTGCGGGACTTTCTTCAAATTAAATTATTTATCCTCTTACTGTTTCACAAACTTAACTACTTGAGATTCATTATCTGTAATCACTTTTGCAAAATACATACCTGAAGCAAGGGCACTGATATCCAAAGTCAGTACTTTACCATTACTTATAGCAGTATTTTCATTCATCACCATTCTGCCACTGGCATCAACAATTTCAATTACTGATGCTTTGCCTGTCCCACGAACTCTTAATAAAAGGTTTATGGAACTCATTGCAGGGTTAGGATAAAGCGAGGTAGAATTTGGATTTGAAATGCCGTCAATTCCATTTGGCGCAACAGATACAAAAAAACTTGCTGTGTCAGAGCACCCGGTTGATGCAGTTCCGGTTACCATAAAGGTTGAGTCAGCAAGTGGTTTTACTATGTCGGTATCTCCTGTAATTCCACCTGACCATACATAGCTGACACCGCCGCCAGCAATTAAAGTATCCGTGCTTCCACCACTAATATTACTTGTTCCGCTTACATTTATAGTAGGTAACGGGTCAACAGTTACCGAAACACTGTTTTTCTTGCTTACACATCCTTTGCTGTCGGTTGCCGTTACACTGTAAGTATTAGGTTTACTTACCATAACCGTATCATATGTTCCGTTGGTGCTCCACAGAAAAGTATATGGTGAACCTGCCCCACCCGTTGCGTTGGCTGTTAATGTATCATAGCTTCCTTTACATATTGTATATCCGCCCATTAATACATTACCGCTAATGCTTACAGTCGGCAATGCGTTTACCGTTATGGTATGGGTAGCGCTGTTTTTACATCCCATTTTATCAGTAATGGTTAATGTAAAGGTAGTAGGTGTTGCAATCGAGCCAGCTATTATATTTGAGGTTACATTTCCCGGTTTCCATAAGAATGTTAAAGGGCTTAAATCACCGGTGGTATCAGCAGCTCTAAGAGTATCAACAGCACCTTTACAAACAGATGCGTGGCCGCTTATCTGAATAGCGGGCTCATCGGCTGTTACGGACTGGGTGGCAGTAAACATACATCCGTTAGCATCGGTTACCGTTAAGCTATAAATTGTAGAACCGGCAGGAGGGGTTACTTTTATTGAGTCCTTCTTTCCTCCATTGCTCCAGTCATACATAAGCGGGCTTGCATCCCCGGTAGTATCAGTGGCTTTAAGTGTATCCATAAGTCCTAAACACACAGTAGTTTGAGTAGCTGTAATACTTATTGTAGGTAATGGGTTCACTGTGGTTACACTTTGGCTTGCCTTATTGCTGACACATCCTGAAACCTTATCAGTTGCCGTTACATCATATGTGGTTGCTGATAATACAACTGCAGTATCATTGGTACCTTTGCTGCCGCCTGACCAAAGATATGCTACTGCATCCGTGCCGGTGCCGCTTTCATTTGCCATAAGAACGCTGCCTGAGCATAAATCTGATGCTCCGCCAGTTATACTAACAACAGGTAAAGGATTTACGGTTACCGACTGACCGATTTTCACCATGCATCCATTTGAATCTGTTATAGTTAATTTATAGGAAGCTGAAGCAGAAGGTGCAATATTTATTGAATCATTTGTTCCGCCGTTACTCCAGCTATACATGAGAGGGCTCGCATCGCCAGTTGTATCAATTGCCCGTAAAGTATCCCTTACACCATCACATATTGAAGGAGTTGCACTTATTTTTACTGCTGGCAGGGCGTTTACCATTATATATGTTTTTTTGGTCAGGCTATCTGAACCACTTGCATTGGTAACCACTAACTTTACACTGTCAATACCCGGATTGTTAAAAACTACCGAAGGGTTTTGCATAGTTGAAGTAGAAGGAGTACCGTTCTGGAAATACCATTTCCAGCTTGTCGGAGTATTATGCGATGTATCTGTAAACTGTACTGTTCCGCCTGCGCATAAGATAGTATCATTAGCGCTAAAGTACGCCACAGGAGCCTGGCCACTGGCAAATGTAAAACCAAGTACCAGTAAAGATAAAATAAGTGTAAGCTTTCTCATTGTTTTTTGTTTTGGGGTTAAGAATTAATTAAAGTTTACTGTTTTTATTATAGAGTTAAGAAAAATTGCTTTATAAAATAAATATTTTTATGAATGTTTACGGTCATGATTTTTGTTCTAATCCGGGTCGAAATTATTAATTTTCCGTAACATAACTCTATTTAATTGCAATAAATGCACTTATGACCCATACATAATATTGATATTCACCCATAAATTTTGGTCCTATTTTTAATAAAAACCGCCGGAAATGCAATTTATATAAGTACTTTGCCATCTGCTTATCTAATTGAACTGAATGAAAAACCTTAATTATGTTTCTTTTATTATTTTTGCACCGCTAAATAAAAAAATCCAATGAAAAAATTAGCGGTTATATTGTTTTGCCTGCCTGCCCTTTGTTGGTTTATATCCTGTAATTCGGGTTCAGGCAATAGTAATGGTATTTCCACTTCTTTGGTAGGAAAAGTTCCAAGTATGGTATTTACCGATACAACCCATGACTTTGGAAGTATTAACCAGGGTGAAAAAGTTTCTTATACCTTCAAATTCAAAAATACCGGCAATGTTGACCTGGTAATTTCATCGGCTACCGGAAGCTGCGGCTGTACTGTTCCCAAGTACCCTAAAGGCACCATACATCCGGGTGATGAAGGCCAGATTGATGTAACCTTTGACAGCAGCGGTAAACAAGGCAAAGTTGAAAAGATGGTAAGCCTGGTTACCAATTGCCAGCCCAATACCAAAATTTTGACCATAACTGCGGATATTCAAGTTCCTAAAATTCAACAATAATTATAAACTATGCTTAATCAAATTTTATTAATGGCTCCTCAGGCAGGCAGTGGTGCCGGCGCTAGCGGAGGTTCAGGAATGTCCTTCAACCTTATTTTTATACTCCTTATCTTCGTTGTATTCTATTTCTTCATGATACGTCCTCAGATGAAGAAACAAAAACAGCAGGCCAAGTTTAAAGAAGAAATCAAAAAAGGAGATAAGATAATTACCATTGGCGGAGTTCATGGTAAAATTGCCGAAATAGGCGACAAGACCTTTATTATTGAGGTAGAAAACGGCGTGCGTTTGAAGATTGAAAAATCTGCTGTTTCTATGGAAAGCACTATGGCTCTCCAAAAGAACCCATCGTAATGACAAAGCGATGAAAGCATCGCTACTTAAAAATATCCGCCAGGCAGGAGACAGTTCAAAAGGCAGCAAACTTAATTATAAGGTTGTTACTTTTATAATGTGTCTTTTATTAGCAACCATCTTGTGGTTTATGAATGCCCTTTCGAAAAAATATGATGAGCCCCTTAAGTTTTATGTGAATTATGAAAACCTTCCCCAGGGCAATAAATTGTATCCTTCGTCATACACAGTTCAGATTAAGGTAAATACATCCGGCTATAGAATTTTAGCTTATAAATTTGGCATAAGCGACCCTACCATAAAACTTGATGTGAACCAGTTCAGGCATAATTATTACTATGCGTTTACATCGCAAAAGCATATGGAGAAACTTCAGGAACAGCTCGGAGACGCGGTAAAAATAAATGAAATTACACCCGATACATTGTTCCTGCATACCCAACCTGTAAACCCGGATGTAAACTGATGCTCAAAGTAGGTGTAACCGGGGGAATAGGCAGCGGGAAATCAACAGTATGCAGGATTTTTGAATGCCTGGGCATACCTGTATTCCATGCCGATAATGCTGGCCGGCGCTTACTTTCGGAAGATGATGAAGTAAAGAAAAAGGTTGCAGCTTTATTTAGTGAAAAGGTAATTATTAATGGCGTCCCGGACAGAAAGAAAATCGCCTCATTAGTTTTCAATAACCCTGAAAAACTCAGGCAATTGAATGCTATCATTCACCCTAAAGTGAGAGTGGAACTGGCAAAATGGGCAGAAAAGCAAAATGCGAAATGGGTTATAGAGGAAGCGGCCATATTATTTGAAAGCGGCGCATATAAAAACCTGGACTTAATAATTGTTGTTTCAGCACCCGAAGATATTCGCATAAAGCGAGTCATGGCCCGGGATGGAATCACCGAAGAATCGATACGTGAGCGCATGAAGAATCAGATAACTGAAGAGGAAAGAAGAAAGCGGGCTGATTTTATTATAGAAAATGATGAGAAGCAATTGCTTATTCCACAAGCGCTTGAGATTTCCAAAACTATCTCATTGAAGATTAAAGACTGACATGAGAATAGCCTTACTTACTGATGGTATTTTTCCTTATGCAGTTGGCGGAATGCAAAAAAACTCTTTTCACGTTGCACGCCAATTGGCCAGGAACAAGCACACTGTTTATCTTTTCCATTGCAACGAGAGCAGCTACGATGCCTCGAGGCTGGAATTTTTTACAGATGAAGAGAAGAAATACATTCGCCCTTTTTTAATTCCCTTTCCGCATAAAAGATATTTCCCACTCCATTACATTGTTGAATCAAGGTTATATTCAGAAGCTATTTATAATGCTTTGACCCCGCTTCTGCCCGAAACAGATTTTATTATTGCCAAGGGATTTTGCGCCTGGGAGCTGTTGAAACATAAACAAAGGAACACCCCGCCCATTGCGGTACATTTTCATGGCATGGAAATGTTCCAGCATATACCTTCTTTTAAAACAACCCTGAGCAGTTATTTTTTACGACCGATTGTAATACAAAATCTCAGGCAGGCAGATTACGCCATATCATACGGCGGCAAAATAACAGAAATTTTCAGGCGGTTATTGCCACCTGAAAAAATATGGGAAGTACCCGGCTGTGTTGAATCCGGCTGGCTTACTGATGCTGTTAAACCTGCCGGCGATACCGTGAAATTTATTTTTTTAGGCAGGTACGAACGCCGCAAAGGCATTCAGGAATTAAACAAAGCTTTAAAATTGCTGTTAGCTGATAATAATTTCTCATTCAATTTTATCGGCGATATTCCCGACAAGTTTAAAATCACTTCTCCCCTGCTCCACTATTATGGCAAGCTGACAAATGAACAAGAAATAAAAAAACTGCTATCCAATAATGACGTATTGGTATCTCCTTCTTTTGCAGAAGGAATGCCGGTAGCAATTATGGAAGCCATGGCACAGGGTTTATCTATTATAGCAACCGATGCGGGTTCTGTATCAACGCTTGTAGATGGCAGTAATGGCTGGCTTTTGCCCTATCCTTCACCCGGATTAATTGAAATGGCAATGCGAAACGCCATTAAGGAAAAGAACAACTTGCAGGCAAAGAAAGAAAGTTCTGTAAAGAAAATAAAAGATAATTTCCTGGTAGAATCATCCGCCAATATGCTTATAGAGCTGATGCAACAACATATAAAAACATAAATTGTATATTTATGGTTTAAATTTGAAAGCCCGATAATTACTATGCTTTATTAATAATTTTGAATAAACGGAATAATGATAGTACCTAAAATAAAAACTGCATTCAGCAATATTTCTGATTGGAAATGGTTTGTTTTTATTGCCATACTTTTACGGGGCCCGTTATGGCTCTATTTCGGGCATTTGATAAATATAACATTTCCTGCTGACCAAAAATTATATTCCTATTTTATAAAAGATGATTACTTGTACTTTTTTGTCCCTGTTGATAATTACTTCCATACAGGAACCTTCAGTTATATGGGTAACATTCCATTTACAGGCCGGATGCCCGGTTATTCTGTTGTATATTTTTTATTCCGGCTCATGTTCTCCATGCAAAATGCAACCTATTGTGTAATTGGTTTGCAGTTTATCCTGTCATCAATATCGGTATATGTTCTGGCGTTAACTTCATATAAAATTTTTGAAAACAAACGAGCATTTTATATTACATATTTCCTGTATATTCTTGCTGTATTCCCGGGCTTCTTCGATTTCATTATTGTGCCGGAAAGCTTTTCTGTTTCTGCGCTGATATTTTCGCTTTTCTTCCTGGTAAAATATTTTAAAGAGGGCCACCGGGCAAAGCATCTTATATTTTCAGGTGCTTTTTTGACATGGACCATATTCCTGCGCGAATACACAGGCCTGCTCATTATAGCATTTCCAGTTGTAATAGGAATTTATCACCTGTTTGTCAGAAAAGATAAGCTTGTTAAAGCGCTTACAGCGGGAACATTATTTTGCCTGCCTTTTATTATTGCCGATGGAGCATGGGTAATAAGGAATTATAGGGCGACAAGCCAATTTATACCGGTAACCTGCGCGTTAGAAGATTCCTACGGTAAGCTGTATTCCATTTCATGGAGCGCTCTCGATGACATGGTAAGCACATGGGGAGAAAATGGAGCTCCATTTGACGTGACAGGTTTGGCGTATTACTATCGAACTCCACAGGCAAAAATCAATATCCATTTCCCGGCAAGAATATTTAAGAACACAACTACATATAATGCAGATAGCCTGGTTCATCTTCGCCAACTTTATGCTACTTTTTACTATACAAAGGATACTGCCATTGAAAGAACCACGCAGAATAGAATTTTAGAGTTATGTTCTCTCTATCGACAAGATTATATTTCGCACAACCAATTTGCATACTACATTATTAGGCCAGTTAAAAACCTGAAGTACCTGATGTTTTTTAGCGGCACCGGATACCTTCCTATGCCCTCATTTTCGGGCTGTACATTAACTGAAAAGGTAATTAAAATAATATTCACAATCTTATACTTCTTTATATTTATTTGCTCATCGGCAGGGATTTTACTCTTTTTAATCCGCCATAAACCAAAAGAGATCATCCTTTGGCTTGCGCTCATAAGCTGCATTATGATTATGGCAGTGCTGCTTGTTAATATTGTTCAGGAACCCCGTTATACAGTACATGTTTTTATGATGTTTGTATTATTCGCATCATTTTTTACTAGTGAAATGTTGTGGAGGAAGAACCAAAGCACCTGAAAACTAAATAAATGCGCATTGCCCTGATTTCTTTATATTTGTCCCCTTATTGTTATAGTATAAATATACTTCTTTATCAATCCCGGGATGAGTAGTTTATCAATAGTCGCTACGATTTATAATGATGCTGAAATTGTTCCTGTTCTGGTGGAAAATATCTGTAAAAATATTCCGGCCGCTATAAGTAAATATGAAATTATTCTGGTTAATGATTATAGCCGCGACAACAGCGAAGAAGCCATTAAAAAGGAATGTGAAAAAAATCCTGCTGTAAAAGGAATTTCACTAAGCAGAAATTTCGGGCAGCATATTGCATTAAGCGCCGGGATGCAGCATGCCACAGGAGATTATGTAATTATTATGGACGGAGACATGCAAAATCCTCCGTCAGCCATTCCGGCAATGTACGCTAAAATATTGGAAGGATACGATATTGTTTATACGGTTTCGAAAAAGCGTAACGGCCTGTCAGATGCCATAACCTCTTATTTATTCTGGGCTATTGTTACCAAATTATTTAAGATGGATGTAGTCAGGCACCAGATTACGCTGAAAATAATGACCAGGAGTTTTATTGAAAGGTTCAGAAAATATGGAGAAGTAAACAGAACCATTGACGCCCTGGTAACCGATATCAGTTCGAATTATGCCATATTGGAGGTAGAGAACCAAAAAAGAATACTTGGCCGTTCCAATTACAGCTTCTTTAAACGCGTTAACCTCACTATGGATATGATTATCGGGCTCAGTTCGGCACCATTGAACTTTATGATATATTTCGGATTTTTTATATTCTTTATTACCGTAATTGCAACTATATATTACTTAAGCGGTTATTTTTTTGATATAGTGCCTCCCGGGTATACCAGCACCCAGCTTTCCATATTCTTTTTTGGCGGATTAAATATGCTTATTTTAGGAATTATTGGCAGGTACCTTGCAAATATTTACTCTGAGGTGCGGGGACGCCCCTTGTACCATATAAAAAACACATATAACTTATAGTTTATATTTCGAACACTTAGTGAAAAAACTTTTCATTATACAAACAAATTATATTCCATGGAAAGGTTATTTCGATGCCATAAATATGGTTGATGAAGTAATACTATATGATTCTATGCAATATACAAAAAATGACTGGAGGAACAGAAATAAAATAAAAACAGTGCAGGGTGCACAATGGCTTACTATACCTATTGATGTAAAGGGCAAACTAAACCAGAGAATTGACGAAGCAGTAGTGTCTGACCAACACCTTGGCTGGAGGGAAAACCATTGGAAAACTATCCAAATGAACTATTCCAAGGCACCGCATTTTAAATTGTACCTAAGTGCTTTCAGGGATTTATATAAAAATAACGGGGAAACTTATCTCAGTAAAATCAATTATTCGTTTATCACCCTTATTAATTCAATACTTGGAATAAAAACCCCCATGCGTTGGTCGAGTGAGTTTGAATTAAAAGGAGACAAAAATGAAAAACTTGTAAATATCTGCAAAGATACCCGTACTACCGACTATTTTACAGGCCCTTCGGCTAAAAGTTATCTTAATGAAGCATTGTTTGAAAAAGAAGGAATAAAAGTGCATTACCTTGACTATTCTTCATACCCTGAATATAAGCAGTTATATGGAGATTTTATACATGAATTAAGCATTGTCGACCTTATTTTCAACGAAGGGCCAAATATGCATAAATACATGAAAAGCTTTTAAACCGCAAGAATTGAAGCCCTACTTAATACTTATATTAACTAACCAGATATTTTCCTGAAGAAAATTGGATATATATTATGCTAAAAAAACAAAGTATTAAATGAAATGCCATATTTTTACAAAACTATAAAAAGCCATTATTTTTATTAAACATAAATGATTTCAATTGTAAGGAATAAATTGTCGTTTCTCAAATATATTATAGCAGTGTTTGTGTTGCTGCTTGTTGCATTCATTGGTTACTCTTTTCTGCATGGCAACTATTATTTAGCTCATGAAGATGAAGTAACATATTACAACGACGCAAAAATATTCTATGAAACAGGCTCAGTAAGGGCATCTGACTGCCTTACAGAAAATGTCTCTAAAATATGGCAATGTAACTGGTATGGGCCTATGTACCATATATTTTATGGCTCCATTGCTAAAATTGTTGGCCTGCATACCTATAATTTCCTGGTAACGAACCTTATCTGTTTTCTTATAAGTATAGTTTTAATTCTGAAAGCGGATTTCACTAAAGAAGCCAAATTACTTATAATCTGCTCCTTTTTTGCATTGCATTCTATAGTCGAGTATTTATTCACCTTCTTTCCCGAAACGCTTATCCTCTTATTTGGCGTTATACTTACTCTCATACTATATAAACTATCAGTTGCAGGCTATAAAACAAAGAAATTCAATAGAATTTTCATCCTCTATATTTTGCTGGTAATGTTCTTTGCACTATTCAGAATAACTATGGTGTTCTGGGTGTTCGGATTACTGGCCTTCAGTTGGTCACGCAAAGATTTCCTGAAGAAACTTGTAATATGCCTTGTATGTTTTCTTTTGATTTATATATACGGTATTTATTTCAATGCTCCGTATTATGCCGGCAGCATGGCCAAAATCACTAACAATAAAATAGCTATTGGCACTATAGTTTTTCTTGCAAAAAAACTTGCCTGGAACAGCTATGTTTTTGTAGCAATGAATAATCCGTTTTATGATTTATTGCAGATTCCTGTATTGATAATTACGTTTTATTCATTATACATAAGTAAAAATATGTTTATGATGGCCGCATGCATAATTTCATTCATTTATTTTGTAGTTTTATTAACATTATATTCTTCATTTTCTTTTTACATTAATAAACTAACGGCCTGCCTTTATCCATTGGTACTCATTGCATTTTTTACTACTGATAAGGCCCGATTAAAATACCTGGTATTATCATTTTTATTATTATTCAGCCCGATAACTTACCTGAATGTGAAGAACATTATCAGTGACAGGAAAAAAATGGCTATCAGGCGTGAAAATGTAAAACCATTGATTGACCAGTTTCAGCAAATAAAATATAAGATTGAAGGCGGCAAACCAAGGACTATACTTACCCTTTATCGCGATTTTGACAAAAAAGTACCATTCGAGATTCTTGCTTCTTCATTGCCCTGTTCTACGACTGATAAATTTCCAATATTATATACAAATAACTTTCATAATGAAGATAACACTGTATGTGATTATTCCTCGAATTTCAATACATGGGGCAGAATTTATGTTGACTATATATTATCAGCGTATCCGCTTAAAATTGATTCAACTTCTATGGTTTGCTCCTGTGATTTATTTTATCTTTACAAAAACAATAAAACGACCAAATAACATTGCATATCTCTTACTGTAGAGATAGCCTTAATATATGTGCAAAGCCTATGACAATAGCTATCCTCATCGAGAAACTTCAATTTGTTGCCTGAATCATTCTATATTCATTAAATGTCTTATTACTTCTACTAGGTAAATGAATGAATTAACAAAAAACAAAGCTTCTTACCTTCAATTTATCATAGCTGGATTTATAGTATTACTCATTCTGTTTACCGGGTATGCCTTTATGAACGGTCAATATTATTTATCACATGAAGATGAAGTGCCATACTACAATGCCGCAAAACTATTTTTTGAAACAGGTTCGGTAAGGGCCACTAATTGCCTTTTTGAAAACGTATCAATAATATGGCAATGCGATTGGTATGGCCCAATGTATCATATATTATATGGTTCCATTGCCAAAATATTCGGTTTTCACAACTATAATTTCCTGGTAACGCATCTTATTTGCTTTCTAATAATCATAATTTTAATTCTGAGGGCCAATTTTACCCGCGAAGCCAAATTGCTTATAATTTGCTCCTTCCTTGCGCTGCATTCAGTAATTGCATATATATTTACTTTCTTTCCCGAAACTCCGGAACTATTATTTAGTGTTATTCTGACACTATGCCTGTATGATATTTCGAACATTAACTATAAAACAGGGAAAGACAACAAAAAGGTTTTACTGTATGTTTTATTGGTACTTTTCTTTGCACTTTTCAGGAATACAACTGTTTTTTGGGTATTTGGATTATTAGCATTCAGCCACTCTAAAAAAGACTTCTTTGTTAAACTTGGAATATGCGTTACGTCTTTTCTTCTTATTTATATGTATACAATATATTTCAACGCTCCATTTAATGCAGGCAGCTTGTTACTTGTTACTCATGAAAAAATTGGTATGGGAACAGTAATTTTTCTCATAAAGAAATTCATCTGGAATGTTTACGTTTTCGCTGCAATGAATAATCCATTTTATGATTTATTACAGGTGCTTGTTCTGGTAATTGCTGTTTATTCATGCTACATTAGCAAAAACAGGTTTATACTTGCAGCCTGCATTATTTCACTTGTTTACTTTTTAGTTTTATTAACCCTGTATTCTGCTTTTTCATTTTTCCTAAATAAAAAAATGGCTTGCCTCTATCCCCTGTTACTTATTGCAATTTTCACGACTGATACCGCCCGGTTAAAATACCTAACATTGTCAATATTATTATTGTTCAGCCCAATAACGTATTTGAAAACAAAAGATATTATTAAAGACAGGAAAAAAATGGCTATCAGGCGTGAAGATGTAAAACCATTGATTGACCAGTTTCAACAAATAAAATATAAGATTGAAGGCGGCGAACCAATTACAATTCTTGCCATAAGTAATGAATTTAACAGCAAACTACCGGGGCCTGTCTTCACATCTTCATTACCTGTTTGCACATCAGATAAGATACCCATACTATATACAGAAAACTTCCCTATAAATGGGCCAGACAGCATGTTGTACTATGAATTAAATTTTCGCACCAGAGGTAAAATCCATATTGATTATATGTTAGCGGCCCATCCATTCAAAATAGATTCAACTTCGTTGATATACTCTTGTAATTTATTTTACCTTTACAAAAATAATAAGATAGCAAAATGAATATTGTAGTTACAGGCGTTGCAGGATTTATCGGGTCAAACCTCCTTGCAAAACTCCTTGAAAATGGCCATAAGGTTACAGGAATTGATAATTTATCATACGGAAACATCAATAACATATCGCCTTTCCTGGCAAATCCAAACTTCGAGTTTAAGCATGGCGATATTGCTAATCCGCTCATGCTTAAAGATGTCAAAACCGATGTTATTGTACACCTTGCATCCCAAAAAATACCACGATACGATAATGCCCTGAGAACACTTGACGAAAATTATTTAATGCTCAGGAATGTGGTGCAAAAATGTTTATTGGACAAGGCAAAGATTGTTTTCGCATCCACTTCCGATGTTTATGGCAAGAATATTCGTCCGCCATTCTCTGAAGAATCAGATCTGGTTATGGGGCCTACAACTGTTAAACGGTGGGCTTATGCATTATCTAAAATATATGGCGAGCAGTATATTATTGCCAACAGCGACCAGTATAACCTGAACTATACTATCATGCGTTTCTTTGGCTCATACGGCCCTAACCAGAATACAACATGGTGGGGAGGCCCGCAGTCGGTATTTATTCAGAACATTATTGAGGGAAAACCACTTGAGTTACATGGCGACGGACTTCAGACCCGTACGTTTACTTATGTGGATGATACGGTTCAGGGAGTCATGAAATGCATATTCCATGAAAACGCAAAAAATGATGTGTTCAACATTGCCAATGAACCTAAAGAAGAAATAACCATTAAAGCTTTGGCTGAACTTATAAACGATTTGATGAGCGACAGGTATAAACCTGTAGAAATCAAGCGCATACCCTATTCTACTTTTGGGAAATATGAAGATGTTGCCAGAAGGGTACCCGACATCGCTAAAATTAAGGAAAAACTTGGATATTCTCCCAAATTTCCTTTAAGAGAAGGCCTGAAGAATACTATTGAATGGCAAATTACAAGAAACAAATAATCTTGTACTCAGGTATAAAATAACTCTATTAGCAAAGTATTCGTAATTTTAGAGCATGATATATATTTTAATACCGGTCTTCAATGAAGCTGAGAATATACCTCTGCTTGCCCAAAACCTGATTGAATCCCTTCCTGGAGAACATAAATATTACGTTTTTGTAGACGATTGTTCAACAGATAGGACTATTGCTCTGATACAAAAGCATTTTGATGGCAAACCACTGCAGATAATCACCAAAACAGCCAATGGAGGACCCGGTGATTCATTTAATAAAGGATTCGATTGGATATTAAGCCATTCTACCTCTTCAAGCGACCTTGTGGTGACTATGGAAGGTGATAACACATCTGATATTGGCATACTTTTTACTATGCTTACCCTCTCCCGTCTCGGATTTGACCTTATACTTGCTTCCATCTATGCCCAAGGCGGTTATTTTCGAAGAACTTCTTTCCTAAGGAAATCGTTATCCGCTTTAGCAAATGCTATTATCCGGCTTATTTTCGATTTAAAGGTCCTCACCTTAAGTTCATTTTACCGGATTTACTCCGTTCCCTTATTAGCTAAAATAAAAGAAAAACATACAGTAATTATTACTGAAAAGGGATATATTTCGATGGTAGAAGTGCTTTTAAGAGCCATACGGGTAAATGCCAGAATAATTGAAGTGCCAATGATATTGGATTCATCGAAGAGAAAAGGCAGCTCTAAAATGAAAATAATCAAGACAACGAAAAATTATATATTTTTCTTACTGAAAAATATAAGGCGATAATATATATGCATAATAATACTCTTCACATTAATATTTAATCCTATTATAACTAACCCCATTTGTTTTGGTTTTGTGATTCACTATATAAATAGTGTATGTTTTTTTATGCACTGCAGGAAGATTGCAATAATCAAATAAATGGTCAAGTATGAGGCCAATACGCATATACATTGACAACTATAAGGAACTTGAAAACCAGCAGGAAGTCAAGTACATTTTTAAAACTCTGCTCACTGCCGCCGGGTTGCCTTGTCATTTTGTTTCGGATGGGAACAGAGAAAATATAGATATTCTTTATTCCAATGCACCGGAAAATACAGAAGCAAAAATGTGGATTCATGCTTCCTCTCCCGTTAATTACAAACCTGTATTTCATAAAGAGTCAAATGGAGTATTTCTTTTTAAGTCAGGCGATGACGATAAAGAACCCGACGTAGTTTATATACATGATTCTGTTATCATTTATAGCGACATAATTCTGACTGCGTATTATTTTCTTAGCGGGCAACATGAGAAAGGTATTCCAAGAAATACCTATGGGCACCATGCTGTTGAGAATATTTCACTGTATAAAGACAAAATCCTGCACATACCTTTTATTAATTCATACATAAATCTCATCCGTAAATTATTCATGGCAAATAATCCTGCAGATATATTTCCGGCGGGAAGGAACTGCATGGCTCTTTTAACGCATGATGTTGATTACCCTGAAATGATTCGGCCTCTTGAAGCCCTAAGGTATATTTATGAAAACAGGAAGTTTTCCCCTGAAAAAACGATAGAAGTATTGACAGGGAAAGAATCTTTCTGGAAGTTTAATGAATATCTTGAATTGGAAGGCTCACATAATTTCAAGTCTGCCTTTTACTTTTGTTCATACTATCGAAATTTTCTTAATCATGTATTTCTTTCTCCCGATGTTTTTTATAATATCAGGAAAAATAATTTCAGGGAATTATTTAAAGCACTTCAGAATAACGGAAATGAAATATCACTCCATGCCAGTTACAATGCTTATAAATCAAAAAAGCAGTTTTTAAGGGAGAAAAAAGACCTGGAAGGAATCATATCAGCACGGGTTATTGGCAACAGGCACCATTACTGGCATTGGAACCAGGATGCAGTTGAGGAAACATCGCTTATTCACCAGGAAATATCATTGCTTTATGATGCTTCGCTTTGTTATGAAAAAAGAAGCGGATTCAGGTATGGCATCGCTTTCCCTTTTCATATTTATCATAAAGCAAATAAAGTACCGTTAGCAATTATTCAACTGCCTACATGCATTATGGATGACCATTTTTTCGGATATAAAAAATATTCTTACTTTGGTGATTACAGGCAGGAGATTGATGAAATAATAAACTATACTTTGCAATGGGGAGGTATTATCAATGTTGATTATCATGCCAGGGTACTGAATGAAACATTCTATCCGGGTTGGAAAGAATCATATTTATATATCCTCGAGAAACTAAGCGAGAAAAATATTCCGGTGAATACACCAGAGAATATTACAAAATACTGGATGGAAAGAGAAAAGAAAATCAACGGGGCTCAGGTTGATGAATATATTAATGTGAATGCTCTTAAATAATTATTAATGTAAAATATGAAGTTTGTTGTGCTTACTAATAATGGGAGTTCTTACGGGAAAAAGATGATTCAGCAACTGGAAGCTGCAAATATTCCTATAGAAGCCATTGTTGTAATCAAGCAACCTCTAAGTTATCATATCAAGTTGTTTAGCTATGTAAAAAAAAGGGTTGGGATTTTTGAAGCGATAATATTTTCCATAAAGATGATAATGGAAGGGATATTTGAAAAAGAAAAAAAAGTAATAAACTATTCAGATTTTAAAACTAAAACCATATTCACAAAGGGAACCAACAGCCCTTCAACTGAAAGCACATTGAGAACCCTTAATCCTGATATACTTATACTCGCGCAAACGGGAGTTGTAAGAAAAAATATTTTATCAATTGCAAAATTTGGTACACTTAACAGCCATCCGGCTATTTTGCCCTTTTACAGGGGTATTGATTGCTTCAAATGGGCCATGCTTAATGGTCACTATTCAAAGATTGGGTCAACGGTTCATTGGGTTAATACCGGTGTTGATACGGGAAATATTATTGCAACCATACCTTATGAAATTAAAGCAGGTGAAAACGAAATAGAAATAGAAAAAAATTTGTACACTTTATGCATTATTAATTTGAAAAACACCTTGCTTGATTTCATTAACGGCAAGATAGAAAAAGGCAGGATACAGCAAACAGAAGAAGGGCGGCAATATTATAAAATGCCTTTAAAACTTGAAAAAAAGATACGAGATATTCTTTCACATAAATTCACCAATAGTCTTGAAAATTAAGCTAAAACGTATTGTAAATGTTCCGTAGCTCATTGATTTTCTTCAATAAAAACTTAGGTCTTTTATCTTCCGCATTACTGCTTTTTGTAATTTGCCTGCTTCCGCATATTACTATATGGGATGAACAATGGTATATGGGTTGCCTTCAATATATCCGTTGCTGCGGAATATCATATAAATTCATTTTTTATGACCCGGCCGCACCGCTGCATGCGGTTATATACTACATACTCACTCCCGTTACGCACGGTAGCACGATTGGCATAAGGCTGGTAAATTTTGCCATGTGTCTCATCACCTGCTATTTTATTTATAAAACAATTCAACTGGTTAAACCCGGCCTGAAAGCTAATTTCACCTATTCATTATCCTTATTCGCATTCCCAAGCTTTTTTGTAATTGGTTTTTTTGCAATCAGCGAGGCGCCATGCTTGCTGTTTTATTGCATATCCCTTTACTTATTTCTCAAGTCCTTCACGTTAAGCAGGAATGCCGTTATTCTCATTTTGAGCGGCATTTGCCTGGGTTTTGCCATAATTACCAGGCAGTTTTTCCTGTTATGCATCATGCCTCCCATGCTTATCATATTTTATAAAGACAAAAACCAAAAATTTAAAACACTTTCCCTTTTCTTTATTGCGGCAATAGTAATTTGTGCGCCTGTATATTACATCTGGAAAAGCATTGTTCCACCCAATTCAGGAATCCATCACAAACTTTCCGATTTATTTACTCCTAAACATCTTTTTTTGTCATTCGGTTACGCCTTCTTTTACTTTCTCTGCTTTATACCCCGGTACCTGTATGACTTTTTTATGCAACATAAGAAAAGTGTAATTTTGTTGATTTTGCTGGGCATATTAATTTCCATATTTATTAAAGATGCCAGCTTTCTGCCCATGTCGGGCTTTTTACCGCGTTTCTTATCCGCTCATACCATCAGCATTTTTGCCCGTCTTTATTTTGTTACCACATGTATTCTCGGCCTCTTCCTCTTCTATTTCTTCGTTCATGAATTCATTAAGAATATGGGTGATTTTATGCAGGTATTTCTGCTGTCAGGAATGTTTCTTATTCTTTGCTCCCCTACCCTTATTTCGTCTCAGTTCAGTTCAAGGTATCCATTGCAGGCAGCGCCGCTTATATTAATATTCTGTTCCGGCAGATTAATGCCGGTTAACCCAAAAATCCAAACCACAATCAGCATCATTACCATACTTATAAACTTAGTTTCCATAACAACCTTTTTCGAATAGAACCCCATGCCCTCTTCAACCTGCGTAAGGCCAATTATTTGTATATTTGTTAAACTATAAGTTATTCCTATCTGACTTTTATTATGAGCCGCATTCCTTTCAACAAACCCTACCTCACCGGAAAAGAAGGCCACTATATTTACCAGGCTGTCCTCTCCTGCAAAATTTCAGGCGATGGCATTTACACCAATAAATGTCATAACTTTTTCCAAAGCAGGTATGGCTTTAAAAAGGCCCTGCTTACCACTTCATGTACCGATGCCCTCGAAATGGCAGCTATACTCAGCAATATTCAGCCCGGAGACGAAGTCATTGCACCTTCTTATACTTTCGTCTCTACCGTAAACGCCTTTATTCTCAGGGGTGCCAAAATTGTATTTGCCGATAGCCTTTCCGTAAATCCCAATATTGATGAAAAAGGTATTGAGGCCCTTATAACACCTAAAACCAAAATAATAGTGGTGGTTCACTATGCCGGCATTGCCTGCAATATGGACCCCATTATTGCTCTTGCCAAAAAGCATAACCTGTTGCTTATTGAAGATGCCGCGCAGGCTATTGATGCATGTTACAAAGGTACGCCGCTTGGCTCGCTGGGACAATTCGGCGCCTTTTCTTTTCATGAAACCAAAAATGTCATTTCGGGCGAAGGCGGAATGCTGGTAATAAACGACCCTAAATACATTACACGGGCAGAAATAATCCGTGAAAAAGGGACAAACAGAAGCGCTTTTTTCAGGGGCGAAATTGATAAATATGGCTGGGTTGATATCGGCTCTTCTTTTTTGCCATCCGATATTATTGCGGCTTTCTTATATGCCCAGCTCGAAAACCTTGATGACATACAGAAAAGAAGGAAACATATCTGGGAGAGATACAACGAAGGCCTGAAAATATTAGCTGAAAAAAAACAGGTACAATTGCCTTTTATTCCTGCTTATGCTACCAATAATGCCCACATGTTTTACATTGTATGCAATTCGCTGGAAGAAAGAACCGCTTTAATCAGCCATCTGAAGCTGAAAGATATTAATGTAGTATTTCATTACATATCGCTGCACAACAGCCCCTTTTACAAAGACAAACACGATGGCCGCAGCCTTCCCAACAGCGAAAGGTTTACCGACTGCCTGCTTCGACTGCCTCTTTTCTATGAACTCGAGGACAAAGACATTGACACCGTAATAAGTGAAATACGAAGCTTCTACAAAGTTTAGTGATTAGTAGATTGAAAGCCGGCATCCCCTAGGCTACTCCATAAAAAAAGGCTTCCATGTGCTGGAAGCCTTTTAAAAAAACAAATCAAAAACTAAATCAATTGGGGTTAAAAGTTCTATATGTAATGGGGCTATTATTATTTGTATGCGAATTATTTATAGCGCCCGGAATAAGGCCGGTAAAATTTGTCGAAAACCCACTGTAATAACCCTGTCTGCCGGTTACCCTGTTCCCGTTTGGTTTTATGGTATCCTGCGTTGCTGTATAATCAGGAATGGTAATGGTCGCATTATCCGGGAATATGGTGCTCTCTGCCGCAGTAGTTATGGAAAATGTGAAATCCCCATTTCCGTCGGTAGTAGCATTATATGTTTTCTCAGTAAGTGTAGTTGGGTCATTATAAAAATATAGCTGCATGGGATAGGCAGTTACAGCTACAGTTGTATCATAGTAGTTGTTGGCAGGCAGTTCCCTTATTAATACAACTTTTAAGGTGCCCATAACAGTAGCTGTTCCGGTTACATTGGTTCCTGTTTGCTGGTATGTCATATTAAAATTAACCGGGGTTACAGGAACACCGCTGATACAGGTCAGGGTACCGTAACTTCCACCGGTAAAAGTACCAGTTGCACCTGTTGTAGGGTCATATATGCTGTTTGTCAAATTACCAATATAAACTGAACCTGGACACCCTTTTCCGCCAAGAGTCGTCACTGTAATATTAAAATTCCCGCTCACATCAGTAACTCCGCTATAAGTTTTTGACCCCTGCGCAGGCGGAACGGTGTAAGGATATAACGCGGCATTCTGAATTTCAACCGTAACCGTTACTCCGCTTGCCGGCACATTTACAGTTCCCCCTCCAGCTACTGCCTGCGGCTTTGTAATATTTCCGGTTACCTGGGTTGTACCTGTCATGTTGGTTGCTGTAAATGTTTCCTGATTCTTTTTACAGGAAAACAACACTACCGTTATTCCAACTATTGCGAATACTTTTTTCATGATTATTTGTATTAAATATTACTGGTTTTTATTGGTTGCTTATTAAAAATGGAATAATAAAGTTATGGCGCCTGAAGCTCCTGAAAGCGCCGGGCTATTATCGTCAACAGCAAACCCGCGGGTAGTAACCGCAGTCTTTATGTCCTGGGTTTGAATAACATCGGCAGGGCCATTCTGGCCATTATAATAGGTTTCGCTTGTTACCTGGGTAACGCCTACCTGGCTGGTTATTGAGTAGCCCCATCCAAATTCAGCACCGATGGAAATCTTTGGGAAAATAAAATATTCCACTCCTATAAAGCCTCTGATTCCGACTGCCCATACTGAAGTGCGCAAGGTATCGAGTGGACGTGAAACTACTGAAGAACCAGGATTTTGTGTTGAAACAACAGGGGCAGATGGATTGAAATTGCTTGTGTAATCAGTCGGATATTGGTCTGAAAATGCATTACCGTAAGTAATATCTGAATTATTCTTTGTACAACCTACCATTACGTCCACTCCATAAAATCCCTGCAACCGGCCATACCCTCTCCGCTTTTCGTAACCAATGGACAAGAGTACCTTAGATGTATAAAATGAATATACATCATTTAATTTCATAGCTGCTGCGGCTATTGAATCATCACGGGTGCCGCTCTGCAATGCCGAGGCCATTGCTGAAGCATTCTGAACAGGGTTTGTAATGGAACCTGACATAGTATTATACCCCAATACTACACGAATGGCTGTTTTTGAATCCAAAAAATATTTCCCTGTAATCTGGTTGGTTACAGTTGATGGAGTTGAGCTATATTGAACCACTGTACCCGATCCTGTTGAGTTGGTTTTACCGCTGCCGATATAATTAAGAGAATTAAGGAAAAAATCAATTACAGGTACAGCATTAAATCCTAAGGCAATGTCTCCCTTCCTGGGCAATATTTCGTGGCCTTTTTTGTTTTTGAATATTTCATTTCTGCCATTTCCTGTATCACTTGTATTTTTCCCCTGAAATAAACTTGCAAATACCGATTTTTGAGACTTAGCAGAATCACCAGGGTTTTTTTGCTGGGCATTTGATATAAAAGATATAGTAACCAATAGTGCAGTTGTAACTATTATTTCTTTCTTCATGATTATCAGCCTTATTAATTTAAGAAATCAAATATACAATTAAATTAATATGAGACACATTTTAATCAGGATTCATTCTGCGCGTAATTTGCCAATGGATATAAAAAACCACTTAATCATGTTTAGTATGGTGACATAAATATAACTAAAAAAGTCCCGCATTTCTGCGGGACTTTCTATTATCATCCATTAAAATCTTACATCTTCATAAACTTAACAACTTCTGTATTCTTATCGGTTATTATCACCTTAATAAAATACACTCCCTGAGCAAGCATACTGACATCCATAGTCATTATTTCGCCATTGCTTATGGTCGTATTCTCGCTCATGAATTCCCTGCCGCTTACATCAATTATCTTTATTACCGCCGCTTTTGATACGCCCTGCATTGCAAATGTCAGGTTAATTGCATTTATGGCAGGGTTAGGATAAATGGAGGCTGAGCCTGAGCCTGAGACATTGTTTACGCCTAATGGTATAACAGTTACCGTAAAGCTGGCCGTATCGGAACATCCATTGGAGTTTGTTCCCATAACAGTATAGGTAGTATTCACCAAAGGTTTCACTATGGCTGTATCTTTTGTGCTTCCGCTTGTCCATACATAACTTGCTGCTCCGCTTGCCTTTAAAGTATCCAGGCTTCCTTCATTAATGGTACCGGTACCCGTTACACTAATAGTAGGTAGTGCATTAACTGTAACCGGTAAAATAGTATCGTCAGTGCAACCGGCAGATGATGTAACAGTAAGGCTTACATTATACGTTCCGGGCGCGGCATAAGTATAAGTAGGATTTTGTACAGAAGATGTTCCTGCCCCATCACCAAAATTCCAGCTATAAATATTTCCGCCGGTAGATGTATTTGTAAAACCTGTTGCCGATCCAAAACATACAGAGCTATCGGTGAAAGATGCGGCTGGCAATGCATTTACCGTTACAAGTTGTGTTGCGCTATTGCTGCATGTTGTTACCGAATTGGTTCCGGTTACGGTATAGGTAGTGTTCGCGGTTGGCGATACATTGTAAGCCGCTGTGCCTGGGCCGCCCGTCCATACATAAGTGCTGGCTCCGCTTCCTGTGAGCGTGGTATTTCCTCCATCGCATATTGTAGTTGTTCCGGCAATACTTATTGTTGGCAACGCATTTACTGTTACAGCCTGTGTTGCCGAATCAGAACAACCTGTTACAGTGTCTGTTCCCATAACAGTGTAGGTAGTATTCGCAGTCGGAGACACATTATAGTTAACTGTACTTGGGCCACCCGTCCATGCGTATGTATTAGCCCCATTACCCATCAGTGTAGTATTTCCACCATCGCATATAGTTGATGTTCCGGTTATGGAAACTGTCGGCAACGAATTTACAGTTATAGTTAAATTAGCCGAATCTATACAGGTTCCGCTGGTCCCTACTACCATATATGTAGTAGTAACCGTCGGTGAGGCATCAGGTCCGGCACAGGTTGAACAACTTAAACCACTTGCAGGGCTCCAGGTATAATTTGAAGCACCGTTTGCGCTCAGGTTAACATTGCCACCCGAACAAATGGTTGTCACAGATGCTGTAGCTGTAACATTCAGAGATGTTGATACTGTTACCACCACCGTTTTGGGGCCGCTGCCCGGGCAACCTGCTGCGCTTATCGCGCTTATCGAATAAGTCGTGGTAGCCGTAGGCATTGCATTAACAGTAGCAGTGGTAGAGTCATTCAGGGTTGCTCCGGGTGACCACGAATAGGTGGCAGCCCCGCTGGCTGTCATGTTTACATTTCCGCCTGTGCATATTCCCGGTGAAGATGGGCTCACTGTAACCACTGGCGCAGGGTTTACGGTAACCACCTGGGTAGCGGTATTGGAGCATGTCGTTACCGAACTGGTTCCTGTAACCGTATAGGTGGTAGTAGCTGAAGGCGTTACAGAATATGCCGCAGTGCCTGGGCCGCCGGTCCATACGTATGTATTGGCGCCAGAAGCGGTAAGTATAGTACTCGAATCACTGCATATAGATGCCACACCGCCTATTGTGACAGTCGGCAATGCAATTATTGATACTGTATGTGTAGCAGTGTTGCTGCATGTTGTAACCGAACTGGTTCCGGTCACGGTGTAGGTAGTGTTCGCAGTCGGAGATACATTATAAGCTGCTGTACCCGGCCCACCTGTCCATACATAGGTACTCGCTCCCGAAGCGGTAAGCGTAGTATTAGAACCCGAACATACCGAACTTGCCCCGCTTATAGATATTGTCGGCAAGGCATTAACCGTTACCTGTTGTGTTGCTGTATTACTGCATGTTGTTACAGAGTTTGTTCCGGTTACGGTATATGTTGTATTTGTTGCAGGCGATACACTATAAGTTGCCGTGCTTGGCCCGCCGGTCCATACATAAGTACTTGCTCCGTTACCTGTAAGGGTGGTGCTTCCGCCATCGCATATGGTTGTTGTACCTGTTATAGATACAGCAGGTAGCGCATTTACTGTTACCAATTGTGTGGCTGTATTTGAGCAACTGGTTACAGTGCTTGTACCTGTAACTGTATATGTAGTATTGGTCGTAGGCGTAACGCTATACGTAGCCGTACTCGGCCCACCGGTCCAAACGTATGTATTGGCTCCGCTTCCTGTAAGGGTTGTGCTTCCGCCATCGCATATGGTTGTTGTACCTGTTATAGAAACCGTTGGCAATGCATTTACAGTAACTGTTTTTGTAGCTGTATTGCTGCATGTAGTTATAGTGCTTGTTCCTGTAACAGTATAGGTTGTGGTAGCTGCAGGTGTTACAGAATAGGTAGCCGTACTTGGGCCTCCGGTCCACACATAAGTATTCGCTCCCAAACCGGTAAGGGTTGTGCTTCCGCCATCGCATATGGTTGTTGTACCTGTTATAGAAACCGTTGGCAATGCATTTACCGTTATGGTTACATTAGCTGAATCTGAGCATGAACCACTGGTTCCGACTACTTTATAGGTAGAAGTTGCAGTTGGCGTGGCTGTTGGGTTTGAACAGGTAGAACAACTTAAATCTGTTGCAGGTTTCCATACAAAACTGGCCGCGCCGGTGGCATCCAGCACCACATTCCCACCAGCGCAGATGGACGGGGCAGATGGAGTTACCGCGACATTTAATGAAGCGGCAACTGTTACCACAACCGTTTGAGGCGAGGTGCTGACACAACCGCCGGCGCTTGTTCCGGTTATGGAATAAGTAGTGGTTGCAGTAGGGTTGGCAGTAACTGTAGCGCCTGTTGTTGCACTAAGGTTGGTTGATGGCGACCATGAATAGGTCGATGCTCCGCTTGCCACGAGGCTTACATTTCCACCTGTACAAATTGTCGGCGCTGAAGGCGATATGGAAACTGTGGGAGAAGGATTTACAGTTATAGCCTGTGTTTTAGTAACACCGCAACCTGATGTGGTTCCCGTTACCGAATATGTTGTGGTACTTGTCGGGGTCTCTGTAACGCTTGCAGTTGTAGCGCCTGTATTCCATAAATAAGTTGTCGCACCGCTGGCAGTAATGGTTGTAGATACGCCCGAGCACACCGTAGCAGGCGATGCCGATACCGTAACGGTGGGAGATGTAGCCGCAGTGACGGTTTCTGTGGTGGTTGTGGAACATCCGTCCGCATCGGTTATAGTTACGCTGTATTTATCAGGCGTGGTTATTTTACGTATTCTGTTATTATACTGGTCGCCGACATAAATATTTCCGGCAGCATCAGTACATATTCCATAAGGGCCGTCGAAACTTGCCGCGGTGCCGGTGCCATTGGTGGAACCGGAAGTTGTACTACCTGCTAATGTGGTAACAACTCCGCTTGAAATAACTATCTGTCTTATTTCATTATTCGTTTCATCCGCAATATACAGGTTGCCTGCTCCATCATATGTTACTCCCGTCGGGTGGTCGAAACTTGCAGCGGTGCCTGTTCCATTGACAGAGCCTGCTGTTGTGGAGCCAGCCAGGGTAGTAACGGCAGCGCTTGAAATAACTATCTTTCGTATTTCATCATTAAGATAATCCGCTACATACATATTGCCATTGCCATCGGTAACCAGGCCAGTGGGATAGTGAAAACTTGCAGCGGTTCCTGTACCATTGGCAGAGCCTGATGCTGTGGCTCCCGCATAAGTAGTAACCGCAGCGCTTGAAATAACTATTTTTCGTATTTCATTATTGCTTGCATCGGCAACATAAAGGTCACCGCTGCCATCATACATTACACCAACCGGGCTGTTGAAACCTGCCGCTGTACCTGTTCCATTGGCAGAGCCCGATGCAGTAGAACCGGCAAAAGTTGTAACTACGCCACTCGAAATAACTACTTTGCGGATTTCATTATCATACGAATCGGCTACATAGAGGTTTCCGCTTCCGTCAACAGCAACTCCTGTAGGATAATAGAAACTTGCTGCAGAGCCTGTTCCATTGGTTGAACCGGGGTTTCCTGAACCCGCCAGCGTGGTAACCACACCCGAAGAGATAACTATCTCTCTTATTTTATAATTAAAATCATCGGCAACATATAAATTTCCATTGCCATCGGTTGTTACGCCGGCAGGGTAAGAAAAAGTCGCGGCTGTACCCGTACCGTTGGCATCACCCGATGCTGAACATGCCAAAGTGGTTACATTGGCTCCGGCAGATATCACCGGTGTGGCTATTATAGTATCATGAGTTCCGTTTGTGCTCCAGCTATAAGTAAATGGGCTTGCTCCTGTAGGAACAGCGGTAAGCGTATCTTTTACCCCAGCGCAGGTAGCCGTCTTTCCGCTGATGCTAACCGTCGGGGCGTCAACAGTTACTGATTTGGTAGCCGTATTTGAACAGGTAGTCGTTGTATTTGTACCGGTAACCGTATAGGTTGTAGTAGCTGTAGGGGTTATAGAATACGTTGCTGTACTCGGGCCGCCAGTCCATACATATGTATTGGCGCCCGTAGCAGTAAGAGTAGTGCCTGTTCCGTTACATACAGTGGTTGTGCCGCTGATGGTAATTGTAGGTAATGCATTTACAATTATTGCTGTCGTTCCGGCAGCGCTGGTTCCGCAGCCATTGGTAGCGGTAACGGAATAGGTTCCGCCATCTGCCGTTGTTATAGCGGATATAGATGGGTTTTGCGTGGTTGAAGAAAAACTATTCGGACCTGTCCAGCTATAGCTTACCGCTCCTGTGGAAGTCGCAGTAAGGTTTAGGGTGGCACCCGCGCAAACAGGAGTATTACCTCCGGCGGTGGGCACTATAGGTAAATTATTAACCGTCACTGCCTGGGTAGCTGTAGCAGTGCATAAACCTGCTGTGTTTGTTCCTGTAACTGTATATGTAGTTGTAGTTGTCGGTGTTACACTATAAGTGGCTGTGGCTGGGCCTCCTGTCCAGGCATAAGTATTCGCTCCGGAAGCAGTAAGGGTTGTGCCGGAACCGCTGCATATCGTTGTAGTACCGGTAATGGCCATAGTCGGAGTTGGGTTTATTGTAATTGTTACTGTTCCTCCAGCGCTGGTTCCGCAGCTATTGGTCGCTGTGACTGAATAGGTGCCTCCGTCTGCTGTAGTTGTGGCTGTTATAGACGGGTTTTGGATCGTTGAAGAATAAGTGTTCGGGCCGGTCCAGCTATAGCTGGTCGCTCCGGCTGAACTGGCTGTAAGATTTAGCGTTGCGCCGGAACATATCGGTGAATTGCCTCCGGTAGCAGGCGCTGCAGGTAT